>DATCJB010000096.1:0-3992 GCA_036507455.1 Patescibacteria group bacterium | reverse complement strand
CCGATTGTTAACAACCGAGTTGCTGTATCAAATGCTAATTCCGCTTGTAGCCTTTCGTAACTCCCTGGAGGGGTTCCAAAAAACCCGTCCATTCCAAGAAGAATGCGACCTTTGTTACTGTAACCGTATGCTAGTATTCTTTTTTTCATATGCTCATCCCAACCTAAGGCTATCATTTCTTTTTTAACTTCCAGACAATGACCATTACATGCCTCGGTCAATGCTTTGAATTCACCTTTTTGGGTTATTTCTTGAATAATAGTTTTTGCTTCTTCAGATACATAAACTGCTGCAAACCCAAATCCTCTTGGTGAATGTGAAGCCAAATCTTTACTAGTTAGTATTTTTACTAGGATTGTAATAGGAGTTACGTCTCCATTATGAGTTTGAATTACCTTCCAGAATTTTCTTCCAGACTTGTCAAGTTCCGGCAACGGTTGTTTTGATGCTTCAGTTTGTTCTAAAAATATTGAAAGACCTGGGACAGATTCGACTCCAGAACTACTCATAGAGAGAATTATATCCTATAATAGACATTTGTCAAATAAACTTATTCCTGAATTTTGAAAAAGATGAAATGATACAATACTTAAAGTGATTTTGGCTATTTTAGCTTTAGCTTTTGGAATACGTTTAATTAACATCAACCAATCGTTTTGGCTTGATGAGGCGATTAACGTTGTTTACGCCAAACAGCTTTCTTTTTGGCAATTTGTAACTTCTTACCCGATTGGCGATTTTCACCCTCCCGGCTGGTTTGCGATTCTTTGGATTACCACGCACATTTTCGGTTTCAGCGAGATTTCGGCTCGCTTGCCTTCATTATTATTAGGAATTGGGACGGTTTATTTAATTTATTTAATCGGAAAGCAATTATTTAACAAACGAGTTGCTTTGATTTCATCACTTCTTCTAGCCCTGGCTCCTTTGCACATCTACTATTCCCAGGAAGCCAGAATGTACTCTTTGGCCGCATTTGCCGCAACTTTATCAACATATTATTTTATTAAGCTGGTTAAAGGAAAAGGAGTGTTTATGGATTCCTTATATTATTTTCTGTCGCTTTTGTTGGTTTTTTCGTCGGATTATTTAGCTTATTTGATAATTCCGGTTCACTTGTTTCATGTTTTTTTCTTTCATAAAAAGGATTGGGTTAAATTATCCAGGCCGATTTTGGTTAGCTTTATTTTTTTAATTCCTTTATCCGGTTTTTTTATCAGGCAATTAGACCAGGGACTTTATACAGCTAAAAATTTACCTGGTTGGGGAGATATTGTCGGAGGTTTTGGCTTGAAAGAAGCAGTTCTTCTACCGGTTAAAATATTGATTGGCAGAATCAGCCCGGATAACAAATTGATTTATATTGCACTAATTATTGCGGTTTCCCTGCCGTATATTGCCGTACTTCTTAAAACTTTAAAGATCAAGGCACAGGAAAATTTACTGTGGACTTGGGTTATACTTCCCCCTCTTTTTGCTTTGATAATTTCATTATTTATACCCGTTTTTGCTTATTTTAGAGTTTTGTTTATTTTGCCTGCATTCTATTTATTGACAGCTTTGGGAATTTCAAAATACAAAAAATTATTTTCAAATATTATTTTACTTTTAATTATTCTTATTCAATTTACTGCAAGTACTGTATATTTGATCAATCCAAAGTTTCACCGTGAGGATTGGAGAAGTGCGGTCAATTATGTTGAGGCAAACAGTAACCGGAATGCTTTATCTGTTTTTGTAACAGACGGTCAAACTGCTCTTTACGTCTATTATTCTGAGTATGCGAAGAATAAGTCTTCTTATTCTAAATCCGTTCCCTGGTCGTTTGAAAGTAAGTGGCAATCTCAAAACCCGAAAACAATTTGGTTATTCAGATATCTCCAGCCGGTATTTGACCCCGATGAGGATACCTTAAGGAGTATAGAAGAGGCTGGTTATCAAAAACTTGAAGAAAAAGATTTTAATCAAATAGTTATATGGAGATATTTGAAAATCGACTGATGTCATTTGGGTATTTGACAAAAAACGGACTCTTTAAGATTTTGTCATTTTTAATATTATTGTTTTTTCTTTTAATTAACGGATATTTTTATCAAAATAAGGCGCTTGCATTGCATTTTGTAGACGAAGAATATAATTTTGTTTTGGGCCGGCAAATTATTGAAGGACGTAAACTTTATTCCGAAGCGTTTTTAAATCACCAACCTCTCGCACCGATTCTTAGCGTTCCGATTCAGAAAATTACTAAACCGAACAGCATATTTTTACTGGTCAAACACCATCGGGAAGCTATGATAGTCTACGGGATTTTGTGGTTAATATTTTTATATTTCAGGTTTGGTTTGGCGGTCTTAGTTTTTGCGCCTATATTTGAAACTACAAAAGTTTATCTAATGGGTAATCTTTTTTTGGCAGAATCGCTTGCAATTTACCCCTTGGTTTATATAGCAGTCATATCCTTTAAAAAACTTAAGGAAATTTCAAAATTAGAATCAATATTAATCGGTATTTGTTTGTCGGTAATCTTTTTTTTGATCTTGCCTCTTTGGCCGTTAATATTTGGTATTTCTATTTTTTTGATTATTCAGAAAAAAATTACGCGTCAAAATATTCTTTATGTGATAATCGGCACTTTACCTTTAATCGTTTTGTTTTTTTTGACATCTTCGTTTAAGGAATATATTGACCAAACGATATTTTATAACTTTAGATATATACCATTTGATTCTAATGAACCTTTACTTGTTCGGACAATCAAATCGTTTGTTACTCCATTAATTTCAATATTTACCCCAGCCGAAACTCCAAGCGGAAAAATTATTCAACTATTATCGTTAATTTTATCGTCAAACCTTGTTTGGCTTTTATGGAAAAAGAAATATTCGTTGGTAATTTTAATTATTATTTTGCTTGGTTTGGCAAATTTAAGATTTATTCAGCCGACGCATGTTTTCTACCGGGGTTTTCATTTATTACCCTGGTTTGCTTTATTGGTCCTGTTTACCGTTTTGACTTCAATCGACAGCATAAAAACAGCAAAATCTTTTTTGGTAAAAACGATATTAATTTACCTGCTGGGTGCAACTGTTTTGTTGAGTTTGTCGTGGGGTAGGGAATTTCTGTTTGTTAAAAATGATATGCAACGGGACTGGTATGTTAATTATTCAAATCAATTTACGATCGGCGAGGCAATAAAAATAATGAAAAATGAACAAAAAGAGTCAGGTGAAACTTTATTTGTGATTCCTGATGAGTGGTTAATTTATTGGCAATCAGGTTTTAAATTGCCCGTAAAAATCAATACATATTATCCCTGGATGGATAAAATTCCAAAGTTGAAAAACAATTTTGAAACCATGTTTTTGGCCAGCCCGCCTACATTTTTATATTGTGATTGTCCTAAAGATTTACCAATCCGCTTATATTTAGTAAATTACGACCAATTAATAAAAAACGGACAAAACTCGAGTTTGTTTGTTTTGAAATCAAAATTAGAAGATTTAAGTAAAGATCAAATTGATAAGTTAAAGTATTATGGCTTTGAAATTTAGTTTTGAGCAGGTTGTTTGTAGTATTTTTTTGTTTCTGCTTTCGTTTTTGTCATTGACCGCTTTCGTACCTTCCGCAATTGCAGCAGACGATCAATTGTGCGATAACCGTTATTTAACTTTAGTTAACCCGGTACGCGGTAGGGAATTGTGGGTTGATAAAAGTTTGAAACCGATTCGGGATCAATACAAATTGGTTGAAAAAAATCAGTTTGCGGCTACGTGGTTAATTCAATTTGACGTTTTGGATGATGACCAGCTTGTCAAGTTGCTTAGAGATTTTAATTCCGATCAGGAAATCGGCGTTTTTTTGGAAATTTCGAAAAATTTTGCTAATAAGTCAAGAGTAATTTATCCTTATGATGCCGCCTGGTTTAGCCCCAGAGCGATTTTTCTGTCCGGCTATTCTCAATCAGAAAGACGCAGATTAATCGACAAATTATT
>DATCJB010000095.1:0-3764 GCA_036507455.1 Patescibacteria group bacterium | reverse complement strand
AAAGTGCTCGATCAAAAAGTCGTTAACTGTAATTCCCAATGTCGTCGGTTTTAATTTTCTCTCTTCCCGCTCAACGTAGTAGCGGTCCAAAATCGTCGATATTATCGGAGCGTAAGTTGACGGACGGCCAATTCCATTCTGTTCAAGTATCTTTATTAAAGTTGCTTCGGTATATCTCGGCGGAGGCTCGGTGAAATGCTGGGTCGGGTTCAAACTTACCAAATCCAAAATCTCGCCTTCCGTCAATTCCGGCAGACTTTTCTCGTCTTCTTTTTTATCTTCGTCATCCTCAACTCCATAAACTTTCAGCCAGCCGTCAAATTTGATAACCTGTCCGGTTGCACGGAAAGTATAGTCTTTCGCCAAAACGTCAACGCTGGTTTGATCAAAAATTGCTTCATTCATTTGTGAAGCGACTGTTTTTTTCCAGATCAAATCGTAAAGTTTTTTGTGTTTATCACTTATCACTTGTAACTTGTCACTTGTTACTTCTGTCTTGGTAGGCCTGATTGCTTCGTGGGCTTCCTGGGCCAATTTTGAACGGGTCTTATATTTTTTGGCAACTTTCGGTAAATAACCGGGTCCAAACTCGCTACCGATAAACTTTCTAATTTGTCCCAAAGCAATTTCGGCTAAATTAACAGAGTCAGTTCTGTGATAAGTAATTAAACCTTCTTCGTATAAATTTTGAGCAAGGCTCATTGTTGTCCTGGCCGGAAACCCGAACTTAGATGAAGCAGCCTGCTGCAGTGTTGACGTTGTAAACGGCGGAGTAGAATTTCTTTTAACTTCTTTTTTAACAACCTTTCCTACCTTATATATAGAGTCCCCTAAATCCTTTAAAATTTGATCGGTTTCTTTTTTGTTTTTGGGAATTAATTTTTTATTTTCTTTCTCAATCAACCACGAGCTAAATTCATTAGTCCCGTTTGTCTCTTTTTTTAAAATTGCTTCAAGTTTCCAGAATTCGACCTGTTTAAATATTTCAATTTCCCGTTCTCTTTCAACAATTAACCTCAAAGCCACCGATTGAACCCTTCCGGCCGACAATCCTCTCTTGATTTTTTTCCACAAGATAGGCGAGATTTGGTAACCAACCAAACGGTCCAAAACTCTTCTTGCCTGCTGGGCATCAATTAGGTGATGATCCAAATCATGGGCTAAATCAAATGCTTCTTTGACGGCCTGTGAAGTAATTTCGTGAAATGTGACACGCTGATAAACTACCGGCTTACTATTTTCCCCAACTTTGGCTTTCTTACCCTTATCTTTATCCTGGGCTAACTTTAACAAATGCCATGATATTGCTTCTCCTTCGCGATCCGGATCGGTAGCCAGATACAACTTATCAGCTTCCTGCATCAATTTAACCAGTTGATTGACCGCTTTTTTCTTGTCCTTTGGAATTATGTAACGGGGTTGGAAATTTTTCTCGACGTCAATTCCCAGCTCGCTCTTTGGTAAATCCCTAACATGCCCCATTGAAGCGACAATTTTATACTTTTTCGGCAAAATTCCTGTCAGCGTTCTTGCTTTTGTAGGACTTTCTACAATTACTAACTCCACTTAAATTAATTCTCCTATCTTTTTAATTGCAACTTCACTGCTAATTTGTTTAACTTTGTCAAAATCATTTTTATCAATTATTAAAATCATCCCGGCACCCATGTTAAATGTGTTATACATTTGCTCATTATCGTAACCCAAAACTTCCTGAATATAATCAAAAACTTTAGGTTTTTTAAACGGCTTAATGGAGACTTCAAATTCAGATACTAATCTTTTAAGCCTGGCTGCAAAACCGCCTCCGGTAACGTGCTCCGCTCCTTTAATGTTTATTTGAGCTTCCATTAATTTGGCTATATCTTCAACATAACTTGGAGTGGGCAGAAAAAAAGTATTATAAAATATTCTTCCTTTCCCAAGACTTTTTCCCAAATCAAACTCGTGGATATTGCCTACAACGTCCCCCCAACCGTTTGAATGAAGACCGTTTGACGGAAGGATGAAAACTCCGTCACCTTTTAAATAGCCGCTCCTTGTAAAAACTTTTTCGACTTTTTGCCAACCAACAGCTGTCGCTTCACAAATCATTTCATTTGAACTTTTAAACACGTCTTTTATTACTTCTGTCTCGCCGCCGATAACTGCACAACTAACTTCCCTGCAGGCATCTCTAATTCCCCTCATCAAATCGCTTACGTCTCTTGGATTTTCATTGGGTAAAGAAATAAAAGGCAATAATTGCTTTGCCGGAATTCCGCCTCTAATTAAATCGTTAGTTTGCATGCGAACCAAATCAAATCCGGCTTCGTAGCACCTGTGGTGTTTCAGGGCTAAAATTAATTTGTGGCCGATTCCGTCATTAGTTGCCGTATGGAAATTTTCTCCAATGACGTGTCCGGCAAAATCACCAATTATTCTTACATCGCTATTACTCCACGTTTCCATGGCAAAAGGGATGGACAAATCTGCCATCTGCTCGCTTTCTGTTTGGGCCAAGTTAAATATTTCTTTCACTTTTTAAAGAGTAACACAGTTTGTCAAATTAAATTGACAATGGAAAACTTGAGATATATATTACAGATAATGATAGAGCAAGAAACAAACGTTCACAAAAAAAGGATATCTACGGCAATTGACCTTATGAATGCAACCAATGCAGTTAATAATTTTTTTATTCATCCCCTAGATGAAACTGCCAAAGAAGAAGCGCTTAGAGCGTGTGATAAATTACCCGGCTTATTAAAAAACTATGGAGACTTATCAATAGGAACTGGAGTAGTTCTTAAAGAGTAATTCATCATCTTCCGATTTTATATTCCCCGTTTCCCAGATTTTTAACCTTTCCGGAAATTTCCAAAATCGTTAAGGTTGATAAAACTTTTGGAGTTTCAAGTCTGCTTTCTTTGACCAATTGATCTATGTGTTTGGAAGCATCTACTAAAAGAGTAAGGAGAATTTCTTCGTCTTTGTTTTCGGCTATAATTTCTTTTTTACCTTCAAATTTTTCATCGATATTCAATTCTTCCAAAATATCGGTAATTTTGGAAGTTAATTTCGCTCCGTTTTTGATTAATTCGTTTGGACCTTCAGACAATGGTGAGGAAATTGACCCGGGAACGCAAAATACTTCTCTGCCCTGTTCTATTGCAGAGTTTGCGGTTATCAAAGAACCTGAATCACGGGCGGCTTCCGTTATTAAAACTCCAAGCGAAAATCCTGAAATTAATCGATTTCTGGAAGGAAAATTTCCCGGTAATGCCGGATACTCGGGTGGGTATTCGCAAAGAACCGCACCTTTTTGGATAATTTTATAATACAAATTTTTATTATCAGGCGGATAAATTTGATTAATTCCCGAACCCATAAACGCAATTGTTCTTCCACCGGCTTCAATTGCGCTTGTGTGCGCGACCGAATCAACTCCTCTGGCCATCCCGGAAACAATTGTCAATCCTGCCTGAACTAACCCATAAACCATCTCTTCGGTAACACTTCGGCCGTAACTGGTCATTTTTCGAGATCCTACAACCGCTAAAGATAAACGATCAGCCGGTTTTAAATTTCCACGGTAATAAATTAACGGAGGCGGATCAAAAATTTGTTTTAAATTTTCCGGATAATTTTCTTCAAAAAGTCCAACGACCTTAATTTCCTGTTTTTTTAAATTTTTAAGATTTTCGACCGGGTCAATTTGATTTCGGAGACTTTTAAAATTTTCAAAAGTTTTAGAGTCTAACTTTAATTTTTCTAAGTTTTTT
>DATCJB010000094.1:0-6819 GCA_036507455.1 Patescibacteria group bacterium | reverse complement strand
ATTAAATAGGACTATAAATCTAAATGCTCGTGATTTTTCTAGATTTTCTATTGGCCCATATTCTAGGATATCTTCTAAACGAATATTAATATTTCTAGACAAAACTATTGAAGGAATAATCAATATGAAAGCTACGGCTAGAAAGATCCAGAAAGTATAGATATATTTAAATAACTGATTTTCAATATCAATATTCAATACAAATGAGAAATAAAGATTAATAGCTAGTAAAGGCACGAGTATCAGAACATAGATTATTGACAATACATCAAAAATCTTACTGTGGCTAAATTTTATCCCACCCTTAATGATTTCCAAATAAATTAGCCCTGGTGTTAGAAAGCGAACAAGGTAAAGCCACCAGAATTTCATATTAGTGTATTCAATAAACAATGGGGTTATTCTTGTATGTGAATTTTTCTCCACTCTGTAAATATTCTACACTTTTTCGATAAACTAATTCCGGATACTTGATAATTTCTACCCAATTTGGGGTTCACTTCGATTACACTCAGTGTAAACGGAAATCATCAACTACTCCAGCAATTGCTATACTAAATATGTATGGTTCAGCAAAATTTCTTCAAAAAGATCAAAACCGTTGCAATTGTAGGTTTATCCGATAACCCGAAGCGTTACAGCTTTGAAGTCGCAACTTACATTCAATCTCAAGGATATAAAATCATTCCTGTAAACCCAAATATTACTGAAATCCTTGGTGAAAAGGCCTATCCTAATATTTTATCTATTCCAAAAGATATTAAAATTGATGTTGTTGATATATTTCGTAGAAGCGAAGAAGTATTGCCTCATGTAAAAGAGGTCGTAGAACGTGGTGATATAAAAACGATCTGGATGCAAGAAGGGATTAGCAATTCTGAAGCTGAAAGTTATGCAAAATTGCATGGTCTTGATGTAGTTATGAACTTTTGTCTAATGAAAGCCCACAAACTTAGCGCAGTTTGAGAGACCCAAATGGGTTTAGACCGAGATGCCCGGCAAATTCAATTTGAATGGTTTTACAGATCATAAATCCTAGTCCCGCAGCTTAGTTAGCTTCGAATGTTGATAAATTCGTAACGGATATGTTAAAGTAACCATAATATGTTTAATGTATTATCTTCTACATTTGTAGGTGCCCACGAACTTCGTAAAGATTTAACTAAACTTCTTGACACTGTCAAGAAGTCAAATGAGCCTGTTGTTATTACTAGCCAAGGTAAACCCACTGCCATTCTAACCTCTGTAGAAAACTACAACCAGTTGCAAGAAATGATTGACGAACTCCAATTAGCTATAAAAGAACTGACTGACAAAGTTTATATCAAAACATTAATCGAGGAGAAGAAAAAAGTAAAATCTGGTAAAGGAATACCTGCCGAGGAACTTTATAAAGAAACAGGAATTTAATTGTGTATAGAGTTATATATTCTCCTCGTGCTGCGAAATCGTTCAAAAAAATCCCGAAACAATATCAAATAAACATTAAAAATAAAATAGATAGACTTTCCAGCAACCCACGAATGCCTGGTACAATTAAACTAGTCGATTATCCGGCTGCAGAATTCCGTCATCGTGTAGGTAACTGGCGAATACTATTTGATGTTAGTCAAACTAATCAAACAATAGAAATTATTGACATTAGAAAAAGAGACGAGAGTACTTACAGTTAATTATTATCAGAAATCAGCAATAAATTTGATTTTTGATAAATTAATCCAGGATACTCAATTTACCTGCACCAATCAAAAGTTCTCCTCCTTCGCTCTCTGAGCTTCGGAGGATAAAGGAAATCATCAACTACGGCCGGTAAATTAACTTTGAATCGGTTTTATAGATCATAAATCCTAATCCCGCAGCTAAGTTTTCTCAATAACTTTGTTTAATTTCCTAATTGCTGTTAAAGTGAAATTACGTGACCAAAGGAATAAAACTTCGCCCGAAAAAGATAAAATCTTTTTATACTTTAAATGCGATTTATTTCTTGATATTTTTATTATTTTATTTAATAGCCCCAAGATTCACCAATGTCGCTTTTGGTAAAATTATTGTTATAACCATTGCAAGTTATCTAATTACTATCGGAATCTATTGCGGCTTCTACTTGAATGAGTTTCCCAGCTTGGGACTAGATACATTCCGTCCAACCAAAGGTGTATACGCAAAATTTATGGGAGGGATTATGATAGTGGCCGGAATATTGTTTATTTTGATGGCTATTTAATTATGATGAGCTTAAATAATCTAGTCTCATAACCTTCGTGCTATATTTAAGATGTAAAAATGAAAGAAGAAAAAACAAGCAAATCCTGGATAAGAATTTAGCAATATCAATGATCCGAAGATTCTTTGCAAAAATAAAAAATTCTAAAGGCAATAATCAAACCAAATCCCGAAAGGGAATTCCGGCCATAAAATTCCCAAGACCCTGGCCAAGCGGAAATAAAATCAGACACCATTAAAAATGGTCGTTAAACGCAAGGCCGGCTATTTGGGCGGTCCTTACAAGACAAAAGATGAGGCTAAAAAAAGATTAAGACAAGTAGAATACTTCAAACACCTCAAAAAATAATTAAGGTTTCCATCCTTCGTAAGCGTAAAAATTGCCTTCTATTCCAATACAAACAAAAGGAGTATCTTTTAACATCTTCTCCGCGTGTCCGGGGGAATTTATCCATTGGCTAATTACGCCTTTATAATTTTTATTCATCGCAATATTTTCAACAACATTGCTGTAGTTTGGATAAGGCAGTTGATAGTTATCGACGCGATTTCTAAAACCGTCGTGATTAAAACCAGTTGTTAATTCTTTTGCCCTTAATTTTGCAAAGCTGCAGGTCTTCGCATCATTTGAAACAGAAGGTAAACCTTTTGAAGTTCTAAAATTATTGACTTCTTTTAAGAGATAATCTTCTTTGGAAATCGGCGGCGGAGTCGGAACTATTGTCGGCACGGGGGTAGGAGTTGGAGTCGGTAAGAATGTTGGAATCGAAGTGGGAGTAGGAAAATTTGAGGAAATTATTGATTGATCTTTGGAAATTGGAGAATATAATTGGGACTCTCCTAAAACAGCCGGCTTGTAATTGAATACTATGCTAAAAGAAACCAGACTGAAGAGAATCGCAATAAACGGCGGTATCAAATGCACGAAACAAAGTATAACACCCGGGTTTTTCTAAGAAAAACAAAAAATACTCTTAAATAATAAGTTCACCAACTATCGGTTCCAGGGATAAATCGGTTTACCGTTCGGGCCTTTACTTACGAAAATCCCAACGATTCCGGATTGAGAAAACGTAAGTTGACCTTTTTCAACTATTCTTTCTTCCCATTTTCCATCTGTTATGTCTCCGCTAAGTAAATCAAACTCATATAAATTTTCCCCTTCCTTAAATTCTTTCGGGCCCCGAAATGGCATTTCGGGAGTAACAAGCATTAATGCTTTTTGCAAAAATTTAAAGGTTTTGTCTGCCTGATCTTCAAAACCTTCCGTTTGACCGGTTCCCCCGTAAGACATCGACCAGGCCGGAAAATCTTTATAGTAAACCGTCGTCATTCCCGGTGCTCTAAAATATCCGGCATAACTATCCCGAAGTCTCCAATTTCCTTTCTTGTATTCCAACTCTTTATAACCCTTCCTTTCAGGTTCGACCTCCGCACCTTCCGCAGCCTAGGTATTTTTGTTGGCTTCGACAATAAAATTTGCCAAATCCTCAAGCCAAATTTTTTTTATTTCTTTTTCGGAATATTTTATCTCTTCCATATCTAACCTGGGATTATACCAAAATTATTGAAATTGTTCCTGTTTCGTTCATTTTGCAACACTAGTGTATTATATAAATCTATAAGTGAAAATTTCAAAGCACGTCCATTCTTGTTTAAGAATTGAAGAAAACGGCAAAACAGTTATTGTTGATCCGGGAAATTATACTTTTGAGGCAAACGCTTTGGACTTGGGAAAAATTGTCACTCTAAATTATTTACTCATTACCCACGAACATCCCGATCACTTGTACATTCCTTTAGTTTTGGAAATTGACAAAAGATTTCCGAATTGCGAAATAATTTCCAATAAATCCGTTGCTGAAATTTTAAAAAAGGAAGGGATCGAAGTTAATACTAAAGGAAATAAAGACATAAAAATAAAAGAGGTCCCGCACGAAAGGATATTTTCAGGAGATGTTCCCCAAAATACTCTTTTTGAAATATTCGGCAAATTAACCCACCCCGGCGACTCTTTACACTTTGATTTAAACACTGACGTTTTAGCACTTCCCGTTCAGGCGCCCTGGTGTTCAACAACCGAGGCCGTCGAAACCGGTAAAAATCTTAAACCCCGAATAATTATCCCCGTACACGATTGGCACTGGAACGAAACTGCCAGAAATAATTTTTACGGGCGGTTTAAAGATTATTTTAAGAACGAAAATATTGAATTTATCGGACTTACAACCGGAGAATTAATCGAAATTTAACATTTTTTAACTTTTTTGTGTATTTGACCGTCAAATTTATTCTGATATATACTTCAACAGAATGAAACCTCAAGTAAGTTTTGATGAATTTCAAAAATTAGATATCAGAATCGGAACAATCAAAGCTGCCGAAAAAGTTGAAGGCAGCGGAAAGCTTTACAAATTAACGATTGATTTTAAAGTTTTTAAGCGGACAATTTTGGCCGGTATTGCCGAATGGTTTAAACCAAAAGATCTCGTAGGTAAACAAATCCCCGTCATATTAAACATGGAACCCAAAAAAATTTTGGGGATCAAAAGTGAAGGCATGATGATGGCTGTTGACGTTGACAATAAAGCGGTTTTGCTTCAACCTGAAAGAAAAGTCGTTGACTCCTCGATCGTCCGTTAAACAAAATCAATTAGAAGTCTTCTAAAACTTTCGGCGTATTTAACTTTTATTTTTTTACCCAGTTGGGAACAGCGTTTTTTCATTTGATCTTCCATTTTTTGCATATCTTTAATTTGACTTTTGTGCTCCTTCAACGCTTTAAGCTTTATTTCAAAAGTTTGGGAAATATCCACAAAGCAGTTGGCATCGTCAAAATTAGATAGCAGAACCTCGCCGACTTTCCAGGGTTTCAAGCCTTCTCTTTCGTGATCCGGAAAAGTTAACCGATCGCGGGCAAGCGGATATATAGCGGATAATGCCGCTTCGCTCATCGCCAAATGATCCGGGTGATTTATGTACCCCAACCCAACAGAGAAACGCATAGTAGGATCCATCGTAATAACTGTCGTAGGTTTAACCTGGCGAATTACCCGAACAATTTCTTCCTTAAGCTTTAGGGTTACTTCCAATTCACCGTCGTTGTGATCCAAAAAGAAAATCTTTTTAACTCCCAAAACCTTAGCCGCATTTTCCTGTTCGTTGCGTCTGATTTGAGCCAGTTTTTCCGAAGTTATTTTAGGATCGTCCGAACCCTTGTTTCCGTTGGTACATATTAAATAGTAAGCAGTTGCACCATCTTTTATAAATTTAGCAACTGTGCCGCTTGCACTAAAATCGGTATCGTCGGCGTGAGCACCAATTGCCAAAATTACTTTAGATCGCATTTTTTAACCTTTCCAATACTTCCTCCTTACCCATTCTCTCAAAAGCGCTAAACAAGGGTAAGGTAATGTCTGCTCCTAAAACTATACGCCTAACCAGCATAAAAGTACTGCGTAAATCAAGCTTTGAACCTTTAACAAATTCAAGACTTTTGGTTTCAAGATTGCCGGAAATAAATTCGACATTACCCAAAAAAGACAAATACTCTTTAATAAATTTTTTATCTTCAGGCTTTTGGGCTACTCTTTTAACATAAACTGTTTTTGGTCTTTCAAATTCTCCTTTGACAAAAGTTGCGAAATCAGGGAGGATTGTCATCCTTTCCTTTGCATCATCCAAAGAAGCAACAACGTAATTTTTATCCCAATCTTTTGGGATAAATGGTTGTAACCGCAAATACAAATCTTCATTTGAAAGTTTCTTAATCCACTTCCTATTAAACCAGTCCAATTTATCCCGGTTAAAAATAGGGTTAGTGGTATTAACATCCTTTAGATCAAATTTTTTAATTAAAACTTCGAGCGATAAAATTTCCTGATTGTCTTTTGGCGACCATCCAAGAAGAGCCATGAAATTAATTAAGCTTTCAGCCAAATATCCTTCGTCGCGATAATCCAAAACAGACTGGGCACCGTGACGTTTGGAAAGCTTGGACTTGTCCGGACCAAGTATTAGAGGAAGGTGACCAAATACCGGAGGCTTCCAACCTAATTTGGAATAAAGCATTAAATGTTTAGGGGTTGACGAAATCCATTCGTCCCCGCGTAAAACGTGAGAAATTTTCATAGCATTGTCGTCAACAACCACTGCTAAATGATAAGTAGGAAAACCATCAGATTTTAAAATCACAAAATCTTCCAAAACGTCGGATTTAAACGAAATTTCTCCGTGGACTTGGTCATCCCATTTCCAAATCTTGCCTTTTTCAACCTTAAAACGAACCGCTCCTTCATCTTCGTAAGCCATTCCTTTTTCAACTAAAATTTTTGCGTATTTTTGATATAAATCTTTTCTCTCTGACTGAATATATGGCCCAAAATCTCCCCCGACTTTTGGTCCTTCATTCCAATCAAGCCCTAAAAATTCCAAAATTTCCAAAATTTTTTCAAGTGAACCTTCAACCAATCTTTGACGGTCCGTGTCTTCCACACGTACTATAAATTTTCCATTATTGGCCCTTGCAAAAAGCCAGTTAAAAAGAGCGGTACGGGTATTGCCAATGTGCGGGATTCCTGTCGGTGACGGTGCAAT
>DATCJB010000093.1:0-6151 GCA_036507455.1 Patescibacteria group bacterium | reverse complement strand
TTAATCCTAAAAAATGAAGCTTCAATATCCGGCAAACTAAACCCCTATCCTGCTAATTTGATCTGGTCACCCGATGAATTTAAGTTTTTTGTCGAGGAAAAAGACAAAATAATCGTCCACAAGTTCAAAGATCCGAATCCGCTAATCAAAACGCCGGACCAATTCGAGCTTCCAAAGGCCCAAAAGGTATTTTGGTATCCCGATTCAGAACATTTGGTTTTAGTTGAGAAGGATAAAATCGATATCGTCGAAGTTGAAGGAACCAACCGCGTCACGATTTATTCCGGAAGCTTCGAAAATTCCAACGTATACGTCTGGCCCAACGGCTCAAAACTTGTCATCCTAACCACCTTCAACCAGGGCTCCGGCAGCCTTCCGAATCTTTATGCGATTAATCTGCAATAGGTGACAAACGCAACAAACGAGACAAAAGCAACAAAGGGTTATCACAAATTAATCGTCTGGCAGCGGGCCAGAGAAATGGTAAAGATTGTCTACTTTATTACTGAAAACTTTCCAAAACTAGAAGCTTTTGGTCTTACAAGTCAGATTAGAAGAGCCGCAATATCGGTCGTCGCGAACATTGTTGAGGGATATTCAAGATCAAGGAAATCCTCTAAGGAAGCTAAACAATTTTTCTCAATCGCTGAAGGATCACTTGCTGAACTTGAAGCTCTTTTAGAAATAGCATTAGATGTAATCAGAGACTTTTCAGAAGAAGACTATGACAAAGTTGAAAGACTAAGATCAGAAGTCGGTTATTTACTTACAAGATTCATCCAGTCTTACAAAAACTAACCTCTGTTGCGTATGTTGCTTATGTTGCATTTGTTGCATTCTGGACTTCTGGTCTTGCGAAGATCAGCAATCTCTTCCAGGTAGTGCCGGGCGGATCGCAGGTTTGCAGAACCAAAACCGACTCGTTATATTGCTTTCGCAAAAAACCAACGTCATTTGCGCCAACAATTTGTTTGTCATAGACTGCGTAGTTAAATCTTCTTCCCTGATAATAAATAATTACCCTGTCGCCAATCTCCAAAGTTCTCAACAGATAAAATACGGCATTATATCTGGGAACGTCCCACGGATTTAAGGTAGAGTGGGCAAATAAAAAGCTAATTCCGTTTTGACCGGGCATCGCGCTGCCGGCCGCTTGCGCTACACCTTTTTTAAGCGCCTGGTTGTAAATTGCCGGGTCGGAAGCATCTACGTTTGGAACTACCACAGAATTCGCGCCAATTTTTTCAACCACGATTGCAAATTCGGTTGATACCGGCGTAATTAAAGTTGGCTGATCATCCTGATTCAGAAGTGATCCAAACCCGCTTTGCGGAGGCTTGTCTACGCTAAAGGTCGTACCTTTAATTTGCTGAATTTTAAAATTAACTTCAACCAGCAGTATAGGAAAGAAAGTGATAATAATCCCAACCAGCGAAATTACAATCAAAAAGTTGCCAATCCAGCGGGTCAGGTTTCGGCGCATTGGCTTTTTAGGCAAATTTTCATCTTCTTGAGGCAACGAAAGCGACACTTCCCCCGTCGCACCTTTTGCAGCTTTTGGTTCATTTGCCTGCCCCGGGTCCGGGCGAGGGGTTGCGCCTGACGCTTCTTTGCCGTCGCTTTGATAAATGACTGTTTCGTGATCCATAAATAGTCGGGGTAGCTGGATTTGAACCAGCGGCCTCTCCGTCCCGAACGAAGCGCTCTACCACTGAGCTATACCCCGAGTCTTCGAGGGGTACATCACACTCCCTTGTGTGTTATACCCCGAGTCTTCGAGGGGTACATCACACTCCCTTGTGTGTTATACCCCGAGTCTTCGAGGGGTACATCACACTCCTTGTGTGATATACCCCGAGTCTTCGAACTTGTATTTTGGTGCGCCCGGCGAGACTCGAACTCACAACCAATAGCTTAGGATGCGACCGTTCTTTCCAGTTGAACTACGGGCGCCTGTTAACCCTTGCATTTTAGCAAACAGCTTTGGTTTAATCAAAAGTTAAGTGAAAGAGAAAGTTGAAATTATTTCAAAAAAAATCATTAAGCGCGGACTTTTGACCGCAACCGCGATTGCACTTCTGACTTGTTCGGATCGTGAATCAACAAGTACGCTCACAATCACCCAACGTCTTGTCGGCCAGGAACCGGAGACGCCAAAAACAATTTTTCTGCCGATTGCTCCCGAGATCCATCCGGCTTGGTCTGAATTTGACCTGCCGATAAGCGTCAACATTCCCCAAATAGATTTTTTCGATATGATTCAACTTGCCGATTCCAAACCGGGCAAAAAAGAGAACCACTTAACTTACATCACTCCGGAAACAGGAATCGCAACTCCCCGCCACCCGCTTAAAAATTCAATATTTATATTCGGCCATAGCCGAAAAGACAAAAAAGACCTTCTGCCTATTCACAACATTCAAAATTTAGAAAAAGGTCACATATTCGCTGTCCAAAATCAAAAGACCGAGCTATTCTTTTTTATGGTTAAAAACTTCAAATTGGTCAACCTGGCCGAGCCAAACGCAGTACTAAACTCTTACAATGAACCCACAGTAGTATTGCAGACAACTGCCAAAGACAGCGTTAAGCCTAATGACTGGATTCTTGATGAGGATTTAATACTTAGCAAAGTCGGAAACAATCTGCCAAATGACATTAACGGAGTAAGTTTGGTGTTCCAGGTCGAAGCCGTTCAGGTAGAAATCAGAGGTTTACCCTAGAGTTCTGAATTGCAGAACGACGAAGGGATTTTAACCGTAAAGAATTTCTTCAATCCTTTGGTAGTTGTGCATTTCTTTTGGAGTAAACCAAAGCTTAATTTCTCTTTCGGCTTCGTCAGGCGTACCGGATGCGTGAATTAAATTATAAACTGCCCTTTTTCGGGAATTGGCCGAAATTGCTGATTCCAAAGAATAATCTCCCCTGATTGTACCGGGAGCAGCGAGCGTCGGAATCGTTGAACCAACTATATTACGAACATTTTCTATGGCGTGATTGCCTTCAAAAATGATGGCAACAACCGGTCCGGACATCAAAAAGTCCATATTCCACTTACCAACCATTTTGCCGATCACCATTGGATCATCGGTTCCCATCGTTTCTTTTGCGTTAATTGCATATTTCTTACAGTCCGACAAAGTATTATTACCGACTTTTAAATACCAATCGTCTGTAACCGGATAGTGTTCTTCCGCCAGTTTCTCATCTGCCGAAACCATCTTCATGCCCACCATCTTCAAACCCGCTTTTTCAAAACGGCTGATAAGTTCTCCGGCAATGCCTCTTTTTAAAGCATCCGGTTTAACCAAAACTAGGGTTTTTTCAAGTCCCGCAGGCTTCATAAGAATTTGTCCATTGTCTATAGTCGATCGACTATTGTCGATTTACAGCTTTAGCAGCTTCTTAAATCTTGCTTCTTCTTTGAAAGGTCCAATCACGGCTAAATTGAGATTGGCTGGTTTAAAAACGTCCTTTGCGACCTTTAACACGCTCTCTGCCGTGACTTTATCTATGTTAGCAACTATATCATCATCAGTCCAGACTCTGCCTTCCAAGAGCTCCGAGAGGCCGTACGCCCAGGCTACGCTTTTGGTATCCTCGCGCTCGAGAGCCATTCGGCCTTTGATGTGATCTTTAGCTTTAGTCATCTCTTTTTCGTCAACCACAACTTTTGCCATCTTT
Organism: Patescibacteria group bacterium; assembly: GCA_036507455.1. Taxonomy (GTDB): domain Bacteria; phylum Patescibacteriota; class Microgenomatia; order Curtissbacterales; family DATCJB01; genus DATCJB01. The sequence goes on along the minus strand of DATCJB010000093.1, from coordinate 2,467 downwards.
GCAAATTCTTCTAAAATCACTTTAATCGCCTCATCAATCCTTTTTAGATCAACTCCCGCTTGAGCGTAAAGGTTGCCTACATCGTGATAGCGGTTTAAGTGGGAAAAAACGTAATAAGCCAATCCTCTTCGTTCCCGGACATTGATAAATAATCTTGAGGACATTCCTACTCCCAAAATCGTATTCAAAACCGCCAACGGAAATCGTTCTTTGTGAATCAACGGTAAAGCTCTAACACCAACGGCTACGTGGGCCTGGTCGGTCTTTTTGTATTGAACGCGAAGTTGAGGTTTGTTTTGTTTCTCGTCAAACTTTTTATAACCCGTAACCGGTTTTGAGATCATATTTCCCATATATTTCTCCGTTAGCGCTCTTGCCTTTGTTTCGCTAATGTTGCCCGCAAGGGCTATTACCATATTATTTGGGACGTATCTGGCATCCATATAATCCAAAAAGTCACGTTTTGTTATCTTTTTAATAATCTCTTTGCTTCCCCCGACGTCCCAGCCAAGCGGATGATCACCGTACAAAAGCTCTTCATAAATATCGGCAATTTTGCGGCGGGGATCGTCTTCGTACATATTTAATTCCTCTATAATTACTCCCCGTTCTCGGTCAATTTCCGCCTGGGCGAAAAGCGAGTTTTGAAGCATGTCGGATAACATATCGACTAAAAGTTCGCCTTTGGAAGCTTCGGCTTTGATAAAATAACCGGTATTTTCTCGGTCGGTATAAGCGTTAAATTCGCCGCCGATCGAGTCGATTATTGAGGAAATTTCTATTGCGGAAGGGCGATTTTTGGTCCCTTTGAAGAACATATGCTCCAGAAAGTGAGACAGTCCGTTAATTCTTTTTTCTTCGTACCTTGATCCTGTTCCGACTGTTATCAAAGCTGTGACGCTTCTAACGTCTTTCATTGGAACAACGACAAGCCTAAGTTTATTTTTCAAAATTATCTTGGCATAATCCTTCATTTAGTCTCCTTAATTTTGAAAAAATTAGACTTTAGGATATTATTTTTTAGAACTACCTTAGTAAAATCTTTCATTAGTTAGTTATTAGGTTATAGTGAGTAGTGAGTAGTTCGTAGTTTGTAGTTAAGAATTAAACTCTATGAACACTTCGACTACCTGCTACATGCTCTTTGGAGCAGAAACACCCAGCAATTCTAGTGTGTTTCGAAGAATGATACCAGTTGAATTTACCAATTGCAATCAGAGATTTGAGGAAATTACTAATTTACTTTCCATCTACCGCTTACGACAAGTTTCCATCAGATAGTATTTTAACCCGACTCCTGATCCTGTTTCTAACCCTCGGTGGTATACGCATCCGGTTAAATCGTTCTCCCTTTGCATTCTTAAGTTCACCGATTATCTTTTCCTCGAATCTCCTAACCGCAAAATAGTAATTCCTCAATCCTTGTTGGGGACCATTCTTGGTCTCTTCAATCCGGCAGGCTACGGGCAATCTTAAACAATCAAGATAATTAAAAATTACCTCCATATCCCCTTTTTGGTATCGGGGATACAAACCGGCTCTTCGGACAAATTCCGAAAGGCTGACGGAGATTTCCGGATGATTTTGCATAATCCCTCGAGTGAGATTGTCAATTAATTCACGGGTAGTCAAAACGTCACTTTCCGGATTTGAAATTGCTTCCAAAATTGGTGACCAATTATTATGATCTCTGGGTACCTCAACCGGTGTTTGACGTTCAGCCAGCTGCTTTCGGGCACTCATTATTTGAAAAGTCTCAAATCCTGCTTTTTTTAAGTCGTCGTAACCCGACCCGTTTGAAATGGCCTCACGAATATTAATGATTATTCCGCCTCTTGAAAGGGATAATCTATCCTTTAATCTATCCGTCCATGGTCTGCGAAAATTTAAAGTTTCCAAAGAAAAACCCGGCTGGGGTACTTCTTTAAGAACACGTTTAACCCCGGCTCTAACCTGCTGTTCAACTCTTTGGTATGTCAAATTGCCGTGCAACCGGCCAATTTCGCTCATTGACTGGTCACCAAATAAATACACCTGGGTAACATTATGCTGGTTCTCCGGTACACCTCTTTTGGGTTTGTAATCAACCGGCATAGCTACGGGTATTTGCGTTTTGCTTTTCAGTTCAATGACTATCAATTCGCTTTGTTTCTGGTGCTCATCGCTTAAGTTACGATTATCCCTGGTTCCTGGATATTCCCGAAGGCTGTTTTCGGCGGCGGCAATTGTTCTTAAGAGAGAACTAACCGGATCTTCCAGCAATCCGCCAACTAAAGTCTCAACGGCAAACCGGTACGCTTTTTGGGTATCTTTAAACGGAAGTTTTGAGTTTTCTCCTTCTTTGCTCATAAAACCACAATATAGTAACACTAAACCACTATAGGTTCAAGTTATTACATCTTAACCGGTGCTTCGATTCCGAGCAGCTTTAGAGTGGACTTAAGCGTATTTCCGGTTGCATTCACCA
>DATCJB010000092.1:0-6533 GCA_036507455.1 Patescibacteria group bacterium | reverse complement strand
CCCCTTTCGTTTTTGAGGCAATCTTTTTACTATTCTGAAAAATTTTATTTATCGGAATATTTAACTCGGTTACCATCTCCCCGACAATCATTTTATTAACCGGCCATTCCAGGTGTTTTTTTAGCTTTAAAAACATCTCTTTGTGACCGCCTATGATAAGAAAATCAACTCCGTCATTTTTTACAAATTCGCTAGTTTTTGAAGCAACTAGTTTGAGATGTCTGTGCAGGTGGTTTTCTATGTGGCGAAAAATTTTACCTTGTGAATTCCACGTATCATCTCCCGATTTTACGCGTTGGGGAACATTATTTACAAAAATGTCTTTTTGTTCTTCAATCTCCCCCAAATGTACCGTGAACATCCTTGCTTTCTTTCTGTCAACCAGAAGTACCATATACTTTTTGTAATCTTCCAAAGATTCAAGAACGGGATTTAAATAAGGAGAATATGAAATTACACAAAGCGGCGGTAAGTAGTACTCAAACTCCAAAACTTCCGACAATTTTTGATCTTTTGAAATGAAGAATGCAACACTCCTCTTTCCTCTCGAATCAAATGAGTCGCTAAGGTATTTTTCAATTTTTTCTAAGCTCTTCGAAAAATACCTTTTTTCAAAGCTATCAAGGTTTCTATGAATAAGCGAATGGAAATAACTCATAACTAAAGATTTAGAAGAAGTCTTTTTACCGGGGAAACCTAAATAAACGGATAAGATGCAATACGGATAATTCCTAAATCTCTCCAATATTTCTATCTTTTTTTCGATCTTCCCGGCAAATACATCTTTTTTCATTTAACATCACTTCTTTCATTTTTAACTCCCTAGAACTTGCACAATTTCACGACTTTCGATTGTTTTATCCATCTCTAATTGAAGAATGATCGCGATATGCGCTATAACCTGAAAAATGTTTGCCTTTGTAAGTTTCCAGTTCTTTTAATAATCTTTCAAATCCAACATCCAGCGCTTTGTCGATAACCCCGCCTTCAAATTTCACAAATAGCGGTTTTTTGGGCAAAATCAACCTGATTGACCCATCAAAATAAACTGAGCTTGGGTATTTTGGATGAATAGTCTTAAGATAAGCTTTTGAACCATTAAGTTCCATCTCTTCAATGGTGTGATGGTTGAGGCGTTTTTTATTATGCTCCCGAACAATAACATCTAAAATCGGCAAGTTAGGATCCATATCCGACAAATCCTTCTCTATCTGTCTCAAATGTCTCAAAAAATGATCCCTTACTGTTCCCGACAATGTACAAACTTTAGTCGTGATGTGATAATTCATGTATTTTTCCCTTCTTTGCCTTTTGTGATTCCACCTCTGTCCTCTTTAAAAACTTCTAACTTGCTTTGACTGTAATTTTCTTAGGTTGTAACTTTGCGGTTTTTCCGAAAGTGATCATAATTACACCGTTTTTGCTTTCTGCTTTAGGTTCTGTTTTGGCACTTACTTCCCCTGGCACTGTTAAACGGTACGAAAAAGAAGAGGTTGCTTTTCTATAATACTTTTTATTTTTTTCTTCTTCTTTCTTTTCGCCTTTTACCCAAAGAATCCATTTATCAAAAGTGATTTCGATATCTTTTGGATCAATACCGGGTAGAGCAGCCTCGACATAAACGTTTTTATTATCTTCAGATACAGTCAGACCATCTGTTGCTCCTGTTATCGCAATTGGTTCTTCCTCCCAATCTAAAATTGACGGGAATCTCCAAAAAACACTCGGTATTCCGTTGGCCATATATTTTCACCTCCTCAAAGTGATTATGTAATCGATACTTTAAAAATTAAAAAAAGTTGGTAAATTATAGTTTTTTTGAAAAGTTCCTTAAATTTTAAACCGGATACCTTTATTAAATTTTCAAACGGGTAGAAAGTCGATTCAAAATAAAGCATTGTACCCTGCCCCAAAACCTTATCGCCTTGCATTTTCATATTGTTAAATCCGATTACTTTGACACTCATTTACAATCACCTTTTTAAAGCATTTCTCCGGAAGCCGAGAAGGCTGTCTGTTTTTTCAAAGTTGTTAGACCCTAAAGACTTGGCCTTAGGTATTATATAAACCTCCTCGAACTTCAGAGAACAAACATTAAAGAACAAACTTAAGTTAACCGAATTTAAAAATAAAATCAGTGCATAAAATCACCTAAAAAATGTGATATGAATCACAAAAAGTGTATAATCCAGCCAAAAGGGTAAGGTCATGAATAAGAGCGCGGATAAGAAAATTGATTCTTTCTTCTCTAAATTTAAACCCCTTTATTACAAAAAGGGAGAAATTTTAATTCGTCCGGATGAGTCAATTTTAGGTACATTTCTTTTAAAAAAGGGTCTTGTAAGAAAGTACGTTATCTCTCCGTCAGGTGAAGAATTAACCGTTCACGTATATCGGCCGATTACTTTTTTCCCGACAATTTTTTTAATTGAAAAATTCTCTAATCATTACTTTTATGAAGCAATCAGTGATGTTCAGGTTAATCGGGCACCGGCCAATCAGATTATTGAATTCATCAAAAGCGAACCGGAAGTACTTTTAGAACTTACCCGTCACTTCGCACAGGGTTTGGAAGGATTAACGGAAAGAATAGAAGAATTGACTCTTGAAAAAACCTCTGAGCGAATTATTAATTTAATAATATACTTATCAAACCAGTATGGTTCCAGAGTAAAAAATAAAATTATCATTCTAATGCCCCTAACACATAAAAATATTTCAGATTGGCTTGGTATGACAAGAGAAACGACCAGCCGGGAACTTGAAAAGTTAAAATCAAAAGATCTAATCAGTTATAACAATAAAACTTTGATAGTTAAAAATATTAATAAACTCAAAAAAGAAGCTGAAAAATACAAATAAAGAGGAAAAGAAATTGAAAATCTATACAAAAAAAGGCGATAAGGGGGAAACTTCGCTTTTTGGCGGCCAAAGAGTCGCTAAATCGTCTTTGCGGATTGACGCTTATGGAAATATTGACGAACTTAATTCTTTACTTGGTGTAATTTTAGCCAAAAATCCCCACAAAGAAATTTCACAAAACTTAACTCGTGTCCAGCGTCACCTTTTTGTTTTAGGAGCAGATCTTGCAACTCCCGAAGAGGTTAAAGTCAAAGTTCCCAGAATTAACACTTCGGCAGTAAAAGTACTGGAAAAGGAAATCGATAATTGGACAAAACAATTACCACAGCTTAGAAATTTCATTCTCCCCGGAGGCAGTGAAACCGGCGCATTGCTTCATATGGCCCGAACTGTTTGCAGAAGATCCGAAAGAACGGTTGTTGCCTTGTCGGAAATTGAAAAAATTAACGAAAACGTAATGATTTATCTAAACCGTTTGTCGGATTGGTTATTTACGTTAGCACGTTATGTTAATAAATTGGAGAAAATTAACGAAGTTCCCTGGAAAGGAAGAGGTTAGCTGCACTTGGACCAACCGCAGGTTGGATTAACGCACTTTCGGCAGCCTTCGGTGTAAACCAAGGGGCTGGCACAATCGGGACAAATCGTAAATTTATTTTCCAAAAGTTTTTCTTCGTCGTGTAGTTGCAGTGGGCCGGGCACTCCTCTTAAATCAGCCGTTTTTGCATTTGAGGTCTGATTGCCGGAACCGCTCGGCACGCCAAATTCAGAGTTTATGGACTTCGGTGATGAAAGCGGCATCTGCACTCCATTAGTAACCGTATCTTTTTGTGCCGTTCCATTCAAATATCCATTAGTCTGGCCGTTGGTGTGACCGTTGCTTACTCCGTTGGAGTGGCCCGCTTCGCCCGCGAAGCGGGGCGAGCTGTTTGCGTAACCGTTAGTGTGGCCGTTTGTATATCCCGCTTCGCCCGCGAATCGAGGCGAGCCGTTTAAATTTACTTTTGAAGGTTGAGCAACCAATACTTCTTCCGCAACCGTTTCTTCCTGTTGGTTATTTTCCATCGAGAATTGAAGTTGCTTGGTTTTGGCAATTTCAACCAAAGATTTACCGACCGCATCAAAGGCCGAAAGGATTGCGTTCTGTCCCAAACCGTATGGCGTACCGCAGGAAATACCGATTAAATCAGAAGCTACCTCTTCCAAACTCGCTCCGTATTTTAAGGCGCGCGATGCAAGTCTTCCGGTAACTTCTGCGGCTCCGGAAATATATCCTCCGGTTTTGCCGATATTTACAAAAACTTCAACCGGAGAACCGTCGGAATCTCTAAAAACGGACGTATAAACCTGACCGACGTCTGCCCGTTTTCTGACTCTCATTCCCCAGGCCTCTTGCGGAGTTGGTCGTTTTTTTGGAATGATAATTTCTTCTCCTGTCTCTTTGTCAATAATCTTTTTGCCGGCTATCCCCGCATATTGCGGGGCAAGCTGATCGTAATATGATTTACCTTTTTTGACTTCCAAAACCTGTTTGACTCTTGAACCGTCACGGTAAATTGTGATCATGTTGCAACCTAACTTGTAGCTCAGCCAATACGCTTCACGAACGTCCTCGACGGTGGCTTCGTTAGGAAAGTTGATCGTTTTGGAAATTCCGTTATCGGTAAATTTTTGGAACGCGGCAGCCATTCGAACATGGTTGGACGGAGTAATATCTCCTGCAACAACAAAGGCCCTTTTTATCTCATCGGGAATCTCATCCAGTCCCTGGACTGATCCTTTGTTATCTCCAATTTTTTCCAAGATTTCCTCGTTTTCCAAACCTTTCTCCTGCAAGGCTTTCAAAAGGTGTTGGTTTGTTGTAAAAAGTCTTTTTCCTTCGATTGTATTTTTAGCGTAAGTTAAGGCAAAGTGAGGTTCAATACCGCTTGAACAATCCGCAAGAAGCGAAATTGTACCGGTTGGCGCAATCGTAGTTCTGGCACCATTTCGGGGTTTTATGCTGCCCGGTTTATTATAAATTGAACCTTTAAACGCCGGAAATACTCCCCGGATTTTGGCCAAATCTACGCTTGCATTATCCGCTTCTTTTTGAACAAAGGACATTACTTTTTCAGCTAAATCAAATCCTTCCTGGGTATCGTAACCAATTCCAAGTTTGACAAGCAAGTCAGCCCAGCCCATAACACCAAGGCCGACTCTTCTTATTTTTCCGGTCATCTCGTCAATTTCGGCAACCGGATACTCATTCATGTCCAAAACATTATCCAAAAAGTGAATTGACGTGTGAATCGCTTGCTTCATCGATTTCCAGTCAATTCTTTGGGCAACATCAGCGCTTTGAACGTCACTTTTTACCCCTCGATTACCCTCGGGATAAACAAATTTGGATAAATTAATCGAACCTAATGTACAGGCGTCATAAGGATGAAGAGGCTGTTCTGCGCAGGGATTAGTCGCTTCAATTTGACCGATATTCGGAACCGGATTTGCCCTGGAATTATTGACTCTATCAATTAAAATCATTCCCGGATCGCCGTACTGCCAGGCAAGTTTAGTTATTAAATCAAAAACTTTTTTGGCATTTAGCTTGCCGACTATAACTTTGGATTTGGGATTGATCAGTTCGTAGCCTTCGTCTTCGTGGGTCGCCCGGCAAATTTCGTATAGTTTTTTAACTCCCTCTTCTACCCGAACATTCTTTAAGTCCAGGTCGCGAATGGTATAAGCATCCTTGATATCCTCGATAATATCGTCTGTATTTAATTCGCCTTCAACATATTTTTCATCTTCTTTAATTTGCTGCATGAATTCCTGGTCAACCGTTACCGAAATGTTAAAGTTGGTTAGGGAAAACTCATCGACTTTGTGAACGGCAAATCTCAAAACGTCGGGGTGGGTGTAGTGCAAAATTCCCATATTGGCTCCGCGCCTGACTCCGCCTTGCCTTATCTGGGAAGTTACGTCATTGTAGGCCTGCATAAAGGCAATCGGTCCGGTCGATTTGCCTTTTGAGGTACCGATAATATCATCTTTAGGTCTTAGCCTTGAGAAAGAAAAGCCTGTTCCGCCGCCCATTTTGTGAATCATCGCCATATCGTACATTGTTTTTAGAATCGATTCCATATTATCCTCAACCGGCAAAACAAAGCAGGCAGATAACGATTGTCCGACTTTTCCGGAATTAAGAAGCGTCGGAGTATTAGGAATGAAGCTTTGAGTAGCCATTAAGTTGTAGAACTCTTTTGCAGTATTTAAGTGAGTTTTCTTTAGATCCGCATCGGATCGCAAGCTTTGCTTATCGTGGTAAATCTGATCAGCGGCTCCGATATAATATGCAATCCTCCAAAACATTTCTTTTGGAGTTTCTTTAGGCTCACCGTCATCGTCTCTAAACGCGTAACGGGTTTTAGCAATATATGCAGCATTCTCGGAAAGTTGGGGTTCAATTAAATCGGAGGGGACCTGGGGGATTGCACGGCCGATTTCTCTGGCTTTTTCCCGGCTAATTTTTGGTTTTATTCGCAGAAAAGCTCTGCTTACAATTTTTGTTTTTGCCATCCCTAAGTTTATTTATCTTATTCCATCAATCCACTGTATGTGAATTGGGTTGTATGTCTTCTTGATTATATTTACTTCTATTGTATAAAATTCTTCTCCTCACATTCGCA
>DATCJB010000091.1:0-10822 GCA_036507455.1 Patescibacteria group bacterium | reverse complement strand
AGGGTTCACGAAATTGATTCACCTTCCGGTTGTTTTTATCTGGTCAGAAAAGATGTTGTGGATAAAGTGGGTTTGCTTGATGAGGATTACTTTATGTACGCAGAAGATTTAGATTGGTCTTATCGGATAAAAAAAGCCGGTTTTAGAATTTATTATAATCCCGAAGTTAAAATAATCCACCACAAAGGAATCTCTTCAGGAATTAAAACCCACAGCGAGAAAACATCCCAAGCACTAAAGGAAACAAGGCTAAAAGCAGCGGCAAGTTTTTATGATACGATGAAGATCTTTTATGACAAACACTATTTTAATAAATACCCAAATTTTATTAGAATTCTGGTATTTTTTGGTTTAGATATGCTCAAATCCCGAAGACTGGCCAAACTAAGGAGTAGGCAGTGAGAATTGGCATTGATGCTAGGTTTTACGGACCGGAAGGAACAGGCCTTGGGAGATATACCCAAAAGCTTCTGGAAAATCTTGAAAAAATTGATAAAAAAAATGATTACGTCGTTTTTTTAAGGAAATCGAACTTCAATCTTTATAATCCAAAAGCTAAAAATTTTCGTAAAGTTTTGGCCGATATTGGTTGGTATTCTTTGGCTGAACAATTTAAATTAATTCCGATAATAAACCGGGAAAAGTTAGATCTTGTTCACTTTTGCCACTTTAACGTTCCGATTTTTTACAATAAACCTTACGTTGTTACCATTCACGACCTTATAAAGCACAAATTCGGAAAATCCTCTTCAACTACCAGATTCCTGCCTATTTTTTATTTAAAGCATTTTTTTTATAAATTTGTGATTACGCACGCAGCAAAATCTGCTGTAAAAATAATAGTTCCGAGTAACTTTACAAAAAACGAGATAATGGAAGTACTGAAAGTCCCGTCTGGGAAAATAGAAGTAACTTATGAAGCCGGAGGTGAAGAGTTTAGGAGGAGTCAAAGTGATAATCCTTCGATTTCACTCAGGACAAGAGAGTCAAAGGAAAAAAGTGTTTTGGAAAAATACAAAATCAAAAAGCCATTTATTATTTATGTCGGAAATGTTTATGAACACAAAAATATACCCCGTCTTCTTCAGGCTTTAAAAATATTAAATTCAAAAAAACCCGATCTAAATTTGGTTGTCGCAACAGCAAGAAATGTGTTTTATGACCGTCTCATATACGCTGTTGTCAAAGAGGGTGTTGAAAATAATGTTGTCATGCCCGGTTTTATTCCGACTTTGGATCTGGCAATTATTTATACTCAGGCCGAAGCTTATGTTTTTCCGTCTCTTGCCGAAGGATTTGGCATCCCTCCTCTTGATGCTATGAAAAGCGGTTTACCGGTAGCGGCATCAAACATTAGCTCCATTCCTGAAATATTGGGGGAAGCTGCAATATACTTTAATCCATTAGATCCTAACGATATTGCAGCAAAAATTAACAAAATATTATCAGACGACAAGCTAAGAAAAGAATTAATCAGCAAAGGTATGAAAAAAGCCTCTCAATATTCGTGGCTATCAATGGCCGATCAGACTTTAAAAGTTTATGAAAAAGCTTCATCTTGAAAAAAAATTAATTTGCTTTCTTTTTATTGTTATGCTTATGCTAAAGGTGCTGTATGAATCTTTCAAATCTGTTTAAAAAGAAGGAGGTGATTTTTCTTGAAGTGGCTGCACATAGTAGCTTTTACTCTAACGGTCGTAGGAGCTTTAAATTGGGGACTGGTTGGGTTATTGGATCTTAATTTGGTAAACGCAATATTCGGTTCGATTGCCGGACTTGAAACTATAGTTTATATCCTGGTTGGAGTATCAGCAGTTTATCTGGTTGTCACCCACAAAAACGACTGCAAAATTTGCGGTGCGATGATGGGTGGAGCAAAATAAAAATTACGGAAATTATCTTTTTATAGCAATTTGCCGCTAAGGTTAGGGGAATAGTTTTTTTGCGTTGAGTTTTCATAATTGAAACGGTTGACTTTTCACGGTAAGGAAAGTATTATCAAAATAAATTAACTATGAATTTAGTTGAAACTCAAGCGGAAAGATCATATAAGCATCAAATCTTCTTTGTCACTCCCCCACAAAAAGAACTTGCAAGTAGATTAATTAACCAGTCTGTTGTTCTTGGAGTTAATTCAATAGATAAAATCAGGATCGAGGTTGCAGACGAAGTTAGAATGCCTTCAACTCATCTGGATTTAAGCCCTTTGATACTTCGGGATTTGAGGACCGAGTTAAGATACAAGATTCTTGAGGCAAATAACGTTAAAATTCCTTCTTTTGGCCAGGTTCAAAGGGAGGTCTTTAACCGGGGAGATACTTTTAGATGGGTAGTTTGGAAAGATTACAGTGGAAGTGTTAGAGCTTCCGGAGAATTAAGCTATTTTGAGGATTCATCGGTTTTGCAAAAGCTATATAAATTGGGAGAGGAAAACAAAAGAGGTTGGAGCGAAATGATTTGTTATAACTTGGGAATTCCTGAAATAACGTTAGATCAAAGTTCAAAATATTATAAAGGAATAATTCAAAAGCAAACTGCTTCATTTTTATTTCCTGATGAAATTGAAACTTTAAGGAACGAAGGACAATTGGTATCTGATTTTAAAGTAGAGATTTTAGGCGGCTGGTTTGAAGGTTTTTTGATAGATAAAATCAACGAAAAGAACCAGTCATTACTTTTTAAAGTGAGAGCAAACTTTACGGATTAAAAATGACAATTGAATCTAAAAGAGAACTTCCACCTCTTATTATAACCGAGAAGTTTGACAACCTTTTCCGTGATCGGGTTATTGATATGATTTCGAATAAGATAACTAATAATCCTCCAGCAGAAGGAGGATTAAGCGAAGTTATTCATCAACCAATAATAGAATGGAAAGGACAAAATTTAACCGGAGACGAAGTTGTGGCCAGTATGAGTGTTGCTACATATGAAAAAGAAAAAACAAGATGGGGGATTGTTGAGAATTTAACAGGTGTGTCGATTCGTTTCGGAAACGAAGAAGCATATACACAAATTAGTTTAGATTTAACATCTAATCCCCAAAAGGTTAGAGTTGGTAGAGAGATTTATGTAGGCAGCGCTGGTAGTTTTACGGCTTGGTACCTCGCAATTTGCAAAGCATTAAACTTTGGAATGAGTGCAACCATGATTGCCAGATCAGCACACGAAGCCAATCAAATCCAGGGCACGTTCACTTTGTATGATCTTCAGGAAATAAAGTACCAAAAGTTTTGTGAACAATTATCCAAAAGATTTTTTATGGATGAATAATTGAGTTTGCCAAATTCCTGTAAATTGCATTAATCTTGAGCTTAGTCTTATACTTCCGTAGTTTAAAAAGCATTTCAAATTGAACTAAACTATAGATATGAAAGTTGCTTTGGTTCACGACGAGTTAACGCATTGGGGTGGTGGAGAGAGATTATTCTTGGGAATTGCCGAAATTTTTCCAACCGCTCCGATTTATACTTCAATATACGACTTGGAAATTTTAAAATTTGCTCCGGAACTTGCCAATCGGGAAATTAGAACAACATTCCTTCAAAAATTACCATTTAAAAAATTTATAAGACGTTTACTATTGCCGCTTTATCCGATTGCATTTGAAACTTTGGATTTGAGTGAATTTGATTTGATTATTAGTTCTTCAGCCAGATTTGCTCACGGAGTAATAACAAAACCTGGTCAACGGCACATAGCTTACATAAATTCACCTCCAAGATTTATTTGGGAATCCAAAAATTATTTGGAAAATGAGAAGTTTAAATTAATAATAAAAATTTTAATATTTCCTATTTTGGGTTATTTAAGAAGTTGGGACAAAGTAGCTTTCTCAAGACCTGATGTGCTAATTGCGAATTCCGAAAATGTTGCCGCCAAAATCAGGCAACTGCACAACAAAGAGGCAGCAGTTTTGTATCCTTTTGTCGATTTAGAACGCCATTCGCCATTCGCCATTCGCCATTCGAGAGAAAATAAAACCAATAGCGAAAAGCTAATGGATAACAGCTACTTTCTTATCGTCTCACGCCTTATACCTTGGAAAAAAATTGATATAGCCGTTAGAGCATGTCAAAAGTTAAAGAAACCGTTATTTGTTGTAGGCGATGGTCCTCATAAAAGATACTTACGTAAAATTGTCAAAGACGGTATAGTATTTTTTTCAAATGTTAGTGACGAAAAATTAAAAGAGCTGTATCAAAATTGCAAAGCGGTTATAATTACACAAGAAGAGGACTTTGGACTGGTTGCTCTTGAAGCGCAGGCATTTGGCAAAGCAGTCATAGGATACAAAGCAGGCGGGAGTTTGGAAACAATAATCGAAGGGAAAACCGGACTATTTTTTGATGAGCAAAGTGAAGAGGTACTTGCCAAAGCGATTGAAAAATTTGATAAAATTAGCTTTAATGCCAAGGATTCCATCGTAAATGCAAAAAGATTTTCCAAACAAAACTTTCAGGAAAAGTTTTTAAGAAACATTAATGGTACAAAATCACTCTAACGACTTAAAAGTAGCCTTAATTTGCGGCGGTGCAGGAACCCGAATGTGGCCGATGAGCCGTGAGGATAAACCAAAACAATTTCAGCCGCTTTTGGGTGAACTTTCTACTTTTCAGTTGATGGTAAAAAGACTTCTTAAAGGCTTATCTCCTGCCGATATTTACCCTATTGCATCAAGAAGGTATGTTGGTTTAATTGTCCAACAGGCACCTCAAATTCCGCTTGAAAACATTATTATTGAACCGGACAGACGGGATACATTAGCTGCCGTTGGTTTAGCAGCAGCAATTCTTAAGAAAAAGGCCAATAATCCTTTGGTTGTTTCGGTTTGGTCTGATCATTTGGTTAGAAATGACCAGGATTTTATTTCCTCTTTAAATTTGGCCCGTGAACTTGCAATAGATACGGACAAATCAATTGAAATTGCAGTTCGCCCCACTTTTGCTAATACTCAGCTTGGATATTTACAAGTCGGCAAAATGGTAAAAAAGTCAAACGGTTTGGCTATCTTTGAGTTTGTTAAGCAAATTGAAAAACCGTCGCAGGCAGAAGCAAAAAAATATGTTCAGGGTTGGGAATACCTTTGGCATATTGGTTATTCGGTCTGGCGGGCAAGTACTATGCTACGGCTTTTTGAAAAACATGCAAAAGAGGCTTCAAAACAGCTTGATAAAATTGCAAAAGCGTACGGAAGTGATGAATATGATAAAATATTGTCAGAAAGTTATTCAAAGATCCCAAAAACCTCCATTGATTACGCAGTTTTGTCAAAACTTGGCAAGGAAGACCAATTGGTCATATCAGCTGATTTGGGATGGTCGGATATAGGAATGTGGGACGTTTTAAAAGATGAACTTTCAAAATCAAAAACAGATAACGTAGTAAGCGGAGACGTTTTTGATCTTGACGGGAAAGACAATTTGTTATATTCGACCTCTAAAGGTAAGGTGGTTGCGACAATTGGTTTGGAGGGGATGATTGTAGTTGATACGCCGGACGCGCTTTTGGTTTGTGATAAAAATAGAACTGCGGATGTTAAAAAAATAATTGAGAAACTAAAAGATGCAAATAAAGACGAAGTTTTATAATTGTGAACATTCAAATATATTAAAATCAGATGTTCATTATTACATCAGAATCCGAAGGATTGCTGATATAAATATAAGGCGTAATAAATGTACGGGTTTTTAAAACGGTTAATGGATATAGCCGGATCGATAATCGGGCTGATGATTTTATCACCGATTTTTTTGTTAATTGCACTTTTAATTAAAATAACATCATCCGGACCGATTTTTTTTACTCCGGTTAGAGTTGGGCAAAATGGTCGGCCTTTTAGGATGTATAAATTCCGAAGTATGAGGATGTATCAGATAAACGGCAGACTTGCTCACGCTCACGAAGTATTGAAAAGTGATCCGAAATTACTTGAGGAATATAAAAAAAATAGTTACAAGTTAATAAATGATCCCAGAATTACGTTTTTGGGAAAATTTTTGAGAAAGTCATCCTTGGATGAACTGCCTCAGATTTTAAATATTTTAAAGGGGGACATGAGTTTAGTTGGTCCGAGAGCATACTTACCTGATGAACTTGTTGAACAGCAGAAGGTTTATCCGGAAACCAAACCGCTTGTTAAGTCCATTCTTAAAGTTAGACCCGGATTAACAGGTTTTTGGCAGGTATCTGGAAGAAGTAATATCAACTTTGATAAGCGCATCCAAATGGATTACGTTTACGCAAACAGAAAATCGATTATTTATGATTTATTTATAATATTAAAAACCTTTCCAGCCCTTTTTAGCGGTAAAGGAGCAGTTTAAAAAGATTGAAGATTATAGAAAATTCTAGGTTTATAATATGTTAATTTTCTACGGTAATCAAAGAAAACGAAAGATTTTAGTAATAACCGCAGTAATAATTGCAGTTTTATTAATTTTAATTGTGATCCCAGGGCTTAGAGTGTACTTCGCATATTCAAAAACTGTCGTTAGTGCCAAAGTTGCCGCGGATTCCCTTAAGCGCCAGGATTTACAGGCTTTCAAATCAGCTTTAGGTCCAGTTAGAGAAAATTTAAAGCAGACCCAAAATAACTTCAAATTTTTTGTGTATTTAAAACCGGTTCCATTTTTAAGCGGTTACTATAATGACGGCCAGCATTTATTTAAAGCTGCTTATTTAGGCTTGGATACTGCAGAAATTGCGATTGATAACCTGTCTCCTTATGCTGCCGAGCTGGGGTTAGTTGGTTCAGGTGCGCAGGCCAATACACAAAACAGAGTCGCGGTGGTTGTTACCGTTATTGAAAAGTTATTACCGGAGATGGATAAGCTCTCCCCAAAATTAACCCAGATGCGCTTGGAAGTCGATCAAATAAATCCCGGCCGCTATCCCAACGTTGGAAAATTTAAGCTTCAAGATCAGGTTGGTTCATTTCGTACCGCTGTTGATACTGTAGAAAAATTGGTCAATGACTCAAGACCCGCTTTGGAAATATTACCATCAGTTTTGGGTAAACCTACTCCTCGAACATATTTAGTACTCTTTCAAAACGATAAGGAGATAAGACCGTCGGGAGGTTTTTTAACTGCATATACATATATAAAGGTTAATTCGGGTCAAATTACAACAAGCGGATCAGATGATATCTATAAGCTTGACGAAAGAATAAATAGGGTTTGTCTGAACGTGATTTGCGATTTGTCTCCTCCTTTACCCATTATTAAATATTTACCCGAACCAAATGGCAAGCCAAAAGAAGCGATTGAATCCAGGGATTCAAACATTTCTCCGGATTGGAAGGAAGCGGCTACAGAATTTACCAGATTTTATAACATTGCCGGCGGACAAGGGTTTGATGGAATTATAGCTGTTGATACCCAACTTGTTAAAAACCTGCTCGAAATTACCGGACCGGTTAGGGTAGGAGGCTATGAAACGGAATTTTCTTCAGAGAACGTAGTCGATGAGCTTGAAGGATATGCCACAAGCGTTTTTGAAGGTTCCAGCAGAAAAGCGGTTTTAGGAGATTTAATGAATACTTTATTTTTAACGATAATGCAGTCTCCAAAAGAAAAGTTTCAACCGTTAGTTGAAACCGGAATAAGATCGCTAAATGAAAAGCACTTCCTTATTTTTATGGAAGATCAAAAAGCTCAAGATGTAGCTGAAAAATTTAACTGGGCGGGAAGAATTAGAGATTATGACGGCGATTATCTGGCGATAATCGATGCTAACTTTGCCGGAGGAAAAAGCAATTTGTTTACAACCCACGAAGTTGATCAGAATATTGATATCAAAAGCGATGGAACGGTTGAGAAAACATTAACGATTACTTACAAAAACGACGGTGAATTCAATGCCCGATTGAATCCCGGTTTTAGGGACTGGTTCAGGATTTATGTTCCGAAAGGGTCAGAATTACTAGATTCCGACGGTTCAAGCGACGGTTTCAGGACAAGCGAGGAATTAGGAAGAACAGTTTTTGACGGATTTCAGACAGTTCGGCCAAAAGCTTTTAATAAGGTGATTGTAAAGTACAAGCTGCCGTTTAAGGTCAAAGGCGAGTATAAGTTGCTCCATCAAAAACAAGCCGGTGTTGAATTTTTAAAGAATGAAATTACCTTAAAAGGTAAAAAAGTCGAAAAATCTCACGAGTTAAGAGGCGATCGGGAATATAGGTTCAAAATTTAATTTCGTCAGCTCCCCAAAATGTAGTTTCTCTGACTTGCTCCAGTCCGTTTCGCGGGTGGGCAATTATTAAACAGGCTGCGGGTGCACCTTTATTTTTATCATTCTGACAATATTCTAAATAAAACAACCCGGTGATTGAAGTTTGGTAAATTTCTGCTTCTAATGTTTCATTTAATACAAGTTTATGTATGAGAGACGCTTTTAAATTCAAGTTATTAAAAGATTCAAAAGGTTCAACATGAACTTTATTTAAATAAAGTTTTTGAAGACCTACTCCATTTTCTATTATCTTTTGCTGATGTTTAGATAAACTTAGCAAAATTTGAATTGCATCTTTTAATTGTTCTGATAGGTCTTCCGTAAACAATTCAGGTTTATCACAATCTATTAAATTTCTTTCAAATTGATCAAGTATTCTTTGAGGGATTTCGGCTGTCATTGTTGATATTTATACCACTTGTGAAAATCCTTTTGCAAGATTGGCAATTGCTAGCTTGAGGCTGTAAAATAGGATGAGAAGTAATAAGTGATAAATTATAAGTTATGAGTTTGAAACTAGATAGCTTGGGAATTTATAACTTAACACTTGTAACTTGTAACTTTTATTATGGCCACTTTTAAGACCGAAGGAATCATCGTCCAAAGAAGGAATTTTGACGAAAGCGGAAGGTTGTTAACGATTCTTACGCGTGATCACGGCAAAATTTTAGCGATTGCCAAAGGCGCAAGAAAACTAACAAGCCGAAAAGGCGCTTCTGTTGAACTTTTTAATCATTGTAAATTTTTAATTGCCAGCGGAAAAAGTTTGGGGATTGTTATCGAGGTGCAGGTTGTTAAACATTATCCTAATTTAAAATCAAAGCTTTCCAAAGTCGGTCAGGGATATTTGGTTTTGGAGTTAATTGATAAATTCTGCGCCCAAAATATTGAGGTACCGCAAGTTTTTGATTTAGTAAAGGAAACTTTGGAAGTTTTGGAAAGGCCGATTACTTATCCTCAAAGAAAAAATGTTATTTTAGCATTTAAATACCGATTAATGTTGCTTTTGGGATTTGCGGCGCCGCATATGTTTGGCTTGAGAGAGTTTCCGAGACATTTTGGTTTAACGGATTTATCAAAAGTTGCGTTTTTAAGGCCGATCGATCGGGAAATAAAATTAATTGAGAGAAAAATAGATGAACTAATAGAAAAAACAGTTGAATCAAGAATTAACGGAAATGTTTTTTTGGGTCAATTGGAAAATTTGGCCAGGGTTCCTAACAGATGAAATTCAAGATCCTTCTACCAGTTATAGTTGTTATTCTGGTTTTGATCGGCGGAATTTTTTTTGCGATAAGAACTTTAGGCAGTAAATCCGCCGAAACGGTTGAAAAAGAGCTAACCAATATCGTTTTACCGATTGATCAGCGTCCGTACTTATTTTTAATACCCTCGCAGGAAGGTAAAGCGGTCAGGTGTACGGGTCAAGCATTACCGAAAGATACCGCAATCAGAATGCAGGTAGTTTATGAAACGGATAATGTTCAACAAGGCTTCTTTTGCGAAATTGCCGCAAACCTCGAAAGCGGAAGTTATGACCGCGAACAAATTTTAGGAACGTGCTCAAAAGGTGTTTGCAAATACGACCGGAATGTCGAGTTTGGCGAAGTAACAAACGAAATAGTCTCGACAACTAATGAATACGAAACTTTGACCCAAGTCCACTTTCAGAAAGCAAATCGGGGTGCTTTAGTTTTAATATCAAAAGATAAAAATTATACTTTGGAAATTCCAACCGGAAACATTTTAAAACTGACAAACTTTATTACAATGCAAACATCGGGAATGCCAAAACCTTATGAGGGCAACACTTTAATTGATCAGCCAGTCGGTTTTTTCTCTGACAATTTGCAAACACTTCAAACCCCGGCTAAATTAACCATAACTTTGGATTCAAGTCCGGCGAATGCAAAGATTATCGGTTTTGATCCTCTAGCCTCCGAATGGAAGGAATTTGAAACGACTTTTGATTCTGCAACCAAACAAGCTACTGCAGAAGTTAACCTCTTGTCTTCATATATAGTAATAGATAAACAATTTCAATAATATGGACCTGATGGAAAAAATAGTTTCACTTGCAAAGAGGCGGGGGTTTGTCTATCCTGGCTCGGAAATCTATGGAGGTTTGGCTAATACTTTTGATTACGGACCCTTGGGTGTGGAATTATTGCGAAATATCATAAGCCTTTGGTGGAAAACATTTGTTCACAAAAGAGATGACATGTTTGGGTTGGACTCTGCAATTCTAATGAGTCCGAAGGTTTGGGAAGCTTCCGGGCACACGGCATCATTTACAGACGTTATGGTGGACTGTAAAAGTTGCAAAATTAGAACCCGTGCTGATCATTTAATCGAGGACCACTTTGAATCACAGGGCAAGGAAAAGAAGGTTGAAGGGTTTACTCCGGAAGAATTAACCAAAATAATGAGCAGCGAAAAAATAAAGTGTCCGAGTTGCGGTAAAGTCGATTGGACTGCCGCCCGAAGGTTTAATCTCTTATTTGAAACTAAAGTAGGAATTGTCCCCGAAAATCAATCACAAGTTTACCTTCGCGGCGAAATTGCCCAGGGAATGTTCGTTAACTTT
>DATCJB010000090.1:0-13168 GCA_036507455.1 Patescibacteria group bacterium | reverse complement strand
TTGCCACAAAAAAAGACTTTAAGTGATAGGAAAGTCCAATTTTTAATCCCTGACGTGTTTGCGGGATAAGGTACTTGTTCTCCTAACTTACGTTTGAAGAATAAGGATATTTGGTTAACCTGGATTAATAACCCACATCCCGATACCGGATCGGTACGGGATAGTTAAGTATTACCTTAACCACCGTGAGAGGTGGGAGTTATACCTCCTTAGAAAGGAGGTGATCCATCCCCAGCTTCGGCTAGGGATACCTTGTTACAACTTAGTGCTCATCGACGTTCTCACCTTCGGCAACTGTTTCCCAAAAGGGTTAACGCGCTGACTTCGGGTGCTAACGACTTTGTTCGCTTGATGGGCGGTGTGTACAAGAGCCGAGAACGTATTCACCGCGGCCTGCTGATCCGCGATTACTAGCGATTTCAACTTCATGAGGGCGAATTTCAGCCCTCAATCTGAACTGAGGCGAATTTTGAAGGATTAGCTACCTCTTACGAGGTCGCAGCCCGTTGTAATTCGCCATTGTAGGATGTGTGTAGCCCAGGGTATAAGGGCCGTGCTGACTTGACGTCATCCTCTCCTTCCTCCGTGTTGAACACGGCAGTCTCCTATGAAAATTTAACATAGGATGAGGGTTGCGCTTGTTGACCCACTTAAGGGTGCGCCTCACGGTACAAGCTGACGACAGCCATGCAGCACCTGTGCAGAACTCTCGAAGAAATTCTACTTTCATAGAACGTGCATCTGCATGTCAAACCCTGGTAAGGTTTTTCGCTTTGTATCGAATTGAACCACATGCTCCACCGCTTGTGCGGCTCCCCGTCAATTCCTTTGAGTTTTAGCCTTGCGGCCGTACTCCCCAGGCGGGACACTTAACGCGTTAGCTTGCGACAGTAACAATAAAGCTACTATCTAGTGTCCATCGTTTACGGCTAGGACTACGCAGGTCTCTAATCTGCTTCGCTACCCTAGCTTTCGTGTCTCAGCGTCAAGGTTGAGCCAGATGCCTGCCTTCGCCTTCGGTGTTCCTTACGATATCAACACATTTCACTGCTCCACCGTAAGTTCCAGCATCCTCTCTCAACTTCCAGTTTCATAGTTTCACAACCATACTTCTGTTGAGCAGAAGCCTTTAAGTTGTGACTTATCAAACCGCCTACACACGCTTTACGCCCAGTGATTCCGGATAACGCTTGCACCTCACGTATTACCGCTGCTGCTGGCACGTGATTGGCAGGTGCTTATTCCACAGGTACTATCAGTCCGCCAAAAGGCGGATTTTCTCCCTGTTAAAAGAGGTTTACGACCCTAGGGCCTTCAATCCCTCACGCGGCGTCGCTGGATCAGACTTTCGTCCATTGTCCAAGATTCCTAGTTGCTGCCACCCGTAGGTGTATGGGCCGTGTCTCAGTCCCATTGTGGCTGACCGACCTCTCAGTCCAGCTACCCGTCATTGCCTTGGTGAGCCATTACCTCACCAACAAGCTGATAGGACGCAGGCTCCTCAAAAAGCGAGTGGTTAAACTCTTTAAACTTGCGTTCACATGCGGTATTAGCCAACCTTTCGGCTGGTTATCCCCCACTTTAAGGTAGATTCCTACGTATTACTCACCCGTCTGCCACTGCCGGAGATCGGATGTCAGAAATCAGATGTCAGAATTTAATAGATGAAGAAAATTTATTTAATTGCTTCGAGATTGATTTATATTCGCTCGAAGAACACCGTGGACTATCAGTCCACGGATGAATGCGAGAGAATACATACTTCCGAGTATTGGAGCATCTGCCCGCTCATGTAAACTTAAAGACAATACCGAGGGTTTTTAACCCTCGGAAGTTTATAAACACTTGCCGCATTTTTCAAATCATTTAATTTCACAGAATTAAATTTTGATCTAAAAATTGTACGTAAGTGAGTTACCGTCTCATCTGAAGTACTCATTGCTTGAATGACAAACCTTCTTAATTCTTTTTGAGAAGATTTTCTTCCAAAACCTTCTGCAATAAGTGGTGCAACTGCTCTTGAAGATCTTAATATCTGCTTTTTAATATCCCAAAGTTCTTTGGGTAGTTGAATTGCAATTTCTTCTATTAAAAGAAATGCAGATAATGCTTGTTTGTAAACTCTCAACCCAGTTACATCCATTTAGCTTATTCTATTATAATCCGGTGTCCGAATTCCGAAATCTGATCTCCGGCCGTTCGACTTGCATGCCTTAGGCGCGCCGCCAGCGTTCATCCTGAGCCAGGATCAAACTCTCCAAAAAAAAATTTCGTAAAACGGGATCACGTTCATATAAACTGAACGTGATACTTTCCTACCACATAAAGTCTTTCTTTTAGATAGTTACTACGACAACAAAGTTGTCGGAACTATATCAGCCTTTACCTTCGGTAAATCTGATATATCAGTGCCAGCTCGCTGGCGGCTGATATCGCAAGATTCTTTCGAAGAAAAATCTTATGCGGTATACCCCGATCATTTTCGGGGTCAATCTGTCAGTTTTAAAATGTAAAATTTACATTATCAGCAGGTCACTTTCTCGCTTCGCGAGAAAAGTGCTCCTCTGATATTTTTTTGAAGCAAAAACTTCAAAAAAAGAAAAAAACTGAAGATTTCAAGGTTCTTCAGTTGTTAAAGTGCTCTTTGCAAAACAAAATTGCTTTGCAGAAAATTTGGTAGTTTATATTTGTTAATCGATAATTTCTACCCCGCTTTGTCTAAAGCTACCGGCTAATATAACCCAATCACCTTTTGATGTCAACCCCGCACCTTTTAAACTCACCCAAAATGCATTATGGAAATAAATTTAGAATCATCATTGTTATAAAAGCGATGTAAATGAATTTATTTAAAAAAGGTGCGGGGTCAACCCCTCTAAAATTAATTGACAGCAGTTCGAAAATTGCGTACGCTAGAATCAATGCCAACTTTAGTAAATGGTAAATGGAAAATGGTAAATGGAAATAAAAACTCTATTCACTATTCACCATTCACTATTCACTCACGTCAGCGCGGTTTCGGCCTAATTGAGCTCCTTTTAGTCGTGTCAATAATTGGTATCACTTCGGCAGTCGCACTTAGAACTTACGGCAATCAGCAGGGCAAAGCCAGAGACGCACAAAGGAAAAGTGACCTGCGTCAAATCGAGGTGGCTTTGGGTGAATATTATAACGACAATCAGAGTTTTCCGCCCAATGATGGAGAAGCACACATATATCTTTCCAACTCAACCGGCAATTGGATCCCCAACTTAAAAGAAAACGGCTATATTAAAAACTTACCAAAAGATCCAAAACAAGCAAGTTTAATTGAAATCATAAAAAATCTTGCAAAAAATTTTATTGATAAACCTGAAATCATCAATATAGTTGAAGCTGCTTCAAACGGACCTAATAACCCGGCCGCGTCACAAAGCGTTGCTTGCCCATCAGGAACTTATAACTGGTCAGGTACTTCAAACATTTTTACGTCTAATAACAGTTGGGCAACTATTTTTACCGGAGTCAGTGGCGGCTTGATAGGCAACTGTTTAAATGCAACTAATTTCGGATTAGCAATTTCCGCAGGTTCAACCATTAACGGTATAAAAGTAGAAATAGAAAAATCCAAATCCAGCTCACTTGACATAGTTCTTGATCAAACAGTCAAACTTCTCAAAAACGGTAGTCAAACCGGAAACAATAAAGCCAGTTCGTCTCAATGGTCAACAACCGACACTTACGTCACATACGGAGGATCTGCTGATCTTTGGGGAACTACCTGGGCGCCAAGTGATATCAACGCAAGCAACTTCGGAGTCGCACTCCAACCAATCGCTTCAAACAATGGGGGAAGCGCACGTGTGGACCACGTCAGAATAACCGTCTACTACACACCCGGACCAACACCAACTCCCACACCTACTCCGACACCAACGCCTACACCGACACCCACGCCTACGCCAACCCCGACACCGACACCTTCTCCTACACCAACGCCAACGCCTCCTCCGGTCACAACTTGCACGGATCAAACAGATTTTGTCTACTGCTATGAGGTCGACGCGGCAAACTCCAACTTTATCATTTGGGCAAAACTTGAACACGACGATGATAAAGAAGGGATTAATTCCGCATCAGCTGTTTGCCGTTTGACGCAACCGTCAGGCAGTGAATTTAACTATTGTCTGCAAAATCAATGAGAATTAGTAAGTAACAAATAGCGTGTAGTTGGTAGAAAATTAAACCATTAACTATATCAGCCTTCGCCTTTTGCGAATCTGATATATGTCAGCCTCCAACAAGCTGAATCTGACGTATATATCAGACGAAGTGCTGATATATATCAAAAATTATTGGAATAATTTGCTGATATGAACAATAAACTAATAACCAAAAAAGGTTTTACGTTAGTTGAACTTTTAGTTGTTATTGCAATCGGAGGAATACTTTTCGGCCTCGGAACGGCGGCGTTTCAAAGCGTTACTCAAAAAGGCAAAGACGCACAAAGAAAAGGAGACGTGCGAGCCTTAAGGATAGCTTTGGAGGCTTATTTTGACGAGAACGGCCAATACCCGCCCGACGGAACGGGCCAGGATTCGATGTGGAGTTCCGAAGGCGATGACTGGATTCCCGACCTTGCCCCGACCTACATAAATAAGCTTCCCAAAGATCCAAGACAAGTAGGTTTCAATATTTTTTCCAATTTGGCTTCAATTATTGATAAATTAAATGGTAATAAAAATATCCCTGTTGCAAACGCCGCTGCACCAACCAGCGGGCTGGTTGGCTATTGGCCGTTTGTTGAAGGCAGCGGCACTTCAACGTCTGACGCCAGCGGAAACGGAAATAACGCCACGCTTTTTAACGGCCCGACCTGGCCAATTAGTACTAATACGGGGCACGCAATCGGATTTGACGGAAACAATGATTATGCAAACTTAAACGCCATCAATAGCATTCCGGTCAGGGGTCAGGCAGTTACCATTTCATTTTGGATCTATTTTAATTCATTTACCGGACGACCGGTAACGAGGTGGAACGACGGTACCGGCGGTTTTGACTGGTTGTTTCAAGTTGAATCGCCAGGCAACCTTACATTTTATGCATCAAGATCAACCGGTACTGTTTACCGTGCGGCTGCATCAGGATTAACAACCGGAACCTGGTATCATATGGCAGGGGTTTCAAACGGTACAACAATCCAGCTTTACGTTAATGGTTCTCCGATCACTGCAGCTAGTCTTGGATGGAACGCCACTAAATCGAGCTCTAACGTAACATTCGGAGCCGGCCAAAACGGAAGCGGGGCATTTTTTCCCGGATACTTAGACGAAGTCAGAATCTATAATCGAGCTCTATCGTCAACCGAAATAACGGACACAATGAACGACGGAGGACCAAACGAAATCCCGATTGCAGTTCAGGACGCAGTCGATAATCCAACCTGCCAAACCTGGGGATGGGCGTTTGACCCAAACAGCACAACGACCAGCGTTACAATGCACCTATATCGGGACGGACCGGCAGGAAGCGGTACTTTTGTGGGTGCCTATCCGACAAGCACTTCCCGTCCGGACGTCAATTCCGCATACGGCATAACCGGAACTCACGGCTACACAGTAGCATTCAGTTCTTCTAATCCATCGGAAACCGCTCTGTTTACGGGTACTCCTCACCCGTTATATATTTACGCTTTGGATACGGCCGGAGGAACAAATCCTCTGGTCGGTGGCTCTCCAAAGTCAATAACATGTACGGCACCAGCCACCCCGACGCCGACCCCAACTCCAACACCTACTCCGACACCTACTCCGACGCCGACCCCAACTCCAACACCTACTCCGACACCTACGCCAACCCCCACTCCGACACCTACGCCATTTCCCTTAACCGGCGGTGCGCAATTCACTTATTACTACTTTGTTAACGAAGATCATTCCGCTTTCGTTCTCTGGGTACAACTTGAAAACGAAGACGATAAGGAAATATATAATAAGCCGACGGCGGAATGCCGCGAAACCCCTCCTCCGGCCTTTGAAGACGGCCAACAGTATAATTTCTGTTTAACTCCCTCGCTTGAAACAAATTAAAGTATTGAATTTAAATTTTCTTTGGATTAAGCTTTAAGTAATGCCCTACAATAAACCGTCGATAGTCAATCGTCGATCGACGATAGTCGAAAAAAAAGGTTTCACCCTAATTGAGCTGCTTGTCACTATTGCCATAATCGGCATTCTTTCAGCAATTGGCCTGATTGCTTTTACCAGCGCCCAGCAAAGATCCAGAGACGCCAAGCGTAAGGGAGACTTAAAATCAATTCAATCGGCACTTGAAATTTACCATTCCGATTTCAAAAAATACCCGCAATCAACTTCCACTTCCGTAGAAACTTTTACTTCCTCCGACGGATCAACTAACTGGCTTACCGGTTTAGTTAATCAATACATCAAATCGCTTCCCCAAGATCCTAAAAACGGAACGACTTATTACTATTGGTACTGCGTTCCGGCGACTCATTTGGACTATGTAATGGGCGTCAAAATTGAAAACGCAAACGATCCGGACATAAATACTGCCCCCACAGTTACCGGCTGTACTGCCCCGGCAGGCACACCTGACTTCAATTACTTCGTCCAGTCGCCGTAATTGAACCCGTTGACAATTAAAGACTTCTCATGCTTCTATCACAATGCAGTTTCTTTGGTGTCATCCTCACGAAAGTGAGGATCTGCCTTTAATTATGGCGGTGAATTATTATGTTTACATAATGGGGAACACTCGGCCAACACTTTATATCGGCGTGACAAATAATTTAATCAGAAGAGTTTATGAGCATAAAAATAATTTAGCGGAAGGTTTTACTAAAAGATATAAACTACACAAGTTGTTATATTTCGAAGTTTTTAGTGCCATAAAAGATGCTCTTAACAGGGAAAAACAACTTAAACACTGGGATCGAGAGTGGAAATTAGATTTAATTAAAAATACTAACCCCTCTTTCAAGGACTTATATAGTGATATTATTAATTGAATGTAAAACTGTCATTCTCGACCTGATCAAGAATCAGATTCCCGCTTTCGCGGGAATGACAAACAGGAAAGTCAAATGTCAAATGTTTTACTATGCGTAAACTAAGCACAGGAGAACTCGTCGCAAAAAAGCCTAAAATCGAGGAGTTTTTAAAACAAAAGCGCAATCCGGTTTACGTCGTTTTAAATAATATCCGTTCTCTGGAAAACGTCGGCTTAATTTTCAGACTTTGCGATGCATTGCTCGTCGAAAAGCTTTATTTGACCGGCATCACCGGCTATCCGGCTCTGGGCAAAAAAGACTCCCGCCCCAAAGAAATAATTTCCCACGCCGAAAAAGAGATCACCAAAACGGCGATTTGGACAATTGATTACGTGCCGTGGGAGTACCAAAAAGACGCGGTCGGGTTAATTGAAAATTTGAAGAAAAAAGGTGTTCAAATAATTGCCCTTGAGCAAACGGATCGGTCAAAACCATACAATAAAATTTCCCCAAATTTCCCGGTTTGTATAGTCTTGGGACACGAACGGGAAGGTATCGAGAATCCGGTTTTAAAACTCGCCGACGAAATTATCGAAATCCCCATTTACGGCATGGGCAATTCTCTAAACGTCGCCACTTCCTTAGCAATTGTTGGATATCATTATATTTGGCAGGTTTGATTTTAGATCAATTTACCTATATAATCTTTGAGTCACAAATGGCCCCATCGTCTAACGGTTAGGACGATACCCTTTCAAGGTGTAAATCGGGGTTCGATTCCCCGTGGGGCTACAAAGTAGGTTCGATTTCGAACGTAGTGAGAAATATCAGCGAATGAAGTGAGACTGACATGCCCCTGAGCTACCAGGATTTGATCTATTGAAAAAACTTGTCTGTCATAATATATTGTGGTTATGCTTACAAAAAACGACCTTCTGGCAATCGATAAATTAATGACAAAAAGGATAAGAGAGGAAGTTGAAGCGGAAGGAAGAAATGTCAGGGATGAGGTAAAGGGCAACCTTCAAGAATCAAGGATCAGAATCCTGCAAGACATTAGAGACTTGTCAGATAGAATCAAAAATTTAGAAATACGAGTTAACTACTTAAGTAAGGAAAGTAAAAAAGAGTTTCAAAAACTAAATAAATTGCAATTAAATAATATCACAATGCCATCACGACATCACGATACCGGATCGTGATGACATCATTGATGTACTTTGTATATACTTTGATCTGTTACCCAGGCTGCTCTTTTATCAATGGTATTTAAGTCAAGCCTCCTTAGGATGTTTTGAACGCCGTGGTTACCAAGCTTATACTTCCCCTCTTCAAAGTTGGTTAAAATCAAGCTTATTTTATGGCTGGAAAAAGCCGGATCCGAAATTACAAGCTCCTTCACTCTTTCTTCTACTTCTTCGGAAGCCTGACGGATTTGGCGGGACTTTTTGGCTTTTTGGGGTAAAATTGAACCTACCAGATATCCGGATTTGTTATACCGGTTAAGAAGTCTATAGAATAATACGCGCGATATTTGATATTCACTGCAAAGTTTTGAGGCTTTTTCTCCCCTGAAATGCCTGCCCAGAAGTTCAATTCGTTCACCCAAACCTAATTTAGAAAGCATATTGTCCTTCGACTCCGTTTACACTGAGCAAATGCGAAGTGCTCAGGATAAACCCTAAGTCGCTTTACCCTCAAGAACCCAAGTTCCAAAGAGTTTGGCTCTGAAGTTCTGCTGGTGCAGAACCGAAGCCATCCCTTTCAAACACCCAAAACAAGAACTTTTGCTGATTCAAAACACCTTTTATACAAGAACTATCCGTTAAACAAAATAATTGTTTGTTTCAGTCTCTGTGTATTATGTTAACACTAAGTGGGTACTAGTTGTCAACCCCCAGATTGAAGCTAAATTTCCAAGCAACAACATCTAAATATTAATTTGTATATACAAGCGGACTAGATAAGATCAAGATATACTTTAAGCTATAAAAGCAGATCAATAATTAATGCTGATTTTGTACGGAAAATTGACTACGGAGAGATTTTTTCGAGTTCGGCTTTGAAATAATCGACAAACGGTATCGGCGATGGATCCAAACCGTTCTCCATCGCCAGATAGAAACTGGTCCAGCTTCCGAAAACTAACAGTTCAAAACTTTGAAGAAATCTGTCCTTCGAAGATAATTCAACTTCGACCGTTTTAATATTGTTTTGCAGCATCACTTTACGGGTAATCTCAAACCTTGCCTGATTTTTAGGGTGATAAAATTTGGATTTGATCAAAAGTGCCACTAAATTATCGGAATTTGACTCGGGAAACTTTAATCCTTCAAGTAAGTGGTGGTTAAGTTCAGGAATTTGAAACGAAACAGCAAAATTTTTGCCATTTTCATTTAATTGATTGGCAAAAGTGTGAGCGTTCCCGGCTAAAAATTCTCCGGCCATAACCAAAATTGCCCTGCCTTCAAGTTCAATCGCTACACTTTTGGCTAAATTTTTCCCGCTTGATATCTCTTTCCCCCATTTTAAGTTTATATCGCTAATTAATTTGACCAGGTCATTAAAATCTTCTTCCAAAAATTCAATCAAATTTAATTTTGACAATAAAATTACCTGGGATAAAATTGAATACCCAAGCCCCATTCTGGGCTGATTTGAAGGATTGAATTTCGGTTCGAATTGATAGACCGGCCACTTATTGTCCTTGGCCAGTTGGGCAAGCTTGCCGCCGCTGCAAATCGCCAGTATCATTTTGGTTCTTTCCTGGGCCTTCTGGGCAAATTCTAAGGGTTCTTCGGTCCCTCCCGAGTAACTGGAAACCACAAGAAGTGTATTTTCGTCAACTGAAGCCGGAACTTCATAGTCGTTAACAATCGTTAAAGGAACTTTGAGAGTATCGTAAAAAAGACTTTTTATAATTCTTGCACCCAGTGCCGAACCGCCCATGCCGGCAATTACTATGTGGTTAATATTCCCGAATTCGGACGGAAACTTAAAATCCTCCAAATCCTGCCAAACCTGCTGACACTGCTTAGAAAGTTGTTCGATCGAACCGGATAATTTTTGCGAGTCGAGTTTTTCGAAAGTTTTCGGATCATCCAGGGTATTCACAAGTAAAAGGTTACCACAAGCCTGATAGAGCCACAAGTGTTCTACTTTTTGGATTGTTTGGGTTTTCTTTGGAGTGCACCGGGCCCAACTTCGAGTAATTTATCAACTTTTTTCAAAGCCTTTTTGTCAAGCTGACGAATATTTTCCCTTGAAACACTAAGATCTTTTGCGACCCGGGTTCGGGTAGGAGGCGTACCTGACAGGGGATAAAGCAACCTTAATACTTCGTGTTCTCTGGGGGTCAAATAATTAGATAATCCCCCGTCTTCAGCTTTTTGAACTTTACCTACCCTTAACTTAAGCTCTTCTATACTTAATCTGGTTCTTCTTTTGACTGTTTCTAACTGATAATCCTTAACAAGTCTTCGAACAACTCCCGGCTTAAGATCAAGCTTTTGGGCAATTTCGATTGGCTTAAACCCTTGATTCAAAAGTGAAGTAAGTAAATGTTTGGGAGTCTTTCTCTTAAATCCAAGGTATCTTTTTTCTCTTGCTTTCTTAAGTCTTTTGCCAACTTCCGCTTTTAATTCCGGATGTTTATCCCAAAATTCTTTGACGGTACTTCTTCTTTTTTCTTCAACTTCCGGTGCGTGAATTTTGGCAACAGCTTGATTTTTCTTCCCGGGATCCTGCCAAAAAGATCTCATTCCCAAAATTCTCCTTTGATTAAATTCCGGATTTCGATAAAGTTCAACAACATTCTTAATCTTTATTTCGGGATTTAACTTTCTCATCCATTGACGAATTGTAGTCTTGCCTATCCTAATTTCATTAAATGTTGTAAATACTCAGTGGATTTGGGCAAGCGTCAAATTTTCGTCAACATAAAGTCTTTTGAGAATACTCCCCAGATTTTCACCTTCCCGGGCAAACTTTAGCTCGACTTTTAACATCAAAGGGGTCTTTACAATTGGTTTAGCAGTAACTTCACCGCAAGCTTTGTTGCCAGCTTCAGCCTTAAACACATCTAAACCCAAATTTTGGTTTTGTTCAGGACTCATAATGGAAATATTTTAACAGAAGTTGAGCTAAACCTCAAACTATGGGATTAAAAGTCAGCTTGTTAGCTACTCGTTCCTAAAGCTCAATATTTTTTACCTAACCTCTAATACCTAACCTATTCCGGCGGGTTAATAAGTTTGGCAATGTTAATCTTCTCGAATTGCTGCGCGGCCAAAATCGCCCAGGGGGTATATTTTTTGGGATTTTTCCTAACGTCTCTTAAAAAAGAGTTTACTTTTTGCCACTTAATTGAATAGACGACCTTTTTGTTTATCTTCGGTTTACCCGTGAATTTTGCCAAAAAAACTGCGCAATATTCGTTCTCGCAAAAGCTGCGTTTGTGCTTTTCAAAATAGCTAAAACCGCCAACCTTAAAAATTCCAACCGGGCTTACTATTCCCAATTCTTCAATTAAGGCTCTCTTTACGGCTGCTTCATAGCTTTCATCATAGTTATCAAAATGCAGGCAATGGGAAGTTGCCGATAAGTCCATAAGGCCGTCCCAAAGCCTGTGCTTCCTTTTTTGAAGCAGAACCTCGCCTTTTTCGTTATACATCAAAACCGAAAAAGCGCGGTGTTTGAGTCCTTCTTGTGTGTGAGCCTTTTCTTTCCTGGCGTATTTTCCGGTAGGATTATCGTTCTCGTCTACCAAAATTAGAACTTGGTCAGTTGTCATTTGCCAAACCTTCTTTGTCGGGACGAGTAGTCTAGAATGGCAGTTTTTAATTTCTCGACCGTAAAATCAGGACAGTGTGATTTTTCGAAATACAATTCCGCATAAACCGCCTGATAAGCCATAATCCCGGACAGTCTTTGTTCGCCGCTTGTTCTAATAATCAAATCCGGTTCGGGAGTCCCGTTTGTGTCTAAATATTGTTTGAATTCTTTCTCGTTAATTTTATTTGGATCTTTACCCAAAGTGACGATCCTGCGGATTGCCCGGATTATCTCATCCCTTCCGCCGTAATCCAGGGCCAAATTTAAAACGAAGTTATTATTATTTTTGGTCGTTTCAACTGCATTATCAATCGTATTTTTCAAATAACCGGGAATTCTATCTTTTCTGCCGAGGTGAATAACTTTAACGCCTCTTTTAATAAACTCTTTGAGGTGTTTTTCGATCATTCTTTTAAACAGTCTCATCAAATTCTTAATCTCAAGCCTGGTCCGGTCCCAGTTTTCGGTTGAAAAGCACCAAACCGTAAAATATTTTACTCCCCAGTCTTGTGCAGCTTCAGCCACGTTCATAACCGCTTCCATGCCTTTTTCGTGACCTTGCTCAATCGGAAGATTGTGCTCTCTGGCCCATCTTCGATTTCCATCAGGAATAAATACGATGTGCCGGGGTACTTTTATGTCTTTTCCAAAGGGAGATTTTAAGTGTCCGTTTTTAGCCATAATTTTCGACAAACAATTCTACAAAAAAAACCCTGCCTGCTCTAACGAGTTGTAGACCGCCAGGCAGAACTTTCGGGTTAAAGAAGAGTATATCACACTTAAAACAGTTATTCACCTCTTTCGAGGGTGAAAAATCGGAAATATCAATAACTCTACACAAGGAAGTTAAGGAAGGATTCCGACCTGTCTTTGGATTATATCAAGAATCTGCGCGTCAGTATAATTAACCGATTGTCTACCTAGTGCAACCTGCTACTCTGTAGGCTAAGGAACTACCAGAACCCTGAAAATCAAAACTTTACTTCTCCGGCAGTATTTTCCACAACAAAAGTCTTATGAATTAAGAATCATTAAAACAAAACAAAAAGTCAACGATAAAACAAAAGGGTCTATTCTGGGAGGGTACAAGTACAACCCCGCTGGATTGCTTGCACAAGTTGTGCATCTGTTACACCATTGGCCAACCTACCATACGCAATTCTCATTGAATCAATTAATTTTTGTTTTCCATTTCCAACCTTCTTAATAGTAAAATTTGCACTAGCAGTTGGATAAGTCTCTTTTCCGTCTGATGTTGTATACCCTTCTTGTATCATCACGCCCGTTACAGTCTGCTCGTCTACGAGTTTTCCGGAAATAGTACCTTTTGCAAGCGTCCTA
>DATCJB010000089.1:0-2453 GCA_036507455.1 Patescibacteria group bacterium | reverse complement strand
GTTAAAAAAATTTTTTTTCTTAATGGATAATTATCTGAAAGGTAGTGGCAGTGGCGGGTTATCTCATCACTTTTCAACACTCCAAGCGTTCTGGTCAAATGTGTTCTTAGCTTCCTTTTCTCTTCTCACGATAATCTTCTACAAAAGTATTTTTAAAACTCGATACATAACGGATCAAGAAAGAATTATGTACAATTTTGTCGTGTTAATGATAGTTATTACTATTATTTTTTCTTATTCAATATTCAGAACACATCTTAAGAATTACAATGATATTATCCTAAAAACTTTTGTTTCAAAAAGAAGACTAATCACATAAAAATCTCTAAGTAGTTCTATTTAATTTTCCTTCATCTAAAATACCAATCCAAAATTTCCCTCGCAACCGGTCCGGCAACACTTGATCCTTCTCCGGCTTTTTCGACTAAGACTGTTAAAGCAATTTCAGGATTATCGTACGGAGCATAAACCGTAAACCACGCGTGAGGATCGAAAGGCGCAAATTCCGCCGTTCCGGTTTTACACGCAACCGGAATTTTAAAATCAAAAAATGTCCACCCGGTTCCCCCTGTTGAACAGGCAGACCTCATCCCTTCCTGAATAATGCTTAAATTTTCCCTTTTGGAAATATCTTTTGCCAAAACCTCCGGCTTATTTTCTACCAAAATTTTGCCTTGGGGAGAAATGACTTTTTCAACAATGTGGGGTTTATATGCGGTACCATTATTGGCGACAAATGAGGTTAAGTTAACAAGCTGCAGGGGAGTTGCCAGTACGTCTCCCTGTCCAATTGCCATGTGAAGCGTATTTCCGGGAAACCAAGGCTCACCCTTTACCTCCTGCTTCCACTTTTCGGTTGGTACAAGTCCTTCTTCTTCAGAAGGCAAATCAATTCCGGACTTTTTGCCAAACCCTAATTTAAAGGCAAAATCTGCCAATACTTCGTTGCCGACAAATTCTCCTACTTTATAAAAGAAAATATCGTTGGATCTGGCAATTGCTCTTGTCAAATTTATTACTCCTTCTTTTCGGCCGTATTGAATAAAATACCAATTCGGAAATCTAAACTCTCCTAAAAATATTTCTCCGGTGTCTTCAATTTGGGTATCTTTATTAATTTTTCCTGATTCCAAACCGGCAATTGAAGAAACAATTTTAAAAATTGATCCGGGAGGGTACGATCCTGAAGTTACCCGATTTAAAAAGGGTTGTTTGGGATCTTTGGTAACTTTTTCCAAATCCGCTTGGGAGATTGAATTGCTCAACTTATCGTTATCATACGAGGGCAAGGAAACAAGTCCTAAAATCTCTCCGGTTTTGGGATTTTGGGCGATGGCAACACCGGTTGTATTTTTTTCATCAACCGTTTTTTTTAACGCCTGATACATTTTTACCTGCAAAGATAAGTCTACCGAAGTGTAAACACTTGATCCGACAACCGGCGATTCAGCTCCCATTTGCCTCAACTTTTTGCCCAGAGCATCAATCTCAACAAGTTCCCGGCCGTCGACGCCTTTTAAATATCTTTCGTAATTTTGTTCAAGTCCCAACCTGCCGATTAAATCACCCAGGCTATAGTTCACAAATTTTTCGCTTTCAAGTTCATCTTTGGAAATTTCACCAACGTAGCCTAATAAGTGAGCGGTTTCGACTGGATATGGGTATCTTCTTTGAGTGTCAACCTCGATCCTGCCAAGTTCCTTTTCAATTCCTCCTTCAGAAACCAAATTTTGCGCTAAAAGCGATAAAGCCGTATCACGGTTAATTCTCTGAACTTTTTGGCCCGAAATTAATCTAAATCCGGCCGTGTTTTGAGCTAAGAGTTCTCCTTTCGAATCATAAATTAAACCTCTCGGCGCATGAATTGGAATGACATGTATTCTATTTCCTTCCGCCTGTACTTTATAATTATTTCCCTGAATTAGTTGCAGATTAACGAGCCTTCCGATAAAAACAAAAAACACCAAAACTATACTCCCCCAAAAAAAAGTTAATCTCCAATTTGATAAATTTGATGGTGCGCTTTTGACAATACTGCGTGTTGTAATGTGAGTTTGAAAATCAGATTTATAGACTAAATTCGGATCAATCTTAAAAGTCTTATATGAATGTTTTGTAATCGAGTCAAAAAAAACTTTCCCAAAATCAAATTTCTTTTTTTTCTTCACCGTTTAAACTCCAGTTCTAAACCCTTCAAGTCACCGAATTTTATGTTAACAAGCCATAAAATAGGAAACAAAATAATACTGATTAACGTTTCAAAAACAATCCTTACAAAATCAAAACTTAACAAACTTTCCATCTTTAAAACATTTTCCAAAATCTGACCGGTTAAAAGTGCAATTATCAAACCAATCAAAAAAATCGGTAAATTTTTTACTCCGCTTTTTTGACCTTCAACCCCAACAACCAAATCCTTATAAATTAAAACTAAAAAAACGATTACAAGATAT
>DATCJB010000088.1:0-6379 GCA_036507455.1 Patescibacteria group bacterium | reverse complement strand
TGTTAAAATTTTTGTAATTTCTTCTGATTCTAAAATTAGATTATTCATTCTTGATTTAATATTCAAACCATTGCTTTCTGAAATTAGTTTTAACCAGTAAACCGTTTCTCTGGCTTCCTTTTTTGCAATGTTTGTGCAATTTATAAATTCTTTTCTGGTATGTGCTCCCAGAGCTTCCTCTAAATTTGCACCGATTGATGTTCCGGACCTTAAAACTTGATTAACTAAAATTCTGTTTACTTCGTTTTTAGATAACTCTTTACAAAAAGCGATTACTCTAAGCCCAAATTTAAAAGTTCTTTGCCTAATATCTTCAGGCTTAACCTCATCCTTCATCAAAATACTTCATACTTCGTACTTAATACTTCGTACTTCACACTTCGTCCTTAATACTTAATACTTCGTACTTAATACTTTATCTTTCATACTTCATACTTCTTGTTCCGTACAAAACGCTTTGACTGCATCCAGATCATAACCGTCAGCAGTGTCTTCAAATGGAGCGATGTTGCTGGCTTCGGTCAGTCGAACGTAACGGGCTGACGTAAGTAAACCAAGTTCCACTCCATCATCCCTATTAACTGTTCCTAGAGACGTCCAAGAATCACCTAAGTTAAGCTTTGCTTCAACCAAAACCGATTCAACAGGATAAGTACCACCCGTAACCTCATAAACAAACAAATCATCTCCACCAGCGTTTGGATAAAATGGCTCACCCAAGTCTAAAACTATGTTTCCAGGAATATTTCCATTATTAGTATGCGGAAAACCTAAGCTGAAGAAAGTACCGGCGGTAACTGGATTATCGTCAGGATTACCGCCACTTTGAGGTGTACCTAGAGCATCATTTGGATCTGTTCGATCAATCAGAACTCCAGTTCCATTCTTCCTTAGACCTTGTTGAGAACTGATTACACTAGACGCAAAAATATTCGCTGGTGTATCGCAGGAAACTAAAACCTCCGGCGGTTCGCATTTTTTGGTTTGGGGATTCCAAACGTTTTCTCCAGTTGTTGGAACTTGCGGATCGTTTATCTGCAACGCTAAAAATTCTTCCGTAAAGGTTAAAATATCTCCTTGAGCCCAATTAGTAACGTCTTTGTCGAAGTGGAAACTTTGCTCGATTGTTACTTCGGTATTTCCCGGTATTTGTCCAAGCGGAATCCAGCAGGAATCAACTTCTGATACGAGTGAGCCGTCATCAAAATGAATAACAACATTATCCGGCTGACCTAAAACCTTCAGATCATAAATTACAAAATCCTGGATGTTGCTTTGAGCATTACCGTCTTCTTCTTCAACCTCCGGTTCAGGCTGATTGCCTTGCGTATCAACCAGGTCAGTTATGTGAAGATAGAGATTTGCGGGGTTGAAATCTACAAAAGCGGTTTTGGTAGCAATCCGGTCATCTCCTGGTTTAAAATCCTCCAAAGTTACCAAAGGATTGGGGCTAACAGTTAGATCCAGCGATCCGGCTGTAAAATTATTATTAGTTGAGGACTCGGTATCGGAGAAAAAAGCGAAAGTCGCTCCTATAATTAAAGCCGCTGCGGCAAGTATTAGAGCAAACGATAAGACAAGTCGCGAATTAATTGCTTTAAGATTCATAAAACACCCTCCCGCACCTTTTAAGCTTTAAAGAAGACTTTTTACAATTCTTCTTTTTAGTTGGCCAAGTGCACGGCCATAATATTTAAGTCTATCTTCTCTATTTTTTGCATCATCTCTATTTCTATAAACTTCACAATAAATTAATTTCCAAGGGCCTTTATTTTTTGTCGAATAACTTTCATTACTATTGTGCTGTAAAAGTCTTCTTTTTAAATTAACAGTAAACCCAATGTAAATTTTTTTAGTTGATTGACTTTGAATGATGTAAACGACATACATTTATCAAAATAATTAAGCTTAAAAGGTGCGGGATCATGCCTTTTAAACCAAAAAACTCTAGACACCTAAGCGGTTTTTGTCCAGAGTTTTTTCATTCGGGTCGCCTTTGTTAATGTAATTACAGAACTTCGGCAAACCCAGGCAAGATTTATTCAGCGTAATTATGTTCAAATTGAACCTTAAAATAAGAGGCAGCAATTTCTCACTCACTAATCAAAAATTTGAGTGACAAACAACTGCCTCCGTTTGCGGTAAGCTCCCCAACGACTTGCTAGGGGAAAATTGTTTAATACTTTTCGCAAGTACGCAAATTTTAATTGCTCAACAATTTTATGTCAATTGGAACAAATTGGTAACTTTTAGTAATTAAATATATCAGATAAATTTATTTAAGTTAGAGTTTTTTGATTACTTGATTTTCCAAACTTGAAGTACTACAATTTTCCAAGCTTATCAGTCGCTGCCGCGGCCACTACTTCTTGCAGAGGCCAATTGCGACGATTGATCGGCTAAAAGGGGTTGGATTGGCACGTTTATAATCGGCAGCACGCCACCACCAAGGGACTCCTTGGCGGAGGTTGCCAAATATACTTCGGTTCGCTCGGAGCAGTTGCCTCCTTTGTGTTTTGGCTCCCTTTCTGATAGGGCTCAACTGCTTAAGTTGTAACCGGAGAGTTTGACGCACAAGAACCGGATCGGAATCTAGCCAATCCCCGGTCAAAACGGTTCAAACCACCCTGCGCCAAACTTACGTTCCTTTCCAACCCCAAACCAAATATAGGGGCTTGAGATAAGCGCACACTCAAATTTGATGGACCCGCAACAAACTTTGTCCCAAACGGGACCGCAATAAGTTTGTTCCCATCAAACGTGTACTTTCCAAGCCCCTTTCCTTTTTTTTGGAATTTAATCTGAAGTTATTATTTCTTTCCAGGGACCCAAAGGTACCTCGGAAAAATCGACAAACTGCCAATCAACTTTATTTTTTCCTCCCATACCCAAACAGTCACGAACGGCCGGTGAAAGATCTATGCCGGTAAATTGATTTTCGGGCGGGTTTTTACCAAAAACGTAGTCAAAATCATTCGTTTTGCCCGGCCCGACGTCTTCCCATTGGGCAAAACAGATTTTATTTCTAAACCCAACTTTTATCCAGCGGTTTTTAACCAACGATGCTTTGGTTTGCAAACTTTCCAAGTACCACGGAATGTTTACGGCATTTTGTTTTAAATTCCTGCCTTTTTCAAATTCGCCGTAGGGAAGAGCGAAATAAAAAGGATTTTGTTTTGGTTTAAAAGCGGCCGGAAAATAACCGTTTCTCTCGTCAGGCTCGTCAACGCCACCGAAACTTGATTGCCAATTACGGTCCCAATATGAAACGTCGTTGGCAATAAAATCGTTTTCCTCACTCGCCTCTTCTCCAACCCAAAATACCGTTGCCCAAATGTTTTCGTGCTGAAAGTATTTTGAAACAAATATTTCCTTTAAAATTGTCAAAAGCGGTTTTTGTTCTTTTTTTGAAAAATTTGCAGAATTTGTTGATTGGTTTAAAATTTCTTCAGGTCCTTCTTTTTTAGTTTCAATTTGATCTGTTTTTTGCTCATAAACCGGAAATGTAAACAAAAAAACAAGCGCAATAATATTAATCGAAAGTAAGGAAATTAAATTTAGGTCACTTTTCATTTGGAAGATCCGGCGCGATCATTTTAGGCATGTTAACCAGTCCAAAGTGACTTAGTTTATGCCAGGTGATAAACGTGCCTTTAATGGCAGCAAAAAACGCGACGTCAAATATAAAATACCACAAAAACTGAAAGAAGAAACGGTAAGGAATAATCAAAGCTACAAGTTTCAAGCCGCTTCCTCCCAAAAAAGATGAGATTATAAATAGCCCCAGACGGGTTGCAAACATAAACAAAAAGCTAAAAATCACCAGTTTGTATGATACAAAGACCGCAATCGGAATAGCCGAAAGTTCTATTAATGGAGCGATCACCAGGGTCGGAATCTGGATGAGGACAATGTAGGGAAATACTAAAGTTCCGAAAATCCCGTATTTTTTGTTAAAAATAACTTCTTTGTGAAGCCAAAGAGTTTGCAAAATTCCAAAAGTCCATCTAAATCTTTGGCTAAGAAGGGCCAGAATCGTTTCCGGTACCTCGGTATATCCGATGGCTGAAGAATCATAAATAATTCTGTAATTTCTCTTTCTGATTTTAAGTCCTAATTCGGCATCTTCTGCAAGAGTGCTTGAAGAAAATCCTCCGACCTCAAGTACCAAGCTCTTTCTCCAGGCACCTACAGCCCCCGGAACAACAAAAATCGAATTTAAAAACCCAAACGCTCTCCTTTCCAGGTTAATCGCCATCAGATAGTCGATTTCCTGTAAACGGGTCAACAAATTATTTAAATTG
Organism: Patescibacteria group bacterium; assembly: GCA_036507455.1. Taxonomy (GTDB): domain Bacteria; phylum Patescibacteriota; class Microgenomatia; order Curtissbacterales; family DATCJB01; genus DATCJB01. Next base: position 2,075 of record DATCJB010000088.1, on the reverse strand, counting down.
CCGACTTTAACGTTGCCTGCCACCGCGCCAACCTTTTCATTTTTAAAGTGCCTGACAAATTTTTTTATTGCATCAGGGACGATTTGTGTATCGGCATCAACCGTTATGATTATTTCACCTTTTGCACTCTCCACTCCGGAATTTAGTGCGGAGAATTTTCCAAAATTTAATTGTGTTATAACTTTTATTTTTCTATTTTTTTCAAATTTGGCTAACTTGCCTGCCGTATCATCAACCGAACCGTCATTGACAACTATGATTTCAAATCTTTTGTAAGTTGATTTCAAAACAGAACGGATCGTTTTGGAAATAACCTTTTCCTCGTTATATGCCGGAATGACAACGCTCACCTTCGGACGAAAACCTCTGCCAAAGTACTTGTATTTTCTTTCTTTAATTTTATGTAAAATCGCAAAAACACAAATCAAAACTGAATGAAGTCCAAACGAAGCAAGTCCAATGATAAATATCGCACTGAATCTTAAAGGCAATTCTTTCAAAAACGAATAAGAAGATATTGTGGCGTTAGACATAATTTTATTTTTTAAATCAACCGGAATTAAAACTTCTTTATCCATTGTAAATTCATCAACGGTTCCAAAGCCGTAGCCCAAGTTGCGGTAATAGTTAATTATTTTGGGCAAACTATCAACTGTATTGCTTCGGTCACCTCCGCCGTCGTGCAGTAAAATTACCGGACTTTCCAATAGTTGATCCGTCGCGTTCCGGACAACTTTTTCAGACGTAATATTATCCCAATCAACAGAGTCAATGGTTGAACCGATAATTTCATACCCTCTTTGTCGGGCGTTAACCGCCAATACAAGACTATTCATCGACATTTCATCTTCCGTTCCCCAATAGGGCAATCTGAAAATTTTTACAGTATGACCAGTCCTTTGCTCGAGCATTCTCTGGGTCAACTCAAACTCGTAATACATTTTTAATTCTTTACCATATAAATCAACGTTTTCCGGAGTGTGAGAAAAAGTATGCGCTCCTATTAAATGGCCGTTAGCAATAATCTTTTTTACTACTTCTGGATACTTATAAACATTTTCACCAACCACAAAAAAGGTTGCCTTTACGTTTTCTTTTTCCAAAACATCCAATATTTTTTGGGTATATTCAGGATCGGGACCATCATCAAAAGTTAAATAAACCTGCTTGCTTTTGCCGGTTTCTTTTCTGACTAAAAAATATTGACCGCTTTTATTGATTATCTCTAAAACCGGCCCGCTTCCGTAAAGCCTAATTTTATCCTTGTCAGAAACCGATATTTGATCAATGATTGCCTTTTTTTGGGAATTTAAAAATGAAGCCGAAAAAGGAGACTTTGTAAGTCCTTCAATTATCAAATATTCCACGAAAAAAAGAGCTGCAACCGATAAAAATAAGAACGGCTTTATGATCTTCCAACGTTTACGGCTAAAAAAGATAAAATTATTTTCTTTTTTCATAAAATTTATTTTGTGAAATCCGCATACTTCACCTGCCTCAAAACCAAAAGAGACAATCCTCAACAACAGCTTGGTGGATTGCCTCCGATTACAATTTCGCAAAAAGTAACAGTTACGGTGATTTTATAGGTCAATGTAAATTATGTCAATTACTAAAAAAGCCCCGGTTAGTTTTAACAAGTTCCCGGGCAGTTTTGAGCAGAAAACGGCGGAACTAACTTAAAACCCAACCGGAGCTTTAATTTGCAAGCAAATTAAATTGCCGGAAAAGTTTTTCAACCTCACCAAAATTGTGCAACAACACAGGAAGGCGGGTTAAACAGTGGCGTAAAGAGGGGGTGAGCGGCTCGCTAACAACCGGAGAACTACGCCCATTAAAAGAGTTGCCAAAAACGAGAGGATTGCAAAGAATAAAAAGTACGAGCCGGTTGCCGGCAGGGTTGAAAGTCCTAAAATCGCGTTACTGATCGGATTTGATCCCGGTCCGCTTGATGAACTTGAAGATGGGGAAGCTTGCGACGGCGTTGTTGACGGCTGGCTTGAAGGCTGATCGCCGGGTTTTGGACTTTCTCCCGGATCGTCGACTCCGCCTTGTGGACAGCAGCTAATTTGAAC
>DATCJB010000087.1:0-3603 GCA_036507455.1 Patescibacteria group bacterium | reverse complement strand
CAAACCGGCAATCGACATGACCGATTGGGTACTTCCGACATCGATTATTCTCTCAATGTTTCCGTCTCCCGGGTTATAGTCAATCCACATTTGGAGTTGGCTGGGATCTGATGACCAGGAAGTATTGGCCTGGGGGTTACTGCCGGAACAGACATAACTGACGCTAATTGAGCCTCCGCCACCTCCGCCGGGTGTAGGCGTCGGTGCCGGCGCATCAAATTCATCATCATCACTAAAGCTGTCGCATCCGGGATCGCTTCCGTAGTCGGCAAGTCCGTCGCCGTCATTATCAAAACCATCCTCACACGCTGCTGGCGGTGGCGGGGGTGGTGTCGGCGCACTTGGAATCCAGCAGGCATAATGAATCTCGCTGATATAAATTCCTTCGGACCACTGTGGAATGCCAACGGAAGGATCCCTGCAACCTACGTCTCTTGGATCGGCCAGGTAGGGCTTGTAAGGATCATAGTCCATCGTATAATTTCCCGTGTCTTGATCATCTTCATAACCCCCGGTACTATTCAAGGAAAAAGCATTTACTGGTATGGAATACCAGTTCCCATCAGGATCCGTTATCCACTTATTACCGTTCCAAATTCTGTAAGAAAGGATGGAGTCGGCATCTCCATCATTCCAAAACGTACCGCTGACCCAAAAGCTTGCATCCGCTTTAGAAAAATAGGCGGCTATGAAAAATAAACCGAAAAGTAAAATTATCGGCAATAATATTTTTTTGGCCATCAAAGTTTGTAAAAACCTTTTTCTTGTCCGCTCCTAAAAGTATCCGGGTCAGTTTTTTCCATAAGCGCGAGCGTATCTTTGGCAAGCTCTTCCAGACTGGTATCATTTGAAGTTTTCCAAGCATATCTTACGGTGATGAAGGCAGCATTTAATCCAGCGAACACACCATCCTCATTGTCTTTACCAAAAGCAAAGGCGGCATTATCTAAATTTACCAAGAAAGAGGATTTAATCTCGTCAGTTAGAACAGGGTTATCTTCAGCTCTGCGTCTCAAATCTTCAAGTTCGGGGGTATATCTCGCAACAGCTCCACAAGCTTCTTCTTTGCAAGGAATGACTAAACCATAGTTATTTTTTCCTTGGGGAAACTCTTGTTTTAGATAATCGGCTATTTTATCAAGCATTAGCCGCTTTTCCACTGCCGGTTGGGCAGTGTAGTCTATTGCCAAGATTGAGAAGGCCTTATACAAGGAATCATATTTTTGATCTTGGTCTTTCGATTTTAACCCCGTTTTGGTCAAATCATTAAAAATGGCAGCCTTTGAAGAATTCTTGAAAGTTGATTCCGAAAGTTGGAATGGATTGGAAGGTTGGAATTTGCTGAAAATTAGGTACGCTGCTAGTCCGATGATTACCGACAAAACCACTGCGGCTGCAATGAGCAAAAGCAATTTAATTTTATTCCTGGATTTAAGCGCAATTATGTCGTTGGAGTCGGCAGGCAAATTTCCCATTGGTCTAATTTCAGATTAGAATAGGTCGGAAATTAAGTCAAGCAAGCAAAGATAAACCAAACGAGATTAGTTTTGGGGCTGCGGTTCTGGAATTGGACAGTTTGGAGTGAAAGAAACTCGTTCATATTCTTTCCAAGTGCCGATTTGTTTCTTACCTTCAGCTTCCGCTTTTTGGACTTCTTGTTTTAGGAAGGATTTTATAATATGGAATAAGGAGGCTAAGCTTGGTTTGGGTTCGGAACAATATAATTTCCCGATACGTTGACCGGACACGTTTAGAGTATTAAAAAACGCAAGTCGATATTTTTCGGGGTCGGCAAGATAACCATTAAGCGCTTTTTCTGCATCTAGCAGTCCTGAATAGACGGTCATCACGTCTTGGTCTTTTTGAGTCATTTTTGTGCCGGAGTTAAACTGTTTTTGCAACTCTTCATAACTTCTAGAATCAATTTGAGTTAGAGCATTTTCGGTTGTTGCGTGTAATACGGCCGGTGTAAAGTTTATGGCCTCGGGTATCGAAGATGCTTCTACTGTTGGGGAGGCGACGATTTTGGGTGTATTTTCGACCGTTGAAGGTGTTTTAGTTTCACCACCCGTACCCTTACCTCCGCAGGCGATTGCCACAGGGATTGATATTGCAGCTGCAATTTTGACGGATAGCGGAAGTTCCTTTGACATTTCAGTGAAATTCTACCACTATAGGTCAAGTTTGTCAATGAGATTAATTTTGTAATTACTACTCTTTTTGAACCAGTTCAAAAATATCAGACCAAGCGCCATTGGTACGAATTCGTCAGAATTTTGCCAAGGCGACCTGCTTTTTTAGGTTAAATATGTCAATTGCTGGAAATAATCTTTAAGTTTTCCGGTATTTCCCAAAGCTGGGAAAATTCCGGGATCGGTCCGACGTCCCTTTGAGCCAACTCGCGGTATTTGGCAATTTGCATTTTACACTCGTCCCTTTGATCAACCGGCAATTTTCTGCAGGAGTTAATAAGCTCCCCAAACAGGTCTCCTCTGGAAACGAATCGGAGCACTTCGCTTGAACACTCAAGTCTGGCATAAAGATTGGGATTAGCTTCGACTTTGGGAATTAATTCATTTTCAATCAACTTATTAATCAATGATTTTGTGTCCTTTGCAAGGGGAACGGAATTGATTCCTTCAGGTACTTTTTCTTCACTTATCTTGTCTCTGGAAATAATTTTGCCGAAAATTGTGATTGTGGGCGGTAAATTGGGTTCGAAGGTTGGAGTTGCTACCGGTAGGTTTTTGTCCCTGCAGGCAGTAAAGGACATAAACGCTAATGCTAAACCGATTTTGCCAAGCACCTCTCTTCGGCTGATTTCTTTCACTTCAGATGAATTTATATATTATCTTGAAGAATAAATCAATTTTATCGGCCCGGAACCGTTTGGGTTGTTAAGGATTCCAAGTACCAAACCAGGGCAAAAATAACGATTGCCGATAAAACAATTGTGAGAATAACAAAAAAAAGCAATTTGTAATTTACTCCGAGTGTTGTCGAAGGGTTTGATTTTCCCATTGATTTATGAAGATTAGCATTCCTGGGTCTATCCAATCAAGAAGTTCTTTCGAATTTGAAGAGCAATCTTTTTACTCTAAATTAAATCTGGAAGTCGGGGTGGCTTCGAAGGTACCGGACGGGACGGACGTACCGATTGGTAGAGGCTGATTGAAAGCGGGAGCTTCCTCTTCGTTTTGCGACTGAGCAGGAACCGTAGAATCATCAGTTTTGAAGAACATAAAATAAGCAGCCAAAACTCCTCCAGCAACAACTGCGGCAATTATAATGACTATTAGCACGGTTTTAAGTTTGGATATAATTGAAGTTTTCGTTGCCTCAGGAGCTGCATATGATGCTCCCGCTGCCTGTTCAACCGGAGGCGGGGTAGATGGTGGCGGGTTGGAAGGTGTTTGCGGAACCGGGCCTGGAGTTGGTGGTTGAGGTTCATTAACAACAGGCGGAGGGGAAGGTTCAGTTTTTTGCGGCTCGCTTAAATTCTCCGGCTCTTTTGCGACGGGACCTCCGGATTCCTGATCTTCGCTTGCTTCCCAGCCCCCTAAAGGACTTCCGGCGTCTGCCAGAACTTGATCATTCGGTTTT
>DATCJB010000086.1:0-15463 GCA_036507455.1 Patescibacteria group bacterium | reverse complement strand
TAAAAATGTTTTGGACTCTTTTTCGCCGAAGTTACCCTTTGGTATTGCTCAAGCAGGTAAAGCGTTCAGGAACGAGATAACGAAAGGCAACTTCATTTTTCGAACATTGGAATTTAATTTAGCAGAATTTGAATATTTCTTTAATCCCAAGAAAGAAAAATGGGAAGACCAATTTAAGTATTGGCAGGATCAAATGTGGGAGTGGACTACAAAAACGTTGAACATTAATGCAAAGAACTTACGCTGGAGACCTCACACTGATGAGGAAAGGTCGCATTATTCCAAGCGAACAGAAGATATTGAATACAAATTCCCGTTCGGTTTTAAGGAATTGTACGGACTTGCCTACCGAACTGATTTTGATTTAAAAAATCACACCGAAAAGTCAGGAGTTGACTTAACATACTTTGACCAGGAAGCAAATGAAAGGTTCATTCCCCACGTAATCGAACCGACGTTCGGAATCTCAAGGACCTTTTTGGCATTACTCGTCGAATCGTATAGCCAGGACGGGGATCGAAAGTATTTAAAGCTTGACCCGAAGCTTGCACCTTACAAAGCAGCCGTTTTTCCGCTTTTGGCAAACAAGCCTGATTTGGTTAAGAAGGCAAAGTCAATTTATGACGATTTGAAAAAAGATTTTAACGTTGATTTTGATGATCGCGGCAATATCGGCAAGCGTTATTTTTCGCAGGACGAAATCGGTACTCCTTATTGTATTACGATTGATTTTCAAACTTTAGAGGACGATACCGTTACGATTCGCGATCGCGACAACACTAGACAGGAAAGAGTAAAAGTCACTGAAATTAACGCATTTCTTCAAAAATCGCTAAGTTAGCCATTGACCCATCTGGGAAATTCGATTATTCTAAAAGTGTTCCCTGCCAAATTCGCAGTTTCATTTTTTGATGTATTCTCCAGAGAGATCCGAACCAAAGTTTTTTGATCTTGAAACGGAAGATCCAAAGCACAAATGTGGAGTTTTTGGTGTTTTTGACCCCGGAGGTGACGTAGCACGAACAACTTTTTATGGTTTGTATCGACTTCAGCACAGAGGTCAGGAATCAGCCGGCATAGCAACATTATCCGAAAATGGAATTAAGTTTATTAAAAGAATGGGCTTATTGCGTGAGAATTTTACCGAAGAAGACATCGACTCTTTAGCGGGCGGTTTTGCTGCGATAGGTCATACGAGATATAGCAATACTGGCGGTTCAACCTTGATCAATTCCCAACCTTCTATATACGGTCCAACTGCGATCGGACAAAATGGTAATTTAACAAACGCATTTGAATTAAGGCTATGGTTAAATGAGGAAGGAGCATATCCTTCAACAAACTCTGAAGGTCAAAGCTGTTCTTCTGACGGAGAAATTATCTCGCAAACAATTGCAATAGCTCCAGGTTCAAAACCAATTGAAAAAGTAATGAATGCCTGTCAAAAATTTGAAGGGGCATATACGTTAACAATTTTAATGGAAGACAGCTTAATCGTAGTGAGAGACCCAAAAGGTTTTTGGCCGCTTTGTCTGGGTAAGATAAACGGGAATGGTTGGGTTGTTGCTTCGGAAAGTACGGCATTTGAACTAATCGGAGCAGAATATGTCAGAGAAGTTAATCCCGGAGAAGTCTTGTCAATTAATTCCAAAGGTATTGAAAGCTTTAGATTGCCGTCAAAAGGAGAAATAGCGGAATGTCCTTTTGACTGGACTTATTTCCGACGACCGGACAGCTTATTACCTGACGGTAGATATGCTTATCAGTTTAGAATGGAACTAGGTAGACAACTGGCAAGAGATTTTCCGGTAAACGCGGACATAATAATCGGTGAGAAAGATTCAGGAACGTTCATTGCACACGGTTATGCTGAAGAATCAGGAATTCCTTTTAATGAAGGATCAATAAAGGATCCTTACAGTAAAAGAATTTTTATTGACCCGGATCCAAAAGTAAGAGAACGTTCGGTAAACTTAAAGCACAGCTTTTTAAAACCAGAGATAGAAGGTAAGGTGGTTGCTGTTGGGACTGATTCAATTGTTAGAGCCACAAATAGTCCGGCTTTAATAAAGGAGTTGAGAAGATTAGGAGCGAAACGCGTAATTTATATAGTTGGATTTCCACCAATTAGTGACCCTTGTTTTTTCGGGATTGATATGGCCCAAAGATGGGAATTGGCAGCGTTTGATAGGACTGTGGAACAAATTCGGGAATATATTGGAGCTGATGAATTGTACTATCAAACATTAAGGAGTTTTGAACTTGCACTTAGGAGATCCTTGAAAACTTTTTGTCAGGGTTGTTTTACTGGGATTTATCCAATTCCAGTGCCTTCTGAAAGGGATAAATACGCTCTTGAAGTGACGCATTGAATTGCTTCTTTATTACTTTAATTTTCCCTCTTGACACAGCGGTGTGAATTGCTTAAGAATGGTGATAGATGGTGAAAAATGGTGATCCGCGATTAAGCGAGGGATCTGTTTTTTACTTATACTTTTCGCAGAAGCTGGAACAAGAGAAAGAATACTTTAACAACCGGTTCTGCTTTGCAGAGGATCCGTCTGCCCGACAAATTGGCAGAGAGGATAAGCAGGGGTGCTTCAAGGATGCTGATAGGGCAGTACCAGGTAAACTTCGGGAGTTCTAACCGAATCGCTTTCCCAAAAAAATTTAGAGAAGAGCTAGGGAATAAACTAATATTAAGCTTTGGATTTGAGAGATCTTTAATAGTGCAATCGCGGCCAAAGTGGCAGAAACTGATCGAGCCGGTATCGGCTTTGCCTTATACAAGAAGCGAAGCAAGGGAAACCTTAAGATTTTTGGCCAGTAATGCATTTGAAGTTGATTTAGATGATCAGGGAAGGTTTGTAATACCAAAAAACATGATAGATTTTGCTCTTATTAAAAATACGGTAATATTTTTAGGCCTTGTTAACTGGGTTGAGATTTGGGATTTAAGATTTTGGAGAAAACACGCAAAACGATTGACTTTGGATAGTTCAATTTTGGCTCAAAGACTCGCAGAGAGTAAGTAAGAATAAATTTTTATAGGAAAGGAGGATTATAAGGTGATCAAAATCAAAGGAAACGTGTTAAGAGAAAAACTGGATCAGGTATATGTAATCAAAGACGATGGTGAAGAGGAGAAAAATAAACAAGAGACAAAAAAGAATGAATGACAAACAACTTTCACAAAAGCGTATTGCTTAAGGAAAGTATTGAACTTTTAAATATTAAAAAAGATCAAAAATACATCGACGCAACACTTGGAGGAGGAGGTCACACTTTTAAAATTTTAGAAATGGGAGGAGTTGTTTTAGGAATGGATACTGATCCTGAAGCAATAGAGTATGTAAAGAGTAAATGGTTAATGGTTAATAGTGAATGGAAAAAGGAAGAAAATTTATTTTTAGTTAAAGGGAATTTTAAAGACATAAAGACAATTGCAAAGTCGAATAATTTTGATCAGGCACAGGGAATCATTTTCGATCTGGGATTATCAAGCCATCAGCTGGATAAACCGGAACGGGGATTTTCTTTCAAAAATCACGTTCCGCTTGATATGAGAATGAACCCTGATTTGAACGTTTTGGCTTCAGATTTAGTTAATAATTTAGACGAAAGGAGGTTGTATGAGGTCTTTAAAACGTATGGTGAAGAAGAGCTTGCTTTACCAATTTCTCGTAGTATTACAATCCAACGCCAAATAAAGCGAATTGAATTCTGCGACGAGTTGGCAAAACTTGTAGAGGATGTTTATGCAAAATACAATAAAGATCAAAGTTTTAAGAAACGCCATCCGGCGACAAAAGTCTTTCAAGCGCTAAGAATTGTTATAAATTCGGAACTTGAAAATTTAAAAGAGGGACTTTTGGGGGCAACAGAAATATTGGGTAGTGGAGGGAGATTGGTTGTAATTTCCTACCACTCAAAAGAAGATCGCATCGTTAAAAATTTTTTGATCGAATTAAAAAATCGCTTGGAGATATTGACTAAAAAACCAATAACTCCAAGCGAAGAAGAAGTAAGGGTTAATTTAAGGGCAAGAAGCGCAAAGTTAAGGGCTGCTTTCAAAAAGTAATAACCGGCAATTAACGGTTAGAAAGGAATTAAATGAGAAATTTAATAATGCAGCCAGCAAGACAACAATATTCTTCGGCAATATTGGGCAGATTTAGTGCAAGGCACATATTTTTCTTTCTGGCAGCAATAATCGGGTTCTTGTTGATATTGCAAATAATTTTGTCGAATATTTTAGCAACAAGCGGCGAAAATCTGGCTAAGATTGACTCTTTGATAAATCAAACAAAACAGGAAAATTCCAAACTTAAAGCCGAAATTGCTCAGGAAGGGTCTTTGTCAAACGTCGAGACAAAAGCCAAAGAACTGGGAATGATAGAGGCATCTAAGTTTGTTTACATTGACCGCACGGTTCCGGTTGCTCAAAACTTGCGTTAAGTCTTTTTCAATTATAGTAAGATAAAATTACATGTTTAGGTATCGAATAACTGCCGTAATTTTCGGATTTGCGATTAGTGCGATACTGCTGCGTCTTTTGTATTGGCAGGTTTTAGCTTCCGATAACTTAGTCAGGCGGGGTGAAAAACAATATTTTTTAAAACTTGAGGTTCCTGCAAGCCGGGGAGAAATCAGAACAAGCGACAATTATCCGATCGTAACTAATAAACAAGCTTATCTGGTATATGCCAGATTGCCTGATTTGGAAAAATCTCCAAAAGAAATTAGGGATTTGCTCACGCCTATTTTAACTGATGATTACTTATCAAAAACTGCTTCCGAGAGCGCAAGATTATCCGGTTTTGAAGAAATAGAGAACCGTTTGGATGAGGCTTTGAATGCGCAAAATTTAATCTGGGTGGCGCTAGCCCACAAGGTAAGTTCGGAAACTAAGGAAAAGATCGAAGGCTTAAATATTAAAGGAATCGGATTTGAAAATGAGAAGGAACGATATTATCCCGAAGCCTCGATGGCTGCTCATGTTTTAGGGATTGTAGGTTCAAATGATACCGGAGATCCGACTGGATATTTTGGCATAGAAGGTTATTATGACAATCAACTCAAGGGTAGACCGGGAAGTATAGATCAGGAGAGGGATGCCCAGTCAAGACCGATTTTAACCGGACTATATCGTCCTGTTGATCCAAAAGACGGCCGGAATTTAACCTTAACGATAAATCGGACGATTCAATACATTGTTGAAAAGAAATTGGCACAAGCGGTTGAAAAATACCAAGCCAAATCCGGTTCGGTTATCGTTATGGATCCTAAAACAGGAGCCGTTTTATCCATGGCTTCTTTCCCCAACTATAATCCTCAAAATTGGCAGGAATATTCCGAAGATTCTTTTAAAAATCCAGTCGTTGCCGATACCTACGAGCCGGGATCAACTTTTAAAGTAATTTCAATGTCCGCGGCGATTAACGAAAAAGAGGTAAAACCTTCTACAAAGTGCGATATTTGTGCAGGACCCATAGAAATCGGGGGATTTTCCATCCGAACCTGGAACAATAAATACTATCCCCAAACAACAATGACCGAAACGCTGCAGCATTCCGACAATACCGGAATGGTGTTTGTATCTAAGAAGCTAGGCCTGAACAAATTTTATAAATATATTAAAGACTTTGGACTTGATTCTCCAACCGGCGTTGACCTGCAGGATGAAGCTCAAACAAGCTTAAGGCCAAAGAATGACTGGAAGGAAATTGATTTAGCCACCGCTTCATTCGGTCAGGGAATTGCAATTACGGGGATTCAGATGGTCCGGGCAGTTTCGGTTATTGCTAACGGCGGAAATTTAGTCAAACCCCAGATAGTTTCCAAAATTTCTGACGGAGATAAAACAATCAGGATCGAACCGGAAATTGAAAAGAAAAATTTAATTTCAAAAGAAACAGCCGAAATTGTGACTGAGATGATGGTTAATGCAGTTGAAAACGGTGAGGCAAAGTACTTTTTACCCAAAGGTTTTAAAGTAGCCGGAAAGACCGGAACCGCGCAAATTCCAATTGACGGCCATTACGATCCGAATAAAACTATTGCTTCGTTTGTCGGTTTTGCTCCCGTTGATGACCCGAAATTTGTGATGCTGGTTCGTTTTACCGAGCCAACGACCAGTCAATTCGGCTCCGAAACCGCCGCACCGACATTTTTTGATATAGCTAGGGATTTATTTGCATACTTCGGAGTGTATCCGGGAAGATAATTTGACTTTGAACCTAAAAAGTGCTTAAATATCATCAATAAAAGCAAAATTAACCGTCCGTTTTAGGGCGGTTCTTTTTTTGGTATAAAATGCAGAAAGAAATTGGAAATTCTATAAACTCACCTCTTGCGAAACGCGTTCGGCAAGCGGAATTTGCTCTGCTTTCGACTGGTATTGTGGCTCTTTCATTTATCTTCGCCAAAGGCATAAAAGATTCCGAACTCGAAGATACTGGAATTAAATTTGCTTCAGCTTCCAATTCAAGGCAAATTGAAAAAAAGGAATCTCAGATCAGTTCTTCTTCTGAATTTACCCAGCTTCCAACAGTTGAGAAAATAGAAAAAATGTACGAATTTATGACAACTTCTCAAAATCCGTATTTGAGAGTTGATGCGATTAATTTTAAAACGCAGGAATTGTCGACGAACGCAAACTTTGATGACCCCAGTCTCGTTAAATTTAAAAATCTACAGCCTTATTTTATAAATGATGTGTTTGGTGTTTGGCGCATTTTAAATTACCCAAAAGACACAGAAGCATTTTGGTTAATATCTTTGGATTCTCCGGCCAGAGCCGGTTCACCAGAAGAGATGGCCGTATTTTACGCAAAATCGACTTATGTATTGCAAAAAGCCCAAAGATGGCAAAATGTTTATGAAGATAATCCGGATTTGAGAACTTTGATTGAAATGGAAGCCTGGGAATTTACATTAAACAATATATACAAACCATTAAAAAGCGAGGGGAAAATTAACAGTAAATTTTTAGATGAATTGTGGCTTAAATATGTCCTGGATAAGGCTTCTGTTGATTTTAGTAATCGCTGGAAACAGACAGTACTAAATATATACTCCTCAAATTAATAAACCCGTTTATATAAACTTCCGATATTGAGAATAAAACTCTGGTAAAATTTAAGTAAGTAATAAGTTGTGCAAAATATTAAAAATATCTACCACCTCGTTCAGGCATTTTTAGCCGCTATCATTTGCGGATTTCCTGCAAAGAAGCTTAAAGTTATCGGCGTTACGGGAACTGACGGTAAAACTACTACCGTTCACATGATCGCCAAAATTCTGGAAGATGCCGGAAAAAAAGTTGCATATGTTTCAACAATCGGAGCAAAAATCGGAAAAAGTGAGTATGAAACCGGCTTTCACGTGACCACTCCTGACCCGTTTGCCCTTCAAAGATTTTTAAAAAGAATGGCCGGAAACGGGATTGAATACGCGGTTTTGGAAGTCACTTCCCACGGTTTGGATCAAAACAGAGTAGCATTCATTCCCTTTGAAATTGGAGTTTTGACAAATATCACCCACGAGCATCTTGACTATCACAAAACTTTTGAAAATTATTTAAAAGCAAAGACTCGACTATTTAAAGATGCGAAAATTTCAGTTTTAAACTCTGAAGATTTAGCGTTCGGCAAAATTGAACAATTGACAAAAGGAAAAATTTACAAATATTCAAAATCAAACAACTGGCTTAATTTAAAATTAAAAATTGAAGGGGATTACAACCTCTCAAACGCACTAGCTTCTGCAGAAGTTGCTAAATTGCTGGGCATTGACACAAAATCGATCAAAAATTCACTGGAAAACTTTGCCGGACTGGCCGGGCGGATGGAAGAAATAAATGAAGGACAGGATTTTAAAGTTGTAGTCGATTTTGCGCACACGCCCAATGCTTTGGAGCAGGCTTTAAAAGTTTTAAAGAGTCGAAGAGCAAAAAAGTCAAAGTTGATTGCTGTTTTTGGGTGTGCCGGAGAGCGTGATAATCAAAAAAGACCGATGATGGGAGAAATAAGCGCCAAACTTGCCGATGTTACCGTCATAACCAGCGAGGATACAAGAAGCGAGGATCCGCAAAAAATCTCGCTTGAAATTTTAGAAGGTTTAAAAAAATCAGGCGGTAAATTAAACACTAATGTATTCATTGAAACGGATCGTACAAAAGCTATACAATTAGCAATTGGTATGGCCAGGAAAAGCGATACGGTCGCGATTTTTGGCAAAGGTCATGAAAAATCTATGAATATTGAAGGGATCGAAGTTCCATGGTCGGATCAGGAAACGGTAAGAAGGGTATTAAAAGGAGTAAATAAATGAGAGCGATATTTTTAGCAGGAGGAGCTTCGCGCCGAATGAAACCACTAACATACGATAAAAATTTAATTCCGTTTTTGGGAAAACCTGCAATTGTTTACAATTTGGAAGTTGCCAAGCAAGGTGGAATTGCCGATTTCGTAGTTGTTGTTAATGAAGGAAATTACCAGACCTTTGTTAATGTTCTCAAAGACGCCAAAATTAAAGCTGAAGTTGTAGTGCAGGCTGATGGTTTAAAAGGTCAGGGAGGGGCAGTACTGGCAGCTAAAAAGTATTTGAACGGCCCGGTTTTGATTTGCAATGCTAACGATTTTTTTGAAGCTTCCTTATATAAGGAAGTATTAAAAAAAACCAAGCAAAAGACGGACGGAATATTAGTCGGTTATAAGGTTAAAAATTATTTTCCCGGAGGATATTTAAAATTAAAAGATGATCAGGTTCTGGAGATTATTGAAAAGCCTGATCCGGATAAAGTTCCGTCGGAGTATGTCCGAATCGTTATGGATTATTTTAAGGAAGGAAAAAATTTGGCAAATGCACTTGAGAAGACTGTTAAAAGTGATCCGGATAGATGGTATGAGGATGCCATTACCAAATTAATCAAAGAGCAAAAAAAGTTCACTTGTGTTAAATACGACGGAATTTGGGAAAAGTTAAAATACCCCTGGCACATTTTGGATGTTACAAATTATTTCTTAAACTCTTCCTTTTTGCAGGATAAAGTGTCCAGAAATGCGAAAATTTCTCCACAGGCGATTATTGATCATTCAACAGGATCGGTTCAAATTGAAGATGGGGTTCGTATTTTTTCAAATGCCGTAGTTAGGGGACCCGTATATGTCGGTAAAGGGACTTTAATCGGCAATGGAGCTTTAGTTAGGGAATCATTAATCGGTGAAAATTCAATCATTGGCTACAATACGGAAATCGCAAGGAGTTATATAGGGAATAAGTGCTGGTTTCACACAAATTATATCGGAGATTCAATCTTAGATGAAGATATCTCATTCGGATCAGGTGCGATAACGGCTAATTTACGCTTAGACGAAGGAGAAATAACGTCGGTTGTTAAAGGCAAAAAAGTACCGACCGACCGGGTAAAATTCGGAGCGGTGGTAGGTAGTGGTGTTCGAATCGGAGTGAATGCAATGATTATGCCCGGAGTTAAAGTCGGAAAAGGCAGCTTTGTCGGATCAGGTGTCGTTTTGGATAAGGATTTAGAGGATAACAAGTTTTGCTACGTTAAACAAAGCCAGGTAATAGTAGAGAATAAATCTGAAAAAGTTGCCCAAAGCAGAGAAAAGTTTTTGAAGAATTTGAAGTAATTACTCTCTCTGCATTAACGCAACCAGTTCCATGCCTGTTCCAACTTTTTCAAATCCAAATCTTTTATAAAATTCAGCCGCTTTAAGGTTACCTTCCCAGACAAATAGACCAATTGATGCATATCCTTTGTCTCTGACTTGATCCACAATTCTTTCCATTATGCTCGTTCCTACGCCTTGAGATTGATATTGGGGGCGTACACATACGTCATAAATCATACACATCACACCATCTTCAACTATTCTGCCCATACCAATCAGACGATTTTTGTCCCATTTTGCTACAAAATAAGATGTTTTATCTTGAACTTCAAGCCACTTGTCGTCATCCCTGGTTGACCATCCGATAGATTCGAAAAGATTATTTAAGATAACTGGGGATAATTTGGGATTTTCCTCCAATTCAAATTGTTTTTCTTTTGCCATTAGTGGAAATTTTAACAAAAATGCCCTATAATATCAACTTCGCCTAAAATTACTTTTACTCGTAAGATAAAAAGCAGTATACTCATACCAATGGCAAAGCGCAAAATCCACGTTCATTTTGTCGGAATTAATGGCGCCGGTGCTGACGCCTGTGCTCACCTTTCCAAGTTATACGGTTTTAAGGTAAGCGGGTGTGATTTAGACAAAAACGTCAGAAAATTTAAAAAAGACGGCATTAACGTGTTTATCGGTCACGATCCAAAACACGTTAGCAACGTCGATTTAGTGGCAATTTCTCCGGCTGTTGAAAAATTTAGCCCTGATAATGCGGAACTGGAGGCTGCAAAAAAGGCAGGCATTCCAATTTTTACCTGGCAGGAATTTACCGGTAAGTATTTGCAAAAAGGCAAATTAGTAATTGCAATAGCCGGAACCCACGGCAAGTCAACGACAACGGCCATGATCGGTCACGTCTTGGAAGATAACGGTTTCGATCCTGTCGTTTTGGTCGGAGCCACGGATAAAAAGTGGGGGGCAAATTTTCGTTTCGGTCAGGGGAAATATTTTGTTGTTGAGGCGGACGAATATAATGACAATTTTTCAAGTTATGAAAGCGACATTATAGCAATCACAAACATCGATTTTGACCACCCGGATTTCTTTGCTGATCAGAAAGCGTATTTTGAAAGCTTTAAACAATTTATTTTTAAATCTAAAGGTCAAAAGTTATTGATTGCACCGGCAAACGAAATCGGGATAAACAAATTGATTGATGAATTGAAAAATTGGCAGGGAGAAGGTGTATTTTTTGAAAAGTTGTACAACTTTAAACTAAAAATTTCCGGCAGTCACAATATTATTAACGCTACCCTAGCAGCCAAAATTGGTGAGTCATTACAAATTTCGATGAAAAAAATCATTGTGAGTTTGGAAAATTTTGACGGTCTCAAAAGGAGGATGGATAAACTTGGGGAGATCGGCCAAGTTACTTATTTTAGCGATTTCGCTCACCACCCTAAAGAACTTGAGGTTACAATAAACGCTGCTAGAGAAAACTTTAAGGGCCAGACAGTCTGGTTTGTTTTTCAACCTCATACTTATTCAAGAACCAACTACTTTTTTGATCAATTTGTAAAAGTTTTAAACGAGTCTAATATTTCACACATAATTGTTTGTGATGTTTTCGGATCAAGAGAACAAATTGACAAAAATATTGACGTGGCTCAAATGGTCAAAAAGATAAATAACGTTGACGCAGTCTATATCCCAAAATTAGAAACCGTTTCCAAATTTTTAAAGAAGAATACTAAGAAAGGTGATATAGTTTTCTTAGTGGGCGCAGGCGACGTTGAAAAAGTTTATTTGAATCTAAAAAATATCAGCTAAACTCTAATATTTAATTTATTTTAAGAGATTATATCAGCCTTCACCTTCGGTGAATCTGATATATCAGAATAAGCGAAGTGAATTGCTGATATTGTAGTTTCCTGATATTTGAGCAGAGCGAGATTATATCAGATGAAATGCTGATATATTTCTCAAAATAATAAATTTTTCGAAATGGATAATTATAAAATTATACTTGGCAAGTTTGGCGATCGGATTTTAAAAGATGAACCGCTCGCAAAACATACATACTTTAAAATTGGCGGGCCGGCAAAATACTTTTTTGAACCTCAAACAAACGATGATTTTGTAAAGGTTGTTCAACTTTGCCTTAAAAACAATCTTAAATTTTTAATCATCGGCAACGGAGCAAATACTATTTTTGCCGACGGGGGATTTGATGGGCTGGTAATTAAAAATAGAGTCGAAAAAATTACATTAGTAGGCGCGAAAGGAACATTGGAAAAAGGCAAAAGAACGGGGGAAGTTTTTGTTAAAGCAACATCCGGAACGTTAACTTCCAGATTATCCAGATATACAATTGAGGAAGGTTTGAAGGGATTTGAAATGTTCGTTACGGTTCCCGGAACAATAGGCGGCGCGTTAAAAATAAACGCACACTTCCGTCCTTATATGAATGAATTTGTCGGAAATGCGATTGCTGAAGCAACTTTAGTTGATAAAAACGGCGAACTTAAAAAAGTTAACAGGGATTACTTTGAATTCGGCTACGATATAAGTAAGCTGCAGCAAACAGGTGAAATTGTAGCTGACGCAACATTTAAATTAGAGGGCGGGTTTGACCCGCAGATGCTTTGGCAAACCGCCAACCAAACAGTACTTTACAGAAATTCCAATCAGCCTGTTGGAATGCCTTGTTCCGGATGTATTTTCAGAAACATAGATGAGTCTTTGGCAAAAGAAAAAGGTTTACCGACAACCTCGGCCGGATATTTGATTGATCAAGCAGGTCTTAAGGGGACAAAAATCGGAGGAGTTCAAATTTCAGATAAACACGCGAATTATTTTTTAAATACAGGTAATGCCAGCTCGAAAGACGTTGGTGAATTGGTAAAATTAGTTAAAGAGAAAGTAATGGGCAAATTTGGAATCGATTTAAAACCGGAAGTGTTTTTGGAAGGGGTTTAACAAATGGCAAAATTAATTATTGAAGGAGGAAAAACATTAAATGGAAAGATTACGGTTGCCGGAAACAAAAATTCCGTGCTGCCAATTATGGCAGCAACGCTTCTTACCGATGATGAGTGTGTAATTGAAAATGTTCCGCAGATTTTGGATGTTGAAGTCATGAGTGAACTTTTGACAAAATGCGGGGCAGAAATAAACGGAGTCGGCTCAAGAACGTTAACAATATGCGCTAAAAATATTAAAAAAGCCAGTCTGGACAGCGAGTTGACCCAAAAACTTAGAGCTTCAAGTTTGGTTTTGGGGCCGATGCTGTCTCGTGTCGGTCAGGTTGAAATTGGTTATCCTGGAGGAGACATTATCGGCAGACGGCCCCTGGACACACACATTCAGGCGTTGGGAGAACTTGGAGCAAAAGTTGAAAAGCGGGATCACTCCTTTTTTGCCAAGGCTTCCGGACTTGCCGGAACCGATATATTTTTAGAAGAAGCGTCGGTAACCGCAACAGAAAACACGCTAATGGCAGCAGTTTTGGCGAAAGGTACGACAAAAATCAGAAGAGCAGCCAGCGAACCCCACGTTGTTGACCTTTGCGAGTTTTTAATCAAAATGGGTGCAAAAATTTCCGGCGTCGGTTCAAATGTTTTGACAATCGAAGGTGTGGATAAGCTAACCGGAACGACTCACTCGGTTAGAATTGACCACATAGAAGTCGGCACTTTTGCAATTTTAGGTGCGATTTGCGGGGGGACTCTGGAAATTTCTCCGATAATTAAAGACGATTTGGATTCAATTTTACAAATTTTGGACAAATTTAACGTTGACTATCAAATCAATAAAGATACGATGGTAGTAAAGCGCTCCAAATTAACCGCGGTTGAAAAAGTTGTGACTGATATTTGGCCGGGATTCCCTTCGGATTTAATGGCGCCCACAATTGTGTTGGCAACTCAAGCTGAAGGAGTAACGCTTTTGCACGATTGGATGTATGAATCAAGAATGTTTTTTGTTGATAAATTGCTTTCTATGGGCGCAAAAGTCGAAATTGCCGACCCACACAGGGTTTTGGTTTACGGACCCTCAAAATTAATCAGTCAAAGACTCGATACGCCGGATATTCGGGCCGGAATGGCGCTTTTAATTGCGGCACTTACAGCAAGCGGTACAAGTGAAATCGATAAAGCGGAATTAATAGAAAGAGGTTATGAAAATATTGTTGAAAGGCTTTCGCAATTAGGAGCGAAAATTGTTAAGCAGGAGTAGTTAGATTATAGATATTAGATAATTTGTGACGTCTTCAAAAATGGGAAACCAAAACCTTCACGAAGTAGTAATTACAGCAATTATTGTCAACAAAAATAAATATCTAATCATTAAACGATCTTCAACAAAAAAGAGATTTCCGAATATGTGGACGGTTCCCGGGGGAAAGCTGGAAATTAGTGACTACGCCAGTTTACCGAAAGACACCAAAGACTATTGGTATAACGTTTTAGAAAAAACTTTAAGCCGTGAAGTAGCTGAAGAAGTCGGGATAAAAATTCGCGATGTTGAATATTTAACAAGCCTTGCAACGGTTCACAAGGACGGCGCACCCTCGCTTGTAATATCCTGTCTGGCAAATTTTAAATCAGGAAAAATTAAGCTCCAAAAAGACGAAGCTGACGAGTTTGCCTGGGTTAGTCTAAGAGAAGCTAAAAATTATGACTTAATCGATGGCATTTATGATGAACTTGTTATGGCCGAAGCAAATAGAAAAGGCAAAAAAGTTATTTGGAAGAAAAATTCCTAAGATGAAGTACTCGCAATTTTATCCAGAAAACTGGAAACGCCCTTATCATATTATCAAAGCAAAAGTGGCCCGAATTTATGGCCAATTTTGGGACAAAGATGTAATTGGTATCACCGGTTCGGTTGGTAAGACCACTACTAAAGAAGCAATTGCAAAAGTTTTAAGTTATAAGTTTAAAGTTATAAGTTCCAAAGAAAATTTGGATCCGGTTTTTAACATACCCAAAACACTTTTGAGAATCAGGCCGTCGACCCAAAAAATTGTTTTGGAGTACGGTGTTGAATATCCAAATGAGATGGACTTTTATCTGGATTTGGCTGTTCCTAAAATGGCCGTTATTACCAGAATTTATTGGACCCATACCCAATTTTTAAAAAACATTTTTGGAGTGGGAAACGAAAAGGGAAAACTTTTAAAAGCACTGCCTCCGGATGGAATTGCTATTTTAAATTTTGACGATGAGTATATTCGGAACAGGATGTCCAAACTGACAAAAGCTAAAATTTTTTGGTACGGTTCCCGACCGGGAGTCGATTTGCAAATCAGCGATTTTTTATATCAGGGAGTTGAAGGATCAAAGTTTTTACTCAAGTTTAAAGACGAAGAAATTGAAATAAAATGGAAGTTAATTGGAGAGCATAATACTTACGCCGCAGCCGCAGCCGCTTCTGTCGGAGTAAACTGCGGAATGAAATTATCCGAGGTTAAGGTGGATCTTGAAAAAATGGAACGTCAGCCTCATCGGCTAACTCCGATAAAATACAAAGACAATTTAATAATTGACGATACTTATAACTCTTCGCCTGTTGCGGCGGTGATGGCGATTGAAACCTTAAGGTCGTTTGCCCGAAAAAGCCGGGCGATTGCGGTTTTGGGGGACATGCTGGAGCTTGGCGGTTTTGAGAATCAGGGCCACAGGGAAGTCGGAGAAAAACTGGCTCAAGAAAACATCGAAGTGGTTGTGACTGTTGGGGAGGCATCAAAAATTATTTCTGATACAGCCAAATCAAAAGGTATTAAGGAAGCTTATCACCTTGAAGATAATCAACAGGTAACT
>DATCJB010000085.1:0-2363 GCA_036507455.1 Patescibacteria group bacterium | reverse complement strand
TAAACTAATACTTGTTTCTTCAATTTTTGAAATTCCAAACATACTGGCTAAACAGGACAAAAAATCAAAAGTTCTTATTTACCACGCTAACTTTCCCCTTAAAATGAGGATTCAAAATTACCTGGATATACTGGATAATAAACCCGATATTGTAATCGGTACCCGATCAGCCGTTCTTGCGCCATTTTCAAAAATAGACCAAATAGAAATAATTAACGAGGAAGAACCCGGATTTAGAGAAGAACGGTCACCTTATTTCGACACTACTTTTACTGCTGACAAACTTGCCAAATTAACATACGCAAAATTTATTGTAAAATCTTCAACCCCAAGAATAGAAACCAGCTGGAAAATAAAACACAAACAATTTAGCGCACTTTTACAAATTATAAAACCACCGGATATACAAACAACTATAGTTGATTCTAAAATTAATACTTTTCCACTTGCCTATTCAATTTGTGAAAGAATTAGAAATTCAAATCAACCGGTTTTAATAATTTTAAATAGAGTTTCTAATATCGGCAGAATATTTTGCAAAGACTGCGAATTTGTCGATTTCGCGCCTCAAACTCCCTCAAGCTGTCCAAATTGCGGAAATTTAAACTTACAATTCTTCAATCTCGATGTTAAAACGTTGAGCGACCACTTAAAAAAAGAAATTCCAGAAAAAACAATTTCGATTGTGTCCTCAAACAGCCCGTTAACGAAGCTAACGGATATCATAATCTCGACGTCAACCGTTTTTTATTCCCGGCTCCCGCTTAAATTTAGATACGCAATAATATTGGCAGATTCTTTTTTAAACATCCCCTCCTTTAACGCCTCACAAATAACTTTTGGAGCGATTGTAAAAACAAAAAATCTAATAGAAACCAACGGGGAATTTTTTATTCAAACAAAAAATGTAGATAATTTTTTTATAAATTCGGCTTCTGCTAACGACTACATCGGTTTTTACTCGAAAGAAGTAAAAGAACGCCAAAAATTAAACTATCCTCCTTTCTGGATCTTTGCAAAAATCACCATACCTAAAAAAGAATCGGAAAAGCTTATCAGAAAGCTTGAATCAGTCAAAAATACATTTAAAAAACCTGTTGAAATGATTGGACCTCTCGAGAGTAAGGGTGCCCCCGGTCGCAAAGGAGAACAAAAGTACGATATAATCCTCAAAGCGCAAAACAGACAGGATTTAGAACCTTTACTACTTATTGCCGGAAAAAGTTTTAAAATAGTAATTGAACCAAACGACTTATGAAAAGAATTATTCTAACCATCGAAAAAGATTCCGAAGCTTTAAGGAAAGTTTCCCAACCTGTTAAAATAATCGACTTTGAAGTCGAAAAACTGGTCGTGGATTTAATAGATACACTTCTTGTCCAGGATGATCCGCCGGGACTTGGGCTTTCAGCACCGCAAATCGGTGTATTAAAACGAGTGTTTGTTGCCCGCCTCGTCTCTGACAAGTCGGAGCGGGCCCGGGTAAAACTTGGCCAAAAAGGTCAGGATTCAAGTTCAAAGAACAAGAGTTTGCAAGAGGATAAAAAAAATATTAAGGCATTTATAAATCCCGAAATAACCAAATTTTCAAATGAGACGGCCGATTTTTTAGAAGGATGTTTGTCGGTTCCTAATTTTTACGGCCACGTTATCCGACCGGCTAAAATAACTCTCAAAGCTAAGGACAGGTCAGGCAAGAACTTCAAAAGAAGCTTCCAGGGGTTATTATCCAGAATCATTCAGCACGAAATCGATCACTTAAACGGTGCTCTTTTTATCGATCACGTCCACCACCAAAAAGGCAAACTCTACAAATTTATGGGCAAGGATAATAAGGGTGAAGAAAAATTTGCGGAGGTAGTGATTGAATAGGTTATTAGGCTATTGGGCTTTTGGGCTGTTAGGATGGTTTTTAAGGCATTTAGATTATTAGGATGGCTGATTTTACAAAACTTAAAATTTGGCGAACGTCACACCAGTTAACTATTAAAATCTATAAGCTAACTGCTAAACTTCCTAAAGAAGAAACCTTTAATTTAATTTCACAGCTTCGCAGAGCAGCTCTTTCAATAGAATCTAATATCGCAGAAGGAGAAGCTCGATACCATTCAGCAGAAAAGATTAAATTCTTTATCAACAGCAGAGCATCCGCTTCGGAAGTCCAGACTCAATTACTTGTTATAAGGGATTTGTATAAACAACTCATTAAAGAATGCGGTAAATTATTTGATGAATATGATATTTTAAATAAACAAATTAATAGCCTAATAAATTATCGTAGAAAAACAGATTATGGAAGACAAATTAAAAAATAAACCTAAAAGCCTAATTACCAAGGAGCCTAATGGCCTAAAAATCGTTTT
>DATCJB010000084.1:0-14798 GCA_036507455.1 Patescibacteria group bacterium | reverse complement strand
CGACTTCCTTGTAATTGACCGGTTCCTTTTGAATTAAATTCTCAATAAAATCAAAGCGGAAAGCACCTTTTAAATTGTGGTGATAAAGATGCAAAATTAAGTAGACCAATAAATCTGATCTTTGAAGAATTGGAAATATTTCCCGATCAATTTCTACGTATCTTTTATTATTTAAAAACCTTTTTGTTAACGAATCTAAAAGCTTATTTGGGTATAACTCGTTGAGTTTGCTAATTTGAACCATCAAAAAAACAGGTTTAATATGGATGTCAAAAGAAACGGTAAAACCAAAAGTTGTTTTATTGAAGGAAATTTCCGGCTCCTTCCCTCTTAACTTTTTTTGAAATTCGGATAGAGATGAGTCCTGCGGTTTGTAATCAAGTCTGCGAAACATCTTTTTGACAATTGCCAACTGTTTTTCTTCTACTAATAGATCACAATCAGCGTAGACTCTTCCGGGGTGCTTCCCTTCTAAATATAAGTGAAGAGGTAAGCCTTTTAAGAACAAGAAATTTATTTTTTCTTTTTCCAAAGCCTTTTTAACCGATACTATTTCCTTAAAATAAACAGTCGACTGCATTAAATAAAGATCGGTTGGGTTAAACAATTGATTGTTTCTAATTATTTGAAAAACCAACCCGATCAAATTTTTCGAGAAAACTTTACCGTCGGATTGAGTATTGTTATCACCTTTTGTAACTACAAAATTATTACTTCTATAAATAACCCGGTGCGTAAAAATTTTTCCGCTTTTTTTGACACAAATAAGATCATTAATATTTACGTTTTTGAAGCCGGTTTTTTTTATAAACACGACGTCACCGTCCAGCAATAACGGAGACATACTGTTACCGAAAGATTTAATTTGAACAGGATATTTTGAAAGGAATTGATCTAATTTCACCCTTATATGATTTTTAACCTATGCAGCTCTGAAATCAGTTGGTCAAAATCTTTGAGGGCAGTTTTTTTGGGAATTTTGTATCTTTTTTGAATCAGTTCAACTATCTTTAATTTATCGAGTCCCTTTTTAATCCGGTCAAAAATAAAGGAAGCTGTCTCATTAAAAGTTAAAAGTTGGGAATTTTCTCCGTCAAAAATGGTAACTTTCCCGTCAATTTTTTGTGTTATAAAGCCTTTTTTAATTTTATGGATTGCCACAAATATTCAACCTTTAGGGAACTATTAAAAATCATAAGGGCACGTTTTGTAAAGTTTCTCGCAAAAATCGAACGTATCCTGTCTGAAATCCGGTTTCAATATTAATTTTCTGGATGTTACTTTAGCAAAAAAATCAACAGCAAACTTAGCCGATTGATCCTTATCTTTATTTAGTTTAAGTTCATAAATTCTTTTTACGGCCGGAAAATCTCCGGTCGGATTTGCGGCATAAGATCTTAAATAATAATCCAAAGCTTCCTCGTTCATTTCGAACCGGTCATATTTTTGGCCAACGTACGCCAACGCGGCAAAATCACCCGGAAAAAGTTTTGAATATAATTGGGTCAATTTTAAAGCTTGTTCTTGATTGTTCGACTCTATATTTTGGTCGATAAAAAAAGTCAGGGCAGTCTCGTTTAGAGGGTAAAGATAGAAAGCAAGCTTTGTGTTGCCAATTTTCAAACTCAAATTGCCGGCCAAAATGAGCACTCCTGCCACAAAAGCAATAGCCGATAATAAGAGAACATATTTTGTGCTCTTTAGCGTCTCTTTTTCTTTATATAAAAGGCCAATCAGTATCGAAAACAGAATCATAAAAGAAAGAATTTTGTTTGCGTAATCCGTTTGAAAAACGATAAAGATACCCAACACTCCAAAAGACAATACTCCCCTTCGGATATTTTTGAAAACCAAAAAAGCGACAACAATCATCGATAAACCTGCAAAAATTCCGTTTTCAACAAAAAAATCAAGAAAAAAATTGTGGGAAATTTCCGTCAAAGGCGGATCTGCCGCAAATTTTTGTGAAGCAAGATAAAAATTTCCCGGCCCTACTCCAAACAAAGGTTTTTCAATTATTGATTTCAAACCCTGATTTGCAATTTCGGTCCTCCTTCCAAAGAACAACTTGTTCGAAATAAACTCATTTTGGGTTAAAAAATTATTGACCGTTTTAGCCGGACCGTATTGATTAATATCAGACACCGTAGAGAAGAAAAGTAAGCTTACTACTCCCAAAATTAAAATAACTAATCCTAAAGTTAACTTGGATACTTTAAATTCTTTTTTTCGGATAACAGTTAAAGACAAGATAACGGTAACGACCGCAAAACCAAGGTAAGCGCTTCTTGAAAATGACAGAATAAAAAACGGCAATAAAATTAAAAATACTGCAGTTGATTTAAAATTCAGCCTTAAACTTTTAATTGAAAGTATTTGATACAAAAGAATCGTTAAGGGTAAAACCAGAAAGTCTCCTAAATGGTTGTGTGATCCGAATTTAGGAAAAACTAATTGGTATCCGTGATCCGGAATCAAAAAAGCAGGAATTTGAACCCGGGCGGCGTAAAAGTTTAAGAAAATTGAATAAAAACAATAAATAAAAGAAAATCCGAGAATTAAAGGTATTAAATATTTGTTTAAGCTGTCCTTCTTGTTGAAAGCAAAAACTAAAACTAAAAAGTTGGCAAGGTAAAGCAAAAAATATTCGAGGGATTTTTGAACATTGCCTGAAAAAATGACAGAAATCAAAGAAATTGAAAAGAAGATCAAAAATAACAGGGCAAGTTTTTTGGGAACAAAAATCTCTTTTTTGTCTTTAAATTGCTTTAAATAAAGCAAAAAAGGCAGGGCTAATATCAAATAAAACGATAAAGTTCTGCCGTTTCGTAAACCAAAACCGTCAAGAATAAAAATAAGGCTCAAAAAAGTAAAAAACACAACCGGAAAACTTTTAGGAAACATTTTCTCTCAAGTATAACAAACTCAATTTTTGGGATTTGAAGTTAATAAAAGTGATCCTTGCGTGACGGTTGCTATACGGATTAAGATTTAAGAAATGAAACCCTCTAAATTTATGATATTAATACTATTTTTGGCAGTTTTGGCCTTAATTTTGGCTTATGCGGTTAAATATCAACCATTCAAAGCCCCTATACCCGAAGCCAAAGTGGTCCTCAAAGATGACAGTTTTGAACCTGAAAGTTTAACGATCACAAAAGGAACCATGGTAATTTTTCAAAATGAGGGCTCAAAACCTCACTGGCCGGCCTCAAATCTACACCCCACCCACGGAATCTATCCCGAGTTTGATCCGCAAATAGAAGTTCCTAATGGGCAAAGCTGGAGTTTTGTATTTGAGAAACCGGGTAAATGGAAATATCACGACCACCTCTATCCCGAAATCAGGGGAGAAATAAACGTTTCACAGAAGTGAAAAAAGCGTAACCGAGTAAACATTTTTAATCTACTTGACACGCATTTGGCGCTTGGTGATAAACTTTTGATAAGTAAATAATGTCTGCAAAAATTAAATTAGCAGTTTTAGTAGTGGTTGTTATCATAGCCGGTGTTTTAGTGGTTTTATTCAAAGATCGAATAACCTCATTGTTAAAGAATCAAAATTCCCAGAACAAACAGGAAACACAGCAGGTTGTTGATACTAAACCAACCTGGTTTTCCGGTTTAACCGGCCAGGAACAAAGCCTGTTTGTAACACCCAAACAGGACAGCACACAACAAGAGCTTGATGATTACTCGGAACTGGCTTACAGCCTCGCAAAAGCAGGTCCGGAAATAGTCATCGGTACAAATTGCCAGCCGTCCCCTCTGGCTCTTTTGGTCGGTCCGAATCTTGTCTCAATTAAAGTAACCAATAACGATACAATCGACAGAACAATTACTCTCTCACCCACTAAAAAATATGTAGTCAAAAAGGGTGAATTTACCAAAATTGACATAACAGACCTTGGGGCCAGCAGGATTTTAGGATATAATTGCGATAACGTTAAACCAAGCGGGTTTCTGGTCATCAAGCCAGAATAACCGGTTTTAATTTACCCAAAATCTAAATGCTTACGTTCAAAAAAATCAAAACAGCCAAACTGTTAAAGCACCCGACTAAATATTTCCCTCAAATTCTATTTGTAATTTTGATACTTTTGATAATTTTGGTCTTAATCGTCAAAGTTGCGTTCAAGGATAAATTTCCGGATAAAAAATTATTCAAACCGACCGACCAAAAGCAAACAATCGTTACGCCTACTCAAATCACTCTTCCTGTTAGTTTATCCAACCGCAATCTTGGAAGCGTCTATTTGGCATATAACTTTTTCGGACCTGTCAAAGAGATAAAAAATATTTCCCAGGGCAAACAGTTAATTTTGAATACTTCAGATTCCGATCTGCCGACTTTTGTCATAAATGATAGAACGGGAATTTTTAAGATTGAAAATGATAAAAGTGTTACTACCAAAAACGTAAACGACCTAAAATCGGGACAAAGAGTATCGATTTCAACAACCTATGATTTAAAAAGCTTAACGTGGACTACAAGAACGATCCATCTGGTTGACTAAAGCGCGACAGCTAATTTCCCTCACGGCACCCGTTCTCAAACCCGGCTTCTAAAACCTTTGAACATAGAACATTCACTTCTTGCTGATTTTTGGTCCACAATTTCAAAGAAGCACCCATTTGGCCGTAGCAGGAATTTTTCGCGTTGGCATCAACAGCAAGGCAAAATTTAGCCATCCTTTCAACGTCGCCGCCGAATCTGGTACTAAGCGTTGAAACGACACCTCTGATACAGGTATTATTATAGCTAAAGGGTGTTAAATCACAATTCTGTTTCATAATTTCAAAGTCTTTGGTAAAGCCGACCTGACTTGACCCTAAAGTTTTGTAGCAGTTTTTTTGATAAGCAATTGGAATTTTAGTGCACATTTCAAATGTTTTGGGCCAATCAAGACTTGAAAATTCAAAAAATTTAAAGCTTTGCAGTTCAAAACACATTTCCTGATATTTTAAGTTTAGAATCGTACAGGGGTAAAACGGATCATCGGCCCTGTAGTACTTTGAAGGATGATCAGGATTTGTTGAACTGTTGGAATTTTCCATAAAAACTCCGCTGTAACAGAGTCTTTTTTCAAAATCCTGCTTTAAATAATCGCAAATCGATAGCGCTTCGGGAACCTCGCTTTCGGTCAAAAGCATCGCAGCGTGACCGATACCGTGAAGACACTGCGAGTAAAGTTCCTTCTTTTCAAAACGCTCCTGATTACCGCAAATTGAGGGGGTGATATCTTTTAGATTTTCACTCTCCAAGTTGAGATTGTTCTGAATAACGTAGCCTTCGACAACACCGTGCTGATAACCTTCAAAGCAGGCGTAAGTTCCAAAGCCAAGAGCGATACCAACATCTTTTATTTGTTTAAACGCTTCCTGGCCGACAAAATGCGCCAGAGTGTGGCAATCCGCATAAACTTCGGGATCGGTCTCTTCGTCTGTTATAACTTTTAGTATTTCTGTGATTTGATAATTCCTGGTTAAAGTGCCCGCCAACTTTCGGTAGCACTCATTTTTCTTTTCCCCGTTTCGGCACCCGGCCATTTGAGAAACAAACCACTCCCCGCTCAATGGTGCCTTTGAACTTAATTTCGAGCCCCCCAATAGATACCAGACAAATGCGAGAGCAAATAATGCGCAAATT
Source organism: Patescibacteria group bacterium (assembly GCA_036507455.1). Classification (GTDB taxonomy): domain Bacteria; phylum Patescibacteriota; class Microgenomatia; order Curtissbacterales; family DATCJB01; genus DATCJB01. Next base: position 9,148 of record DATCJB010000084.1, on the reverse strand, counting down.
ATTAAAACACCAATTAGAATTTTCGGTTTACGTTTCATGTGGTGAGAGTTTCGCAAAGTTTTTTATAATCCTGCAAATAAAAATTTCGGCAAAGATTGATTATCTGATCTTTTGAATACATCCCGTTTGCTTTAAATTTTAATACTCTGTGGCAATACTGTATTGATGAAGATCTCATCCGGCTGCAATATGCAACTGCTTTTTCCAAAAAATCGGGAGAGTTTTTTATCAATGCATCAACAATCTTGGCAACGCAGTCCTGATAAACGGGTAAATCGTAATCAAAGGGATCGCACAATGATTGAATTTGCTGATCGGAATCCAACCAGATTGCCGCTCTGACTACACCTCTTAAATAACAGCCGTTTGAAAAGTCAGCTTTACCCGATTTTTGACAAGCGACTAAAATCGGTCCGGGTTCATTGTTATAAAGCGTTGCGTAAACCGAACCCATTTCAATCCGGCAGGACCGGGCAATATCGCCGTCATAATTATTGCAAATTTCTTCCAAACTTAAGGCGTAATCTGCTGTCCATTCAGGCTGCGCATCAGCCAGACCGTGTTCGACTAAATTCGCCTTTGAAATATTTTCCATAAAAACTCCGCTGAAACATTCCTCTTTTTTGAAAGCAACGCCCCGGCAAATGTCTAATGCCCGATCTATTTGGGCATCGGTTTCGACTAAAACTATGTGTCCTAAAATGTGGGTACAGCTTCCCTTTTGATAGTCGTCAGGCATTACGCTGCAAAATTTATCAATCTCTTCACCATTGAGATTAAAATCCGCGTTCAAACCTGCCATACTTTCGATGATTCCGTGGAAATAACCCCCGGCGCACTCATTCGGATCAAAAGTGGCAAGCAGTTGCAAGGCCTGGTCAGGATTTTTGACAATGACAGCGGAAGCAATTTCGTGAGCAATTGAATGGCAAAGTAAAACCCGTTTGTCTTTTTGCTGAAGTTCACCCAGTACTTGCTTGGCAAAACCGACGTTTGTATTTTTGGTAATTTGGGAAAAATTCTGCTGATAACAGCTTAAAAAGTATTTATTATTTTGACAATTTTCTAACACTTTACTTGCAGTTTTTTGAACGGAATCCGGACTAGACTCGCCGGTTGAACCGGTAAAAAAAAGCAGGACCAGCAATACAATCGCAATCGCCGCCAATATAATCAATGTAAATTTCTGTTTCATATACCATCCGGATTTAAGCAATATTTTAGGTAATTTTTTTCCGCGATTCCCGCGCAATTTTGGGTCAAAATTTTCCTGTCCCCGGCAATATTTAAAATTGCCGCACCCATTTGTTTGTAGCAATCAGGTTTAAACTTGTCCCCCAGAAGACTGCAAAAATCGATGGGTATTTGAGACGTGTAATTAAGTCTGGAAACTAAATTGTAAACCGCCCCCATAAAACACTCGTTTTTATATTCCGTTTTGGCAATTAAATCACACCCTGCAATAATTTCGTCCGGCTTTGAATTGGTCAGAGTAATATTGAGTCCGAGCGTTCTGAAACAGTCTTTTTGGGAATCTGCGGGGATTTGAAGGCAGAGATTTATTGATGTTGGCGTATCGGTTTGAGAACGCTCAATAACGGCATATGAGTAACACCGGCTTTGGTACCTTTGTGCCAGATCACCGCAGGGATACAAAGGATCATCGGCTTTAAAATATTTTGAGGGGTGATCGGGGCTATTTGCGTCCTGGACGTTTTGCATATAAGCACCCGTGTAGCAAATTTCCCGCAAAGGAACGGTTTGCAAATTGTCGCAAAGCGAAAGTGCGGCCACCAGATCGTTGTCGGCAACAAACATCAAAGCGTGTCCCAGACCGTGAATACAAAGTCCAAAATCCTGTTTGCGCACGTAGCTTTCCCTCGTCTGGCAAAGAGAGGTAATTTCCTCTTTTGGAATTTGGTCAATTGTTTTTGCGTTGCCGTATTTTTGCATAAAGTATCCTTCAACCGCTCCGTGAAACATTCCGCCAAGACAAATATATGTGCTTTTGGCAAAAACAACTTTGATATCCCCTAAACGTTTATAAGCCTCCTGTCCCAGGTAGTGTGCGGTCTCGTGGCACTGGGTAAAGTATTGGGGCTCCTGTTCGTTCTTTGCAAAAACGGCTTGGATTTCTTCCAGACTATAATTATCCAAAAAATCCCCGGAAGCGTTTTTCAAACACGTCTTTTTATACTTTTCGTGTAAGCAATTTTGCAATCTTTGGGTAATATAATTTTGCGCATCAACATCGGCAGTCTTGAAGGAAAAATCAAAAAAGAAAACCAAAACAAAAATGATAATTACCGAAGTCAAAAGTACAAGGGTGGTAAAGATTCTCATTAAAACCTATCCGGCAACGCAAAGATACATATACCTTTCGGAAGTTCCTGCGCAGGCATCTTCTCTTTCTTTAATATCAGGCGTCAAAGCTTTAAGTTGCCGGCCTAATTCTTCAAAACAAGACCTGCGGTCGGATTCGGCGATATTTGAACAAAGTTTGACGCCTCTTGATGTAAACTTAATCGAATAGTGAGTCAGTGCGGACAAAGCAAAGTAATTACATTTTTGATATAAAGCCGGCTGACCATCATAAACTTCGCAGATCCCGACCATATTTTCAACATTATCGTAATTTGGTGAAACAGCCATTAAAATTGCCGCTTTTAAATAACACTTTTGCCCCATTTGGCCGGCGGGTGCCTTGTAGCACGACTCATAAACTTTAAGCGGATCGTAATTATAAAATTCATTATAAATTTCGGCCAGATCAATCCAGCAGCCGTTGCCGGCAACTCCGGTGTACTTCAAACATCTTTGGGTTTGTCTGATCATTCTGGCTTCATCCCTAACAGGAAGTTCAGCCAAACCGTGGTCAAAAAGACTAGTCTTAAATGAGTCCTCCATAAAAACACCCGTATAGCATTCCTCTGACAAATTCGCATCATTGATTTGTGAGCAAACCGCCGCACCTTTCTCAACGTCCCCCTCTTCCTGCACCAAAATTAAATGTCCAAGCAAATGCGTGCACGAACGGTCTTTGTGAACACGATAGTCATTACCGCAAATTTCAGGGACCGTTTGGTCGTTTATAGTAAAATCCGGGTCATCGCCTATGTGTGCTTCGAGTATCCCGTGCAAAAACCCTCCTCCGCAGGTATCAACGTTTACGCTTGCTATTAAATCCTGCCATAGTGAAGGATTTGCACGCGTGGCAATTTTTGATATTTCGTGGGAAATCACGTGACAATGACGAAGCGCAGGATCAAAATTCTGCAGTGCATATAGAGTATTTTCGGCAAAAGTGAAACCTTTTTCCCTGGTTACTGAATTAAATTCTTTTATATAACAGGGTTCTTTCCCGCTAGTACCTTTGCAATTTGAAGCCATTTTTATAGCAGCCGATTCGTATTGGGATTTTAAATCCTTTGGAGAGATAAATTTATCGGATAAAAAAGAGGCCGGTGCGTCACTTACCAAAACAAGCAGTAAAATTCCAAATATTAGAACGTCGAAGATTATAAACAAATTTTTCGGAGAAAAATTGAATTTTTTGAAAATCACCAAAGTTATTTTAGCACTTCAAAATTTAAGTTGCAGTAAGGATGTTTAAATTGTTGCGGCTTTTTAAGTAGAACTTAAAAAAAATATGCGGCTTTTTAAGTAGAACTTAAAAAAATGATTGACTAGACTTATTTAACTGATATAAGATAAATTTTATTAACCGCCTTTTTATACCCGTATTAAAGATGGAAGTGCCTAATCGAAAATATCCGGTTATTTTTTATTTCGAGCAAGCGAAAACTTCGGCTTTCAAGCTTTGGATGAAGCTCTTAGTTTCGCGAAGCGAGAATCAAAATACCACGGCCTTCAGGCCGTCGGTAGTTTATTTTTCATTTTTTATACTGGCTTTTTTTGCGCTTCCTTTTTCGGGACTTAAAATCCCCTTTGTTAACCCGGAATCAGTTTTTGCCCAATATAATAGTTACCCGAGTTACCCGGATTATCCCGGTTACCCGGATTATCCAAGCTACCCCGACTACCCTCCGGCTTATGAAGGTTACGGCTACCCTGATTACCCGGATTATGACGACTATCCTTTTTACGACTTTTATCCTGAATATCCGGATTATCCCGACTATCCAAGCTATCCTTCATACGCGACAAATACTCCGACGGCAACGCCGACGTCTACTCCAATACCCTGCACTCCGCTTGGCGCAATTACCGCAAATTCACCCCAGAGTACAATTGCTTCCTCAACGCCGACGTTTAGCTGGAGTTTACCCAGCGGATCCGGACCAATCCAATACCGGGTAGAAATGACGACCAACAGCGCCATTCCCTGGACTTGGTATTGGTATTCTCCGAACATCACCGACGTTACGTCGATGGCTTACCCGACAAATCAATGGACTTTGACCGCGGGAGCTCCGGTCGCTCCGCAAACCGGCTTAACAAGCGGAACGACATATTACTGGAGAGTCAGGGCTGATAATGGATGCAACGACGGGTTTGGCAATACGTTTGTTACCAGTATGGACAACCCGCCCGGATCCTCCAACGCAAGCGGAGGTTCGGGAACACCCGGAAACGGAGACCCGCAGGTTTTTTCATATATCGCCAACCCGGCCTGGCTTGACACCAACAACGGCAACGTCGGTTCCCAGGGACCGATATCGGAGTTAATTGCCGCTCCCGTTGGTCACAACGCCAAATACTTAATAATCTCAACAAATAACGTCTCAAACTTTACTTCCGAAAATAATACTACAATTCAAAATTATGACTTAAACATACCCGGCGCTAAATCATATGACGATTTTTGCCGCCTGGTAAATTGTACGGCCAAACCGACAGTTGCCAATAATGTTATTCCGGCCGCTTCCGGTATATATTTCCACGGTGCCGCAAATGATTACATTTGGGGAATTACTTCAAGTCCGACCGTTAACGGCCCGGTCGTCATCTTTATAGATGGCAACTTAACCATCAACCAAAACCTCGATACCCAGGGCACCGGTGCGGTTATGTTTATCGTAAAAGGCAACGTTTCAATACACCGCGACACCAGAATCGTTGAAGCGTTATTTGTAATGGACGGAACATTTTACAGCTGTGTTAACGGACCCTGCAACCAAACGTTAACCGTAACCGGAGGGGCTATTGCCCATACGGGTTTCTCTCTAACGCGGGATCTTGGAAGTGCATCCAATACTACAACACCGGCCGAAACATTTAATTACAATCCTTTGTACTTGACGTCCTTTGCATCTCTTATCGGAGTACCGGCCAACACCTGGGTAGAAGTCAACCCGTAAAAACTTGGAAGTTTTTACGGAAATTCTAATTTCGAAATTGATTTAGGCAATTTATTGACATAATCCCGTACTCTTTGAGCAAACTTTAAGGACCTTTCTTCTAAATCGTATATTTTAGAATTTGAAATTTTAATCATTTGAATTTGTTTAGAATTTAGTGTTTAGTATTTAGAATTTCAACTAATCTTTGTTTAAAAATCAGTAAGACAAAAGTTAGAAGTGCTACTTGTCTTCTAATCCTCCATGGTTGCAGAATTAATCTCCAAAGCCATTCAAGACCGGCTTGACGCATTACTTGCGGAGCACGGGGCAATTTACCGCTTAAGACATCAAAAGCCCCTCCAACTCCTATAAAAACCTTTGCAGGGACATTACTGAAATTTGCCGCAATCCACTTTTCCTGCTTCGGCACACCGTAGGCAACAAAAAGCAAATCAATAGAGGTTGAGAGGTTAAGAGGTTGCCTCTTTATCTCTTCTGCAGCCTCGTCAGGATCGTTTGAGAGCGCAAACGCTACTTTTAAGTTCGGATATTTCTTTTTTAGTTCTTCAGAAGCTTTTTTTGCAGCATCCCCGCGTCCGCCCAAAAAACCAACCGTAAATCCGTCTTCCGATGCTTTTTTGCACAACGACTCGAGCAAATCAACTCCGGTTACACGGTTTTTTAACCTGTTGTTTGCCAATATTAAACCTATTCCGTCAGGTATTGCCAGATTTGCTTTATTTAGAATCTCTTTTAACTCGCTGTCTTTTTGAGTAGCAACAATTATTTCCGGATTTGGGGTAACTATATACCCTTTTTTGTTACTTTTAACTAAATTGACAATAAAATCAACGGCACTATTTTTATCAATATTGTCAACGTTAACTCCGAGAATGTTAATGATTAATCGTTTGTCGTTCATGGTTTAATTTTCAATTTACAATTTTTAATTTCCAATCAATTTTCAATTAATTAATTTTTTAAAATTTAAACATTTGAACTTCAATAAAAATTTCGAATTTAAAATTTCAAATTACCCATCCTTACCATTCACAATTTACCATTTACCATTAACTCTTCCGTGCTTTTTCAATTACTTCCAGCGTTTCCTTCGCGCACCTTTCCCAACTAAATTCCTTTACTCTCTGACTCCCGACTTTGACTAATCTCACCTTCAACCAGTCATCAGTCAGCACTTTCATTATTGCCCCGGCCATCTGATCAACATTATAAGGATTAAAGTAAATTGCCGCATCACCGGCAATTTCCTCAAGAACGGAAATATCCGAAGATGCGATCGGAATACCGGAAGCCATAGCTTCCAAAAGCGGCAAACCAAATCCTTCAGCCAAAGATGGCATTACAAATAGATTTGCTCCTTGATAGAGTTGGGGCAAATCAGCATCAATAACGTAATCTAAAAACTTAACCCGGTCTTGCACCGCAAATTTTTTGGGGGCTTTTAAAATATCTTCGTACATCCAGCCAAGTTTGCCGACGATGACAAGCTGCAGGGTGCTAAGGTTATTGGGTGATGGGATTTTAAGGTTTTTAGTCCCTATTTCCCTATTACCATATTTCCTTATTACCTTACTAAATGCTTCAATTAATCTTTCCAAATTCTTCCTCGGCTGTACCGTTCCGACGAATAAAATGTAGGGGGTTTTTAGATTGTATTTGTTTAAAATTTCCTCCACTTTCCACTTTCCACTCCTGCCTGCCGGCAGGCAAGGTTCCACTTTCCACTTTTCCCTGTCTACTCCCTCATAAACTACGTCGATTTTACCTGGGTCGGCCTTTAATTTTGAGACCAAATCAGCTTTAGTCGAATTCGAAACCGCAATCAATCGGGTAGCAAATCTGGCGGCGTATTCGGTGGATTTATTGAGGTAAATTTTCGACCAAAAAGAGTGGTATTGAGGCAAAAACTCGTACCCTAAATCGTGAATCGTAACCACACATTTTGTTTTTTTTAGCCTCGCAAGGCCTGGCCTTGCGAGCGTAGGAATGACCGGCAAAGTATGTGCGGGAATGAAAAGAACGTCAGGAGGATTTTTTAGAACTTCAAAAGCCAGGCCGATTTGGGTCCAAAACCTGGGCCAAAAAATTTCTACAAACTTAAAATTATTTGGCCAGTCTGTATTGGATAGTCTGTAGTGGGTATTCCGAACATAAAGCCGATATTCATTCTTACCATCAATTTCAGCCAGGGCCTTAATTAAATTTAGGGAATAATTTTCAGTTCCGGTTCTTTCTTTAACGAAGGCTCGGGAAGCATCTATACCGATGAGCATAGGGTAAGTGTACAGTGAGTAGTGAGTAGTGTAAAGTGAGTGGTGAGAAGTGTTTAAGAAGCTGCTTGAAGATCGAGTGCAGTCTCTATTTTCCCCACTCTTTGATCTAGTTCGTTAACTTTATTTTGAGTATTTTTGGTATTTTTGTAAATTTCATCCCAAACTCTTGATTTTCTTTGCAAACTTGTTACATCTGTCGTCAAAGCATCTAATTTTCTATTTATTGGCTTAAGTTTTAATTCAAATTGTTTTTCAAGCTTTTTATCTATTAAATCTCCAATTTGCTTTAAGTCAGAAGTGATCATATTAAAAATTTACTCTCTCTTACAAACTAAATCAAGACGAGAATTACTTTCATCATTTAGTTCTTGCAATCAGCGCACTTTAGACGACAAACTCGTCGCAAGAGAGTAATTACCTCTTAGTAATGGCTCGTTTTAAAGAATGGAGTGCTACAAGACGAAGATCATTGTAGCAACGAAGTTCTCGCAAGAGAGCTATCGTTTCGTGATAGCTCGTTTTAGATAATGAAGCACCATCAAAACAGCGATTTTGATGGTAGTGTAATTATATCAGCAGTAATTTCTCTACTCTGATATATCAGATTCAGCGAAGCTGAAGGCTGATATCGCAAGCGGGCTAAATCACCTTTTTGTTATTGCCCGCTTTAGAAAACGAAGTTTTCGCAAGAGGGATATCATCTTTTAGTGATAGCCCGTTTTATATAATGGAGCACTATTGAATAAACGAATTCAATAGTGGCGAAGTTATAGCAAGAGAGACATTACCTTTTTGTAATGGCTCTCTTATATAAGTCCAAATTTTCCAGTGCTACTCCCGTTCCGAATGCCACGCAATACATCGCTTCTTCGGCAACGTGGCAGGCAACTTTTGTCTCGTTGGTCATCATCCGGTCAAGATGCCGAAGCATCGAAGTACCTCCGGTTAAAACGATTCCTTTGTCAATTATATCGCTGGAAAGTTCCGGCGGAGTATCTTCCAAAACGCCTTTAACGGCGTCTATTAAAGATTTTAAAGGAGCAGAAAGCGCTTCGGTCACCTCGTTTGACGTAAGTTCTACGGTCTTTGGCAAACCCGCAATTGAGTCTCTTCCCTTGACTTCCATTTTTTCAACGACATCCAAAGGTACCGCCGACCCTATTTTGATTTTTATTTCTTCGGCCATTCGTTCTCCGATCATAAGGTTGTGTTTGCGCCGAACAAAGTTAATTATCGCTTCGTCTAACTTATCCCCTCCTACTCTTACTGAATTTGAAACGACAATTCCCCCCAAAGAAATAACGGCAACATCAACCGATCCTCCGCCTATGTCAACAACCATATTTCCCGAAGGGCCTCCGATCGGGATTTTGGCACCGATCGCCGCCGCCAGCGGTTCTTCGATCAAATACGCTGCTTTTGCACCGGCCGATAAAGTTGCGTCCAAAACGGCTCTTCTTTCAACAGACGTCACGCCGGCCGGAACGCAAACCATCACCTCCGGTTTAAAAACCCTGGCCCTGCCGCAAACTTTATCCAAAAAATATCTCA
>DATCJB010000083.1:0-11909 GCA_036507455.1 Patescibacteria group bacterium | reverse complement strand
CTTCGTTTAAACAACCAGGGCGAAATGAATTTCACCATATACTTTGCTGAAATGCACCTTACTTTCTTGCCTCTCACTTCTCCCTCGCCGGTTAGAGAATCCGCCGGAAACATCTCGCCGTTTTCAACCGGGCCGTATATGCCGTTTCCTTTTTGATCAAAAACGATAGCGTGAATATCCACTTCGTGTCCTTTACTGTCTCCCAAAACAAAGTTACAATCGCGGGTATCGTCGCGTTCTACATCTTTATATCCTCTATCCTGCAAGAGATTGCGTAATTTGGGAAGGTCTTTTTCCCCAACGACTATGTCCAAATCAGTGTGAGGTCTGGTTTGTTTCCCAAGAAGTGCGTCCACCGCCCAACCGCCATCAAGCCATACCTTAATACCTTCACTTTCAAGCAAATCGTAAAGTTTGACAACGTCGGAAGCTTCCATATTTGTTGAAATGTCTTTTTTCTTTTGAGATTCCATTTAGGAGAAAACACGCAAGAAAACTAAAGCCCAAAGAACGGCTGTAATAAAACCGAATATCCCGATCGTCTGCAAAAATAATTTGACCGCTTCTTTTTTCTTACCGTCAAAATAAAGCTGGGCCGGTTGAAAACCAAATAAATAACCCATCACCGCCGCCGAGAGCGTAAAAAGGGAAATCATCGCTACCGGCGCCATAAAGGTATCCGGAGTATTACTTAATAGTTTCATCGCCAAGGTTATAACCCCAACAATCAAAAATATGTAAAGCGAGGCGGCAATGGCGTTAATAAAAGGATTTTTGCTCATTTGGTAAAAACCAGTATAAAACCCCTGGGGCTAATTTACAAATATTTCGCTTTCCAACAAAAAAACAACCCACCGGGCTGCCCCCGATGGGCTGTTTGGAAATTTAGAAGTCAAAAATAAGGAGCAAAGACAAGAATTAATTTGAGGAAAATTATTCCTCAACGATTAATTTTTCCAAACTAAGTCTTCCGAATTGGAGCAGGTCCGAAGTTGAGGCTTTTTCAAGTTTTGTCGTGTCCGGAACATAAAATGATGGGATTGAGTTGTAATAGTTATATACACCCAGAATTGGAGCTCTAAAGAGGCCGTCAGAATTTAAAATCAAAGCCTCTTCTCCACCTTTGGTAACCCATAAACCGTCATATTTCCCCACTTTCCCCTCCTTATTAATACAGGCCATTATTTGAGGGAAGTCAAAATTCTTTACCGCGGAAGCAATCAGGGCCTCGATTTCCCGGGCTGCCTGTTCTTCTTTCTCTTTGACGTTGGCGATAATTTCCGGTTGGATTGGCATCTTAAAAACTTGTAGACAATATAGTTCACCACTCTTGGAAAGTCAAATTGCTGCTAATTTGAGTTCTTTTTGGAAATTTAGAAGTCAAAAATCCGAGGCGGAATAGCGCTAACTCCTCCTGTTTGACCCAAAGTTAACCTTATAGTAGAATACTCTGCATGATAAGTCGGGAACGGGAACAAGCTATTAGCCGCTTGTCCGAAGAAGATCAAAGATCAATTAATATTTTATATAATATCCAAAACTGCGAAAGATTCTATGCAGACGAGGAAAATGTTCATTTTAAGAACCCAAACGAAACATTTCCTATCGATGATTTTTTAAAGGCTGTAGATTATTATTATGATAATCGCGACTTGGAACTCGTTGTTAATCTTGCAATGCGGGAAAAAGACGGCGTTGTAAAAGTTTATGCTCCTTATGTCCAAGGTGCGGAAGAAAGACCGGTTATTTTAACCATTAAAAATTACATGGTTCCCCAAATTCTTGAATTTGCCTACCTTTTAACCCGTCGGGAGATGTAAGAAGAGCAGAGCGAAAAAGCACCACGGCACTAAAGTATCACTTCGAATTCAGAACTCAAAAATCCGATCCTAGTCTATTTATATAGTTGGCTGTGAGTTCCTAATGCAACAAATAAAACCTCTTTATCTTCTCCCTCACCAAATTCTTCAAATATAGCTCTCCAGTCACCTGTAATGTTGATGCTTCTATAATTTAAATACTTACCAGTTAAGGAGTGATCGTTAAGTCGGAAACTAAAAGGCTCTTCCAAAAATAGCCCTAACCTTTTCCTAAATGCGATCTTAATTACAAGGGGAGACTTTTTCAATTGCTTAAGGAACTTTCTGGAGTAATTAATTCTTTTGAAGTTTTTTCTCATTGGCAATCATTTTATCCAGAAAGGCCAAAGCAGTGTCCGGATTGTCAAAAGAAATTACTCTCCCTGCTTTAAGATCACGCTTAGACTCCTTAAGCGTATTGATTAGATACTCACCAGGCTCTTCTATCAGGCTGAAATGGATGGTTTTGGTCCTCACAAGGTGTTTTAAAAAACCGTTGACTGCGCCACTTAACGATATACCCAAATCCCTGACTACCTTTTGGGCTTCTTTTTTTACCCTTGGATCAACTTTAACATTAACAACTGCGGTATTCATATGTACAAAGTATATATAAAGTGTATACTTTTGTCAACTCCCCGCAGTTTATATAGTCGAGTTTGACTCGACGAACTTCGAATATTTTAAATCAAGTGGTTGGAGAAATTAGAAGTTGGTTTATTGAAAACCAAACACTTTGGAGTTTCAACCTACCCAGTTAATAACAAATGGTGCGGCCTGTTTACCTTTATACAACTCAGTAAGTTTATGTGCATAATCCCTTATCTGTCTAGGAGAAAAGCCTGTTGTTTTCGTGATAAATGCTTCAATTTCAGAAATAGTTTCCTCACTTACAGCTGAACGCAAATTCCCATCTGCGTTAACACTATGCCCCCATTCCAACATCAGTCGAGCTACTTTACCATCCTCCAGGTTGATAAAGTCAGACGTTCCAACTGCTACAATCCTGATCCCTTCATTGTCTTGGTGGAACCCAATCGCCCCATACCAATTTAAAGTAGGTTCTGTTAAAGATAGTTTCTCTCTAAATGATTCTTGAGTCATTGAATGGAAGTTTAAAACTTTCGGGTTTGGAAGTCAAAAAATCGGTTCCACCTCGTGGATTGAAAATACTGAACTTGTCGAAGTATTGAAAATACTGAGCGAAGTCGTACTTCGATTCCACTCAGTACGACCCTGAGTGTTAACCGAATGGGTCGGACTACGAAGTCAGAACCTGTTTTATTCAGCAGTAGACCGATGGATAAGAGACGCTGCCAATGTTTGATACGGAATTCCTTCTCGGGCAGCTTTAGCCTTTAACTTCAGCAGGTCACGTTCCGAAAGCCTAATATTGATGTTTCTAGTCTTATTTAAGGTATTTCTGGCAATTTGCATCAATTGTTTTTTGCGTTTGGCAAAATTCTTGACCGGTTTCCACTCACCTCTTTCAATCTCGGCGAGAAGCTTCTGCTCTTCCTTGTCTAATTCAAAATATTTCATCATTTCTTGTTTTCACCTCCATATAAATATTTTTTTGTCGCTCTTCTTGAAGGAAAAATAGTCTTTAGAAAAATCTTATCCTCATCTTCAATGTAAGGAACATAATATGCATATCTCTCTATTTCAACAACCAATATTCGTTGATTTAGATAGCGTTTTTTATTGGGATGTTCAATATCGTCTAAAACTCTTCCCGACTCAACAGCAATTTGTATATCTTCGAAGGAAACCTCTCTTAACTCTTTTAAAAGTTCGTTTTTCCTCTCATCCCAATCAAAGTACTTCACCTATAAATAATATGACAAATCATATCATTTGTCAATATTGGCGGGCTTTTGGAAATTTGGAAGTCAAAAATTTGATATTCAAAGAGTAAATAAATTCCACTGGGTAAAATAATTTCTCACTTACTAAACGCTGTAATCGGTTTAAGTAGTAAAAGACAACTGAAGTTAAAGCTGTGTATTGGATAGCATTATCGACGTTGTGGGTTGAAAATTCAGGCAAGGCACGATTTCTCTCTTCCCAGCTTTTAGCAGCTATACCAATACAAGCGCACTGGCCGGGAACTACACTAAAATGGCTCAAACCTCTTTCGTTAAAAATTAATTGCTCAACTTTAAGTCCGAGTTTTTCAGAAATTTCGGTAGCGTAACTTTCAATACGCGACTTAAAATTTTCATCGCTCTCAACTTGACCGACTGCTTTCTCAAATCCTTCAACCAACGGAATGTGAGCAATAAAGATATTACCAAAGTCCAAATCCGGATAACGCTTGACTTCTTTAGACATGGCGTAAATTGTAATCTTGAGTACAATCGAAGTCAACTATGGGGCTCAATTATTGACGTTTTTGGAAATTTGGAAGTCAAAAATCCGAAGAAATTCGTAGAAAATGCAAAGCCACTCTGAAACTTTAGCGAAAGATGACTCCCGTCAGATATTTTCTTCTAATTCATCCATCATTATCCCTGCTTGTTTGAGAATGCTTTGAAGAGTTCCCAGTGCAACTTCTTTATGATTTGGAACAATTACTGTGTAAACTTTCCCATCAAAATTTCTTCTTAATTTTATGTGGCTGCCTTTTTGAGAAATTATTTCAAATCCAATTCTTCGAAGTGCTTTAATAATTTTATCTGCAGAATAAAGCTTAGGCGTTTAGAGACAACGAGAAGCTTTGTAGCTTAGGATGCTCAATTTTAGCCAATTCTGTCTTTGGCTCGTCTTCAAAGTATAACTCCAAGGCTTCACGAAGATTACTGACAGCCTCTTTTTCGGTTTTACCTTGGCTGGCAACCTCTACTTCTAATGAACGGGCTACAAACCACTTTCCTTCTTTCCAAATGACATAATGAAAATTCTTCATGTCGGTAATTATACCACGGTGTTATAACAAAAAACTTGAGCTCCCCGCAGTTTATATAGTCGAGTTTGACTCGACGAACTTCGAATATCTTAAATCAAATGGTTAGGTAAATTAGGAAGTGGTTTATTGAAAATAATCTAGAGTTTAATTTACTTTAATATATCCCTGCTCTTCTATTAGTAGGTCGTGGTGTATCAGGAGGAAGATTTAACAACTCATGAACTACAGCTTTTTTTGCTCCCTGAGAACTTGTTAATACATCATAAATATCTGGCATCATATCTATACGAATGATCGTTCTTCTATCTATGAAATCTCTTAATTTAGCCCTGTCTCCTTGCGAAGAATCTAAAAAGGCGCTAATAATTCTGGCACCAAATTCTTTTGCTTCCATGATTGCTCTTCTTGCACTTTCTTCATCTCTTGTATTATTAGATTCCTGAATTTTTCTTAGCATTGCATTGAAATTATCTGTGGCTGTTGGTTGTGGTTTTTCACCTGCTTCTGTCATATTGCGTGAATTATAATACTCCTCACCTTACTCGTCAAACTATGGGGTTCAATTGTTGACGTTTTTAGAATTTTGAAGTCAAAGTCCTGAGTCCTGAGTGTAATCGAAGGATCGAAGGACAAAAATCCGGAACTAATATAGTTCAACCAAAAAAGGAGCGGTATCTTTTCCTTTGTACTCTTCCTGAAGTTGATATGCTTTATCCATAATTTCTTTGGGTGTAAAACCTGTTAATTTAAAAACATAATCTTCTGCGGCTTTTATTTCTTCAGCGACTCTTCTCTTTCTTTCTATAGAATCTCTTCTACTAACCGGATTGCCGGTGTAATGGTTCCATTGCGTTAAATGACGGCAAAGCTCCTCACCTCCTAAGTTGATCAGCCTGTCATCATAGATCACAATAGTTACTCCAACTTCTTTGCGTCCAAAACCGCGATACCAATTTAAAGGAGGTTCTGTTAAGGACAGTTTCTCTCTAAATGATTCTTGAGTCATTGAATGGAAGTTTAAAACTTTGGAATTTAAAAGTCAAAAATCCGAGGCCGGCATTATTCTTTAAAGTACTTATCCAAAAAATGACCGATCGTTTCGCTCACATCATCAATTATTCTTTGGTGATAGCGGTAATCGTGATTTGATTCTAATTCGTGAAGTATTTTTGGTTCTGGAATTACTTTAAATACTTCTTTTACTCTTTCAGTCTCAGTAAATTCATCTTGAGTTCCGTAAAATATTAACTTGGGTTTTGTGCATTTCTTCAAAACCTCTACCACATTATGCCGTTCCATATCTTTAAAATAATTAATCGGAAGGGCAAACTCTTTTTGTTCACTCGTTTTAGAAGTACCCGGCGGTAGATCTCTATATGACATTTTAACTCCGTTTTTCATTGTTTCAGCTTCAGGATGAGACGGTGTAGGTTCAGAATAAGTTGCCATAATAGGAGCAAAACCTATTACAGCTTGGTTGGAAGCCCCAGCCAATATTGCAACTGTTCCTCCTCTACTATGTCCTAAAAGAAAAGTTGGTTTATTTCCAAAATATTCAATCAATTCGTTAACAGCTTTAATGTAATTGGTAGTTGTAAACAACTCAATTCCTCCAGGACTTTCCCAAGTGCCTGGAGGATCAAAAGATACGGCTAAAAAACCTTTTCTCGCTAAATATTCAATATGACTTGTAAAACAAGCATAATCTTTCGTATCAAGTCTTCCAGGCAATGCCAAAGCAAGCTTTTTGGAATCTTTATTGCCTTTGATGTTAGCCGCTAATTCAAAAAATTGGGTTCTGATGCGTTCCATATTTCAGAGTATATCAGAAGCCAAAGGTTGAGGCGGAGAGGTTGATTTATCCTACCTGTTTGTCATATTTTGCAAGAACCGATTCTGCTAATTCGATTCCCACTCTAAGTATGTCTGATTTAACTTCTTCCCTTTGATCAGAACCTAATCGAAGTTGTTGCATAATTGCGGCTGTGTGGGACTTTGGGGTTTCAACGCATTCACTATCCAAATGATGCAAAGCGCTAACCGCGTTAATGTGATCGTCAGACTCCTGAACCAAACTTGGAATCAGTTGCCTTAGCTGGTCTCTTAAACTTTCGCAGCTCATTTGGTCTCATATTCTATGCTTTGGAAATTGAGAAGTCAAAAATCCGATGGTGTTTCGAATTGGGAGTTTGCAAAATAGCCTCGATTATTCAGTCGCCAGGATTTCTTTACGAACCGCTATTAAAGGTCCCATAACCGTATTCTTATTACCTAACCTGCTTTGCGTTGATATGAGTGGTTTGAATGCTTCCTGAATAATATCTGCAAAGCCGTTTGTATTCGGTATGGTTGGAGCAATGCCACCGTGATAAATAAATACGTTGCCTTCGGGTAAAACATCCTCATATTCTTTGGCAAATAAGTAAGCTTTAAGTATTGCTTCGTGATCGTTGGTCTTTTCTTGTTCGTGGCCGGGAGTCACCTCCGTATTGGCGTAAAAAGTCCGATATCCTAAATTGACCAGTTTCCTTCTTAAAGCAACGGCTTCTACCGTTTTGGTATTTCCAACAACAATGCTCGGATTTACTTGTTTAACAGCATTTTCCAATAACAATTGTCCAATTCGCTGACCTCGAAGCTCCGGCAAAACTACCACGCCTCCAACATCACAAGCCAACGGATTAATTGCCATCGCTCTTTTGGCAAGCAACTCATCTAACTCTTTCAATTTCGGCCAGAACCGCCCGCCTCTTTTATCGCTTAGCTCATTTGGCCACAATACAAAAGTGACCGAACCGACAATTTCTTCGTCGCGTTTAGCAATAAATACTTTAGCCCGATCGTCCGGAAAATCATAATCAGCCGAAGCCGCGACAATAGGATCTTCTTTTTCTTTATCGGTTAAATCGTAACCGGACAACACCAACCGAACCAATTTTGAATCCGGCTTGTGAACTTCTTTCATTGCCTCTGACGGCAGAATCCTTACGACATTAAATTCCATACGCAAATTTTGCCAAATAAATTTAATTCTATATTAGCTTCAAAAGGTCGCCAAAAACATATATCTTTTTTCGTTTTTCAAGAGGTAACTCTCTAATTATCCCTAAATTAACTAACTCGTCTTGAAGTCTTTTTATTGTTGAACGATCTGCGTGAAGTTCTTGAACTGCTTGTGGCGCTGTGAATATAGGCCTTTTAAATATAAACTCGATGAGTCTAAACATATATGGAGATTTAGAACTTTCAGTCTTTTTGTTTATTTCATCAAATAATTTAAGTATTTTTTGAATTAGGTCCTGAGTTTGAATTGATTGTTCTATCACGGCATTTAAAAAATATTCTATCCAAGATTCATAATCGAGTTTTACATCTACATTATGTAACGCGTCGATATATGCATCTTTATGAGCCTCAAAATAACCACTTAAATATAAGATTGGTAAGGAAATTTTGCCTTTATAATGCAAAAAAAGAGGTATTAAGAGTCGACCTATCCTACCATTCCCATCATTAAATGGATGTATTGCTTCGAATTGATAATGCAATAGTGCAGCTTGTATTAATATATCTTCGTCTTCTTTATGGATATATTTTTCTAAATTATCCATATATTCCAAAATTAATGAATTTTCAGGAGGGATATAAGTCGCTTGTTCAATGGGAACACCGGCTTTCCCAATCCAAACCTGATCTCTTCTAAAATCACCTCTTATGCCACCCCCCCTGGCTTGATTCAATAAAATACCGTGCAATTCTTTTATCAAATTCAACGTCAACGGCTTCTTTTTAAGTTCAACAATTGCATACTCCATCGCTCTCTTATAATTAGCCACTTCAATAACATCTTTAAACCTTGTTTCTTCACCAGCTTCGTGTAAAAAAACATCCCTTACTGTGCTTTGTGTCCCTTCTATCTTTGAACTTACAGCCGCCTCCTTTGTTATCAAAGGAGCTATGAGCAACTTGGGCTCTTTTAAATTATTATGTAATCCATCTAACCTTCCTAAAGAAAATTGAGCGTTTGCTAGTAATTTAGCCAATCTTCCATAATTAATATCTACAGGAAGTTTTTGTGGATGATAAGTTTTCATACTATAAAACTAGCACCGTTGTTGCATAATGTCAAGATTCTGCAACCTGTTTTACATTATGTTGCGTAACTGCAACATAGATAATAGGCTTGGAGATTAGATAAATTTTAAATTCAATATTTGCAAATCAGCCTCGGATTTGTAGATATTTGCTCCCCAATGCTCGCGCACTTAGAATGTTTTTTTTAGAGACTGAGGAAGAATTTGAACCAATATTTTTATAGACAAGAACGATTATTTATGAACAAATCGGATTCTTCGAGACTCAGGACTTCTATCTGTTTTAACTTCCATTTCGAATGATTCACCAGTTTTAAGTTCTTTTATCGTTTCTAATCTTGACGGGTCAGATGTAACCACTCTTACAGTGCCCAAATCAACATCGGCCCCAAAACTTGAACGATAAATTGTCGACTTGGAATTGTCTGGGGCACAATCGAACATATAGATATCACGGCTACCGTCAGTTTTATTGTCGGATATCGAGCCAGGTGGATCACCAGGCTTAACTTCTCCCGCTTTTACCCAATTCCTAGCTTCTGGGTTATATATTTCGACACTTAAAGGGGACATAATTATAACTGTGTTACAATTTTGCCTAAATTCAGAACATTGTCGACATCGCCCTTGCTCACATGAACGTCTCCATAGTTTTGTGGTTGCCCAGAAAAAGAAACGATTTTTATTTCTGGAATTTCTTTTCGCAAAGAATTTGCTATCAACCGACCGTCAGTACCACTCGCATCTTCGTTTGTCAGATTACCATCAACGATAGCTACGTTGATGCCAATTTCCTTGGCTTTGGTTATTGCTTCAAGTGCATCCTCGAAAGTGCTTACTTCTACTAAAACTTGATGCGAATCTCTTTCCAGAGCTTGATGGGCAATTCTTCTCCAACTATTATCGTCTTCTGCTAGAAAGACATTTGCATTTTCTGGTGCCATCTTAGTTTGATTTAGGATCAGGTAATGTACCACTCACAATTTTGAATGATTTAACGGGACCTTTATCACTGAGGTCAATAATTTCAGTTGCACGTCTTTCCAAATCTTTTACTACAACTTCTCCTGGGCTTCCTCGGCGTATTACAGTTACATTATCTCCCAATACTTTTTGTATCGCTGACATCTGAGTTGTATGCAGACCCGCACCACCAAAACATTCTGAAATGCGAAGTGCAAAATCGGAAACGCTTCCAAGTTCTAAATCCGCTTGCATGTAGTCTTGCGCGGCTGAAGCGAAACAAAGAGTTCTTCCTGGAGTACCTGACGGTAATTTTGAAAATTCACCAGAAGTAGCCAGATGCTCCTTAACATAAGCCCTTCTTCTTAGAGTGTAAATCCGCGCAGTTATTGCTTCGTCTCCCGTAAAAGTAGAACCGACCAGTTCCAGTCGATGATCCATAAATAGGAGAGCTTTGCTGTGTCTTCCCTCATTGACTAGACCTTTTGCTTGCAATGAACCTTGTTCAATAAAACCTTTAACATCTCCTTGAAGTTTAGTGAGGACGTTTAGCCTCTCTCGAGCCACTATTGGAATTTGTGTGTAAACAGGTAGTTGAAACCAGTCCGCAGTGACTTTTGTTATTGTCTCTGGATCAATATTGCTAAAGTACTCGCCAAATTCTGGACTAACCATAGGAGGGAATTATACCATTATTGGGGCAGTTGTCAAACTATAGGACTTTTGCTCCCCGGCCTGGACTCGAACCAGGAACCTGCCGATTACACTTAACCCTCTTGTTGCCAAAAGGAGTGGACTATCTCATATCCATATCAAAAAGACTTAGGACCCAGGTATATAGTCTCTACACATTTATCCGCTTTTGGCGGAATTTAGCTCGGGATTACCCATCAACAAGTTCAGGGTTTCCCCGAATTAGCCTGGTTATTCATCCTAAAATTTCTTTTAGGAGCTGCTAATTAAAACAGTCGGACGCTCTACCGATTGAGCTACCGGGGATCGTTAATGTGCGGGTGAAATTTTAACACCAAACGTAGCAGAAATCCAGCCCATTATCCGACGATGATTTTTCCTATCGCTAAATTTTATGGCAAAAATTCCGTATTGATGAATGTTTTTCCTAATCTTCTTGCTGTCTTTTTTATTCTTGGCAATGTACGTTTTATGGAACTGACCAATAGGAATTCCGCTTAAGTTAGACCAATATTGTTTCGCTTTTCCTTCATCTAAGCCTTCGTGTAGCCAAATTGCTCCCCTAAATTTGGACAAGGGAAATTTGCAAAACTCAAGAAACCATTTCATCATGAATTTAATAAGTCTAGGATCACTATTTGCAAAACCACCTTTTCCGTCTGTTTTATCCCCCTCTCCCGCATATAAAGCTATGCCTATCATAAATCTGTCTCTTTTTTTAAACTTTCCTAACTCTAATTTAGCTTCTTTAAAAATTCTCTTTGTCACCTCTAACCTAAGTTTTCTTTTATTCTCCGCCGCAATGATTGAACCTTTTCTTTGACCAAAAAGTTTATTGGCAAGGAGCCTTTCTTTCTGCTTTTTTGTAAGTTCAATATCACGACACCAATTGCTTAAAGTATCTTTTGAAACATTAATTTGAAGTAATATTTCCTTATAAGATAACCCTTGTCTGCGAAGTCCTTGTGCTTTTAGTTTCTCGTCTAATTTACCGAAGTATCCCACATATACATTTTACTAATACGAACGAAGGTTTATCAACGTGATCAACACCTAATTGGTAGGTAAAAATATCATTATTGAAAGGTCAGGGTTGTATTTACCTGCCGGCAGGCAGGGTTCGAATCCTACCTGCGGAGCAAAAAGAAATTAGCCTTAAAATGATCAATCCCCAATAGTTCTTAATATAACCAACATATAAATTCCGTTAGGTTGACTGTTTAGAAAGCCAGCCTTTTGGATTAGGCCATAGCACTCTGCTTACTGTTGTGTACTGGTTTTTTACTAAGGACGAATAGTAATGCTATGCCTGTAAACAACGCAGGGTAAGATCCAACCAGCATCATGTCGATTGTGCTACTAATTGATTCTCCAATACTTGCAAAAATTAAC
>DATCJB010000082.1:0-11706 GCA_036507455.1 Patescibacteria group bacterium | reverse complement strand
CTGTAGCAGGAATTATGACAAAAAGAAATTTAACTTTAAAATTCTTCAGGCATTATCTGCCTGCGTAATTCCCATTAATTAAAACTGAATATAAAAGATAAGTAAATTGTCCCAAGCGGGTGAACCGTACGGAAACTTTGGGGTTTACCCTGTCTAACATTGGTAAGCCTTGGGCCTGTAGTTCACCGGGTAGAACATCGCATTTGCAATGCGAAGGTAAGCGGTTCGAGTCCGCTCAGGTCCACCGAGTCTAACTCGGCAAAGCCGAGTATGACTCGGTTCCGCAGAGCCGGAACAGTTAGACGAGGTAGTTGAGTTTGACTCGACATTGAAAATATATTTTCGATATGAACAAAACGTCAAACGTTTTGCAAAAATTAGAAATAAAATCATTTCCTCTTAGGCGGATTTTGAAATTTGGAATCCGGCTAAGAGGATATGAATAAGCAGCTTATTTGTATCTGCTTTTCCGTAAATTGGCGGATCAGGAGAAGCACTTCAATTAAACAATAGTTGAAGAGTTTGTCTTGAGTTTTGCAAATGCAAAGCGAAGGGCTCTTTAAAAACTAGATAGATTTAGGTAGCGATCTTCACAAAAGAAGTCAATGCTAATGCATTAAGTGGATGCCTAGGCGCATTTGTACCGAGGAAGGACGTAAACACTTGCGATAAGCTTCGGGGAGGTGGTGTTAACCTTTGATCCGGAGATTTCCGAATGGGGAAACCCCCGCGTCTGACGCGGACCACCGTCTGAATTCATAGGACGGTTGGAGGGAACTCGCTGAACTGAAACATCTAAGTAAGCGAAGGAGAAGAGACCGAATGGCATTCCGTAAGTAGCGGCGAGCGAAAGCGGAGGAGCCCAAACCGGTCCGGATTTCAGATGTCAGATTTCGGATTTCGGACGATTCTGTCCGATTTCTGATTTCCGATATCCGATATCCGGATCGGGGTTGTAGGACCGTCTTCAATGGTAGCGAAAGGTTAGAAGAATTGTTTGGAATATCAAGCCAGAGAGCGTGAAAGCCGCGTATTCGAAAACCAAGTAGTTATCTGACGGATTCCTGAGTACCACGAGACACGCGAAATCTAGTGGGAATCCGGCCAGACCACTGGCCAAGGCTAAATATACAATGCGACCGATAGTGAACTAGTACCGTGAGGGAAAGGTGAAAAGTACCCCGGAAGGGGAATGAAATAGTACCTGAAACTTGATGCAGACAACCGGATAGAGCCTTGTGTATGGCATAAGGAAGTTTAAAAGTTAAAAGTGCAAAGTTAAAAGTTGAGGTGGTTTCTTTCAGAAACTTTGATTTTGGTTTTTTGAAAAAAACTTACGTAAATTTTGAATTTTAAACTTTGAATTTTGAATTTCTTATGCTGTACATAGGGTAATATCGTGCCTATTGAAGAATGAGCCGGCGAGTTTACTGATTTATTGCTGCTTAACCGCGTTTGACGCGGGGAGGCAAAGTGAAAGCGAGCGTGATAAGCGCGTACAAAGTAATATCAGTAAGACCCGAAACTGAGCGATCTAGCCTTGAGCAGGGTGAATCTTTGAGAAATCAAGGAGGAGGCCCGAACCCGTGTTTGGCGCAATAAACTGGGATGACTTGAGGTTAGCGGTGATATGCCAAGCGAGCTCAGAGATAGCTGGTTCTCCTCGAAATATATTTAGGTATAGCGGCTACTATAACCGTTAGGGGTAGAGCTCTGGATGGTTCTGGGCGACACTAGTCGTTCAAACCAATCAAACTCCGAATACTAGTGGTTGAGGTAGCTAGTCAGTCCGACCCGGCTAAGCGGGCCAGGGCGAAAGGGAAACACCCCAGACTCAAAGCTAAGGTCCCAAAGTTCATCTTAAGTGTTAAAGGAAGTGAAGTCTCTAAGACAGCCAGGAAGTTGGCTTAGAAGCAGCCATCTTTTAAAGAAAGCGTAACAGCTCACTGGTCGACCCTTAAGGGTCGAGACTTTGCGTCGACAATGTAACGGGGCTCAAAGATGACACCGAAGCTTGGGATCCCGCACCGTGATGGTGCGGGGTGGTAGAGGAGCGTTCTTAATGCAGTGAAGGTGAACCGTGAGGTTTGCTGGAGCGTTAAGAAGTGAGAATGCCGGCATGAGTAGCGTAAACTTCTGTGAAATCCAGAAGCGCCGAAATCCCAAGGTTTCCTCCGCAACGTGAATCGGCGGGGGGTTAGTCGGACCTAAGGCGAGGCCGCATGGCGTAGTCGAAGGACAAACCGTTAAAATTCGGTTACCGACAAAAGTTATATTCCTAAAGAATTGACGAAATTGGAAAAGCCAGGCCTGTACCGAGTACGGGTTTAAGTGGTAAGGAAGTGTTGACTGGGAAATCCGTCAAAACGTTTATTCGAACCACGAACAAAAGTCCGGAGAAATACCGGATTATCAGGTAGTTTTCAGTTTTTGAAAAAAGATTCGTTAGGTACGCTTTTTTCGTCCGTACCGCAAACCGACACTGGTGGGATGGTAGAGAATACCAAGGCGATTGGGAGAACTATGCTTAAGGAACTCGGCAAAAAAGCTGGACGTAAGTTCGCAAGATGTCCTTCCCGACTTTAGGATCGGGACGCAGCTAAAGTTTGCATGCCGACTGTTTAACAAAAACACAGGTCTGTGCCAACTCGAAAGAGGAAGTATACAGGCTGACGCCTGTCCAGTGCTAGTAGGTTAAACGCTAGTGGTTGTCCGATTTATCGGAATGGCTACTGGCCGAAGCCCTAGTGAACGACAGCAGTAACTATAACTGTTCTAAGGTAGAATCAGCGTTGCCCTGGAAGCGTTGTTAAGGTGTTTTTAACTTGTCTATATGCTGGAAAAACTGAGTATCTTGTGCTACTTTTAAGTGTAGAATTACACTTATGAGTGACAATGTATCAAGTGCAGTAAATCAGCAGGAAAGACTAAAAATCATAGGATGGATCGTTGGATTTGTTGATGGAGAAGGATGTTTTTGTATTAGTATTAATCGTAACCATACCAGTAAAACTGGCTGGCAGGTGATTCCTGAATTTGTTGTTACTCAAGGAGAAAAAAGTCTTGAATCCTTAAAAGGATTACAAAATTTTTTTGGATGTGGCAATATTTTTATTAATCATCGTTATGATAATCACCGAGAACATCTTTATAGATTTTGTATTCGTTCTTTGAATGATTTAAGGAGAAAGGTAATTCCTTTCTTCAAAGAAAATCAACTAAGAACTTCTAAAAAAGAGGATTTTATTCTTTTTTGTAGAGTTATGGAGTTAGTTGATCAACGTGATCATTTAACTTTAGACGGAATAACAAAAATTGCAGAGATTGCATCTTCAATGAATCGAAGACGACCAAACAGATTTTTAGAATCCTCACTCACTATACGACAAGACACAACTGGTTAATAATATAGTTGTGTAAGAGATAGTGGCGACTGCATGGCGACATGCAGGAACAATTAGAACAAGGACTATTGTTCACAATCCCGCACCGGCTATGGTGCAGGACGAAGGTTACAAGCGAAATTCCTTGTCAGGTGAGTTCTGACCCGCACGAAAGGCAGAACGAGTGTGCAACTGTCTTCAAGCGTAGACCCAGCGAAATTGCAGTGGCTGTGAAGATGCGGCCTACCTACTCTAGGACAAAAAGACCCCGTGGAGCTTTACTACAACTTGACATTGGATTTATGTTGTAAATTGTGTAGCGTAGGAGGGAGCTTCGGCACCAATGAAACACCTCTCTTTTGCTATATGAATCCTAATTGCTTTGCCTAATAAATTACGGGCAGCAAGACAGTGTCTGGTGGGTAGTTTAACTGGGGCGGTTGCCTCCAAAAGAGTAACGGAGGCGTACAAAGGTCGGCTCAGCATGGAAGGAAATCATGCGTCGAGTGCAAAGGCAAAAGCCGGCTTAACAGTGAGACGTACATGTCAAACTGATGCGAAAGCAGGTCTTAGTGATCCCTACACTAGCTCGTGGGAGCGTGTAGGCTTAACGGATAAAAGCTACCCCGGGGATAACAGGCTGATCTTGCCCAAGCGTCCACAGCGACGGCAAGGTTTGGCACCTCGATGTCGGCTCATCGTATCCTCCCGCTGAAGTAGGTGGGAAGGGTTAGGCTGTTCGCCTATTAAAACGGTACGCGAGCTGGGTTCAGAACGGCGTAAGCCAGTTCGGACTCTATCCAGAGTAGGCGCAGGAAACTTGAAGAGGGCTGTCCCTAGTAAGAAATTGCTACTTCTAGCAGGAATGCTAGATGACAAATCGGCTTATAACGGTGAAGCCCTATTGACTTTCGGGTTATGTTCGGTCCATAATAACTTGAATACGATAGGTCAAGGGTAATACCGTGGGAAGACTCTCTAAAGTAAATCCTCAAACTCTTGCGTATATTGCTGGTTTTCTTGATGGTGATGGAAGCATTATGCTTCAACTTCATCGTAGAGAATCTGGTAGACAAATTTTCAGGGTGAAAACAGTAATTTGTTTTTACCAAGATAATAAATATCGTAAAGAAATTGAGTGGATTAAAAAAGTTTTAGGTTGTGGATATGTTTATACTCGAAATGATCATATATGCGAATTGCGTATAGAAGGTTTCAGTAGAGTGTTTGACATTCTTAATAGCTTAAAACCTTATTTGCGATTTAAGAAAAAACAAGCAAGGGTAATGTTAAAAGTTATTCCAAGATTGCAGCAAAAATTGTTAACTCAACAAAAGACTGGATTTTGGATCAACAAAATGCGAAGCTTGAATTACTTTTCAGCGCAAAGGAATGCTTTAGTAGATGTCCCTGTAACGACTGATCCTTAAATGGAGAGACTCTTGCTCGGTCTTATAAAGACCTAAAGTGAGGGTAACATGCCGACACCCAGAACGGGTGAAGATATAGTCTGATCCCCTCATATACCAGTTAGGTATATGACGGTGAACCGGATGGTTCATTGCAAGTAATTGGGGAAAACGGAATGACGAGAGGACCGGGATGGACGAGCCTCTGGTGTGCCAGTTGTACTTTCTAGTGCAGTGCTGGGTAGCCACGCTCGGTTGCGATAAGCGCTGAAAGCATCTAAGCGCCAAGCGCGCTCTAAGATTAGGTTTCCTTGACCATCGCAAGATGGACTTAAGACCCCTGGGAGACTACCAGGTTGATAGGCAGCAGGTGTAAGATCGGTGACGATTTTAGCCAAGCTGTACTAATCGGTCAAATTTACTTTTTTGTAAAGATCGTTTATTAAAGTTATAAGTTCTAAGTGCTAAGTTGTAAGTTTTCAAAAATTTATAATTTGTAACTTCTAACTTGTGACTCGAAGTCGTAAGACTTCGTCATCTATCTAGTTTTTATTGAGCTCTTTAGCTTTTTAAAATATAAAAAAATTAGCGGCTTTTTAATAAATTAAAAAAATTAGCGGCTTTTTAATAAGTTAAAAAAATTAGCGGCTTTTTAAAAATAAAAATATAGGATTTTGTTCTGGAATCCGGTCTTTGGAGCGGTGTGGAACCACCTCTTACCTTTCCGAACAGAGAAGTGAAATGCACCAGCGCTGACAATAGTTTCCGGGCAACTGGACGCGAAGATAGGTCGAGGCCGGTTTCGAGAACAAAATCCAAGTTACCCAGATCGACCTGCGACCTTCGGTCTAATGGTCGAGGCCGGTTTCGAGAACAAAATCACGATCAAAACTCACTTTAAAAGGTGAGTTTTTTTGTAGCTAAAACCTATCAGAGAAGTCGGGGGAGCTTTTTATTATGAGCGAAAAATCTCCGGCATTCATGCCGGAAATGAAGCGTCGAGCCAAACTCGACAAGACACGTTTGATATACGAATTTTGAGCGAAGATCAGAGAACCACGGCCTTTTTCAGGCCGTGGGAATCTATTTTTTAAGCAAAGGGGCTTTTATTTCCGACAATAATTTAAGAAACATAATATCTAAACGGTATGTATTAGATTTCTCGTCTGACGGGTCCGGATAAATTGCCAATGCAAGATCTGCCATAACAAAAGCATAAACTTTAACTCTTTCGATAATTTGATCGGAATAAGGGAGTGAAAAATCGCAGGAAGTCAGATTTGAAATTATTGATTTATACAACGATAAGTGTAACTTCCTTGATTTAGGTTCAATAATTCTATTTAAAGTGTTCAAATAACCTAATTGATTAAATACATGAGGGTATTTTATATGGTCTAGATAAGTCGGAACTGTAAATAAGTTGTCTTCTCCTTCTACGGCAAATTTTTGGTGATCAACCATTTGCAAATGCAGTTTTTCCCTCTGGGAAAGCCTGTAAATTCTTTGGATATCGGTCGCGATTCTAAAAATTCGGGTAGGGATTGAACTTTGTTTGGTTTCTTCCTCAAGAATTCTTTGGGAAGCAATTTCGATCATAACGGGAAGTATTTTTTCCAGATAATGCCCGTTAAGCGGCAGATCAACATCCAGGATTTTTCGGGCAATTTCAATGTGGTTTGATTCCAAATTTAAATTTGTATTTTCGGAAATACTTGGAGGGTATTGATTATTTAACCTTTTTTCTCCCTGGTTTCCGACCTTAATCGTAAGTTGATTTAATGAATGGTGACGCAATGGAGAGTTGGATTTAACTACTTGTTTTCTCGCTTCTTTAATACTGCTCATATTGTTAATTTCAAATTATGCATCTTTTGTACAACTGATTGTGAAAAATTATTATAATAAAGAATAATTTTGCAATTTTATTAAATTATTGAAACTTGTAATTACCTTGTTGTAGTTGGTTAAGATAAATATATTGAGTGTTTAACTTACTCATTATACAATGATTTATATTATAGTATATTATAATGGTTTTCCTAGTGTTGAATTATTGTAAAAAATTTATATTAACAGGTCGTACTTCTTACAATTTTTTTCAAAATTTAATGACAATGGCGCTTGGTCTGATATATTCTACCTTGCACTTAAAGCCTTTTTAGAATATAATTGCGCCAACTCTGGAAAGGTTTTATTCCGAGCGAAAAATCCTGGCATTCGCAGTAAGATGGATGAGCCGAATTTTGAGCAAGGAAAAGAGGACCACGGCTTTCGAGCTGGGGGAATCTATTTAAAATGAAAAATTTCTGGACACAAAAGAAAACCGAGGTGAACTTTGATTGCCGACAAAAAACAAGCAAACTGCAAATAATCGATCTTCTACCGCACTAACTTCAAAAGTTACTAAGGATCAATCCGGAAAAAAAGCACAAACGATGGACGACTTGATAAAGTCGAATTCAACTGCGGGAGTTTTTTCCCTTAAAAGAGGCCAGCAGGTAACCGGAAAAATAGTTTCGATTTCAAATGATTTGATGCTTGTTGATATCGGAAGTAAATCGGAAGGATTGATTTACGGTAAAGAAATGGCTGCGGCTTCGGATATTGTCAAAAAACTGAAAGCCGGAGACAATTTAACAGCGACCGTGGTTTATCCGGAAAATGATGCCGGTCAGACGATTCTTTCTTTGCGCAAAACAGGTTCGGAATCGAGATGGCAGGATCTGATCGATGTAAGAGACGACGGCAGCGAAATTGAAGTTAAAGCTTTGGAAGTTTCACGCGGAGGATTAATCGCGGATTATTTGGGAATTCGGGGTTTTATTCCTTCAACCCAACTTGATCTCGAATTTTTAAAAAACCCCCAAAATTTGATCGGAAAAAGCTTCAAGGTAAGAGTAGTCGAGGTTGATAAAAATTTAAACCGCCTGATTTTAACCCAAAGATCAACCGTCTCGCCGGAAGAAGCGGATAAAATCCTCTCAAAAGTAAGCATTGGTACAAATTATAAAGGTAAAGTAGTTGCAGTTTTGCCGTCAAGCATTTTTGTAAATATCGAAGCTAACGGTGACTTGATCGAGGGAATAATTCACATCTCCGAAGTATCGTGGGAGAAAGTTGCCGATTTACAGGGGATGTTTAACGTCGAGGACGAAATCGAAGCCCAGGCAGTCGGACTTGATAAGGAATCGGCACGGGTCTTTTTGTCCCTCAAACAGCTTAAGGATGATCCGTGGCAGACGTCCGTTAAGAATTATTCCAAAGAGCAGGTCGTTACCGGAAATGTGGCTAAAATCACCAATTTCGGAGCTTTTATTGAACTGGAAAAAGGAATTGAAGGCTTAATTCACGTTTCCAAAATTCCGGCCGAGAAAACTTTGAAGGTAGGCGAAAAGGTAACCTGCACGATTGAAGAAATTGATCTTTCCAACAAAAGAATTGCGCTTTCCTTAATGCTTGCCGAAAAGCCGGTTATGTATAGATAAGTAAGTTCAAAATTCAAAACTCAAAGTTCAAAATTGAAAATAAAATCTTAAAGTTTTTAGTTTTAACTTGTACTTTTGAGATTTGACTTTTAAGTTATGAGTTTATGAAAACACGCTTCGAATGTATCTGCCAACCCTTCGATTTCGTTTACGCTAAGCGAATGCAAAGTGCTCAGGGTAAACAATGCGGTAAAATTAGTTATGCCAAAGAATAGGTCTGAATACATTTGCCAACAGTGCGGATACAGAAGCCCTTCTTACCTTGGTAAATGTCCCGAATGCGGCAGTTGGGGATCTCTGGTTGAAAGCGTTATAAGTTCTTCGAGTTATTCTAAAACCAATTTAAACTTATCAAATTCGGGTGTAATTGAACCGCAAAGTCTAACAAAGGTTAAAAGCAGCGTCGTTGAACGGGTTTCGACCGGAATTAGTGAGTTGGACAGGGTTCTTGGAATAACTCAAGCTGACTCAAAGAAACTGCTGACGGGCATAGTTCCCGGATCGGTGATTATGCTTGCCGGTGAACCCGGAATCGGAAAATCGACGCTCCTATTGCAAATTTCAGTTTCAATGGCCTCAAAATATAATCCCAAAAGCGATAGTCCAATTGGGGTTTTGTACGTTTCCGCCGAAGAATCAGCCGAACAGGTCAAGTTGCGTGCCCAAAGGCTGGGTAAAATCCCGGAACCGCTATTCATTTTGGCCGAAACGAATGTTGACGCCGTCGTTGGAGTTATCCAAAAATACAAGCCCAAATTAGTGATCATTGATTCAATTCAAACCGTTGCAACCCTGGATCTGGAAAGTTCTCCGGGATCGGTCGGTCAGGTTAGGGAATCGGCGTCCAGGCTTCACAGGGTGGCCAAAGAAAATCACGTTTCTTTGATTATCGTCGGTCACGTTACTAAAGAAGGTTCGATTGCCGGACCAAAAACAGTCGAGCATTTGGTCGATTGTGTTTTATCTTTGGAAGGTGAAGAATTCAGACAGCTTAGGATTTTAAGATCTTTAAAAAACCGTTTCGGGTCAACTTTTGAAGTCGGAGTTTTTGAAATGACGGAAAGGGGCCTTGAGGAGGTCAAAAACCCCTCTGTTTTATTCCTGGCAAACAGGGTAGTTAAAGCGCCGGGTTCGGTTGTTGTTCCGACAATGCAGGGTTCAAGGCCGATTTTAACCGAAATTCAAGCCCTCACCACACCAACACCATTTGGGATGCCAAAAAGAGTTGTAACGGGAGTGGACTATAATCGGGTTCAAATGCTGGTCGCTGTTCTTGCAAAAAGAGCCGGAGTTGACTTGTCCAATTCGGATATTTTTGTCAATGCCGCCGGAGGACTTAAAATCGTCGAACCGGCTGCGGATTTGGCAATTGCGGTATCTTTAGCTTCTGCGGCAAAAGGCAAACCGGTTGATTCAAAACTAATTGCTCTGGGGGAACTGGGACTTTTAGGTGAACTTAGGCCGGTGGGCAATTTAGCTCCCAGGATCAAAGAAGCTAAAAAATTAGGTTTTTCCAAGTTTTTAACTTTTGCCAAAACAAAATCGATCGGTGATGCGGTTAGACTGGCGATAGGAGCATAATAGATGAAAATTAGAATTTTCATACGTTTAGTTTTAGCTTTTGCAATAGGATACTTATCATCATTTATTGCCCGAAGCGACATACCTCCGAACGTTCCGTTTGCACTGCCGGATTTTTTCAGAATAATTTTTGCTTTTATAGGCGTCGTGGTTGGTTTTTTCCTGCCTGATTTATTATCAGTTATTGCAAAACTGGGTATAACCAGGCTTGCCGAAGACATAACCGAGAGGGTAATTGATCGTTTGCCAATGCCTTCTTTACCTTCTGCGCCAAGTATGAGTTTGCCTTTTAGAGATTCAAGAAAGCCAAAAAAACCCAAATATATCAACCCTTTAATTTTGGATACCTCTGCCATTATTGACGGCCGGTTTGCGGATATTTGCGAAACGGGTTTTATTTTCGGCGACTTGCTTGTCATTCCGTCGGTTTTATTGGAGCTTCAGCATATTGCTGATTCTTCCGATGATCTGAAACGTTCGAGGGGACGGATGGGGCTGGCGATTCTGGACCGGTTGAAGAAAAATAAAAAAATCAACCTTGAAATTTTAAAATCCGATCCGGTTTCGGGCTGGCAGCACGGAAGCGGTCCCCACGGAACCGAGGTTGATCAAAAACTGTTAGCTCTGGCAAAAAAAGTTAAAGGCAAAATCGTGACTGTTGACTTTAATTTAAATCAGGTTGCCAGGCTTTCAAATGTCGAGATTTTAAATGTAAATGAACTGGCTAATAAAGTTAAAATAGCTACACTGCCCGGAGAAGAAATAAAGATAAAAGTCGTACAGATCGGAAAGGAAGCAACGCAGGGTGTCGGATACTTAAGCGATGGTACGATGATCGTTGTTGAGGACGGAAGCGGATTTGTAGGAAAAACCATACCCGTTGTAGTTACAAGGGTTTTGCAAACGGTTGCCGGCAAAATGGTCTTTACCAGGCTGAAAAACGGCGATTAGCGATTAGCCATTAGCGATTGGCGATTAGTAATTAGCGATTAGAGCTTGGTTATGGGACGAACCGACACCATTGGATAATTTTACTGTTTGATTTTTTACTCTCTCCTCTTGACAACTACTTTCAGGTTATGACTAAACTGAATTTAGGTGTTAGCTTTTGGGTGCTAGAGGTTAGTTCTTGTGTGCTTAAATTGTTCTAACTATAACCTAATGCCTAATAACTAAAACCTAACTATGCATCTGCCTGACGTTTTTAGCGAAGATAAAGGAGTTCACTTAACGCTTCTTTTTTTGGCGTTTGTGAATCTGCTATTGTTAATTGTTTTTTTCGTGCTTGTTGTCGGTCCCTTTGGCAACTTTCCTTCTTTAATTCCGCTTTCAGATAAAGTGCCTGTTGTCAGGCTGTCTTTGGTTTCTCCGCCTTCCAATACGGCCGTATCTTCTACAACGCCCTTGATTTTAACCCTTTCAAACTCACCGACGATCCAAAAAGCTGAACTTCAAATCGACGGAAAAGTCGTTCAAACGGTTTTTACCCAGCAAACGGGCAAATTAACTTTGTATTGGGATACGACCAGGCACCAGGATGGTGTTCATAACTTGCTTATTACAACGACCGATCAAAAAGGCGGAAGATCGACCGTTATTGCTAAGTATGAAGTTAAAAATAATATTACAAGGAGTGTTTCAAACTAATGAATACTATAATAAAGAAGATCAAAAATAGTCAAAGAGGTTTTGGGACACTGGGGATTTTTGTCGGAATATTTGTTTTTGCAGTAGCATCACTTTTGATCACGAAAAATGCTTATGCAATGAGCGCTTCAGCTGATTGTTCAAGCAATACGGTTAGATTTAGCTGGGCATATAATCCTGATCAAAAATCTCTTTGGG
>DATCJB010000081.1:0-6318 GCA_036507455.1 Patescibacteria group bacterium | reverse complement strand
AGCTTATGATGCAGCTTCAGGAAGGGAGGCTGGAACGTTTTTAGACGGGTCATTTACTTTACATTGAAGTTTTTCCAGCGCCCTTCTTTGTTTTCTTCCAAGCGTCGCGACACTGAACCTTTGAATTTCAGCTTCGAAATCGAAATTCGGATAGTCAGTTTTTGGTTTTTTTAGAACTTTTTCTTCTTCTTTGAGAAGTTCAGAAAGATCACGAGCTCTTACCGCCTTAATATTTCCGTGTATTGGGATGATTGAGAGGTATTCCCGGGATGCCATTATTTTATGGTTTGTGAGCGGGTGGTCGTACTTTGTTCGAACCTATATAGTCTTGTAATTCCAAAACTTATTTTACAACCTCAAGTCTTAAAGGCCATTTAATAATAAAAAGTTTCAAAAACCTTTGAAAATAGTTTTAAAATAAAGAATTTAATTTGTCCGCAGATTCCTCAGCTGTTAAATTTGTATTGTCAATCTTTTCATCATAGCCATTAAGATCTTCTTGCCACTTATAAACCATTTTAAATTCTTCTTCGGTGATAGTATGCGATCTCCGTGAAAATCGTTTCTTTGTTTCTTCAAATGAAGGCATAAGCATAATAATTTTTGCTTCAGGAAAATATTCCCTGTATAACTTTATGGTTTCGTTTACTATAACGTCCAAAATAATTACTTCTATGCCGTTCTTTAAAAAATTCTTGGCAAGTAAACAGGCGTTCTCCACTCCAAACTTTTGTTGAACCTTCCCTTCTTCACCATCCCAGGGTGCTTTATGAGGTTGAAAATACATCCAGCGAACGAGGTCAACGTCAATCACTGCGCATTTCTCTCGCTTTTTAGAAAGAAATTGAGAAATAGTATTTTTACCTGATGCGGCTGGACCAGTAAGAATTAGTATAGGCATAAAGCAAGTATATCAAAATCTTGATATAATCTGAGCACAGAATGAACTCTGTGGTAAAAGTACCTTTTGAGGGAGCGAGTGTTGACACAGGAATGTGAATCATCTTGGCTACAGGGACCGCCATTATAATTTATCGAGCAAACAAATAAAGACTTTTTACTTTCCCTGTCTTTTCTGATCTATCAAATCCTGCTAACACCATTAAACCATTTTTATTTATATCAACGATGTGAGATTTTCTTGAAAGCAGTGCATATATTCCTAGGTAAATTGGTTCACCTTCAGGACTTCTACCTTCAAACTGAAACCATGGGGGTATTCCTGCCTTAACCTTTCCATCAAGACCTTCTGAAGTAGAAGATGTATAACCTCTAATTTCAAAATTAATTACGTCATCTGGTATCGGTAGGAGAATTTCCAACCCTCCTTTTCTTCTAAGAGGTTTTTTATAGTCCTCAAATTTACTTAATCCTTCAAATAAAATGGTGAATACGTGCTCACCTTCTCTTTGAGTAATTGGCAATACTTTCAGTGATGCTAATTTGTAAGCATTATTGTCTGTATTAGAGGCATAGCTAGTTGGCTTAAAGTGGATATTCCCATCGCGGTGATATGAAAATTTTAAGGGAACGTGACTTGCAGTTCCATTTCTTACTGCATTAAAGGTTCCGTTTGGGGAAGCATCTGGTCTTTCGAAAACACCACAATGGTAACTTTCACAGTGGTAGTAAGGAAAGGAGATGTAAAAATCGATATTGTTTGGTTTGAAAAACCACTTAAAAATTTTCTTTTGTTCATTTCCTCGTTTTACCACAAATGTTACAGATCTCATTTTTCCATGGTAATTTTCATTAGCTCCGCGAATTCTTTCTAAAAAATCGTTATCACTCATAATCCACCGTCATAAAGTATCTTCTTTATTTGATCTGGCTTTAAATCAACGTGTCCAGCAAGTTTGAGAAGTTCATTAGTCTTTGCAAAATTATTATGATCTTTAAGTACGCCGTATACATTTTTTAAGGCTAGGATGATATTAATTAAAAGGTTATTCACGATTACATCAAAATATGTACTCACATAGTGAAAGCCAGAGGTATTTTGAAAATCGAAATCTTCTCTAAATACATCAATATAATCAAACAAGGCGCCATAACTACTATGTGTGTAAAGGGAGTAAATCTTGTACACCTTGTTTTTAAGCTCATAAACAGGTAGAGATGTATTTGCTGGCAATTGTGTAACAGCTTGTTCGAATGAAGTTCTTGTTATGCTGGGGTCAATAATTTCACCTTCGAACCATTTTTTGAGGCGTTGTTGACTTTTTCGATCTAAGAATAAAAAGATAAGGTCTAATGCTTCATGAGCTGAACGTGCGACCTCAATCATTTCAACACATCTACCTTTTTTTGCTAAATCAATTGCTGTCTGCAAATTACTATATGCTCTACCTAACAAAATGTAACTTGCACTAAGCTCGTTTTGGTCCCAAATATTTGTAAAGTGAGGTTTTATTCCCTTAATAAGCTTTAGAACTTCCGGTATTAAGATTTTTACTCTTTCAACCTGCCTAAAAACATTTTGAATATCTTTTTGCTTATATCTATCTGGGAGAGTCAGATCATAAGCAAAAGCTCTTGAGGCTTTCCTTGATTTCAATTTTTCAACCTTACAAGTAATTCGTTCTTGGTATTCTTTTTTTTCTTGCCGACTAGAAATTATTTGCAGTAGAGATGGAAACTCTTCATAAGATTTTCCCATTGTTCTAACATTAAAGTGTTTTTGTCCTCTTTTTACGATTAGTTGACCATCTAATTCCTTTGCCAAGTATTTAGCGTGGTCTAAAGGACAGTAAGGATCATTATCAGAGTGGATAAAAATAAAATTTTTAGCCTTACTTTTGATTTTAAGAAAATCAAAAGGCTCATCAAATAATGACTTGAGAGAATCCCATCCTAAATCATCTTTAAAGGCTCCTACCAAATAACATGTGTCAACTCTGACGTTATCTGGTAAATTCTGAAGCATGCCTAGAATGGCCACAGCGCCACTAGAGTGGCCAATTAAAATTGAGTCCTTGTTGAACTGCCATTTCTTGTTTGAAAAAAGAAAAGTGTTATACCTATCAACATTTGGTTTATCTGATTGAGGTAAGTCAGGAACCCAAACTAACCAATCGTTTTTTTTAAGTTCTGTTTTGAGCCATTCAAACCAGTTTTCTTTAGAATTACCTTCTGTTCCGTGTAAGATCAATGCGTTTTTCATTATGCTTATTTTACATCAAACTGGAGTATTTTAATTAAATAGGTCCGAATCCGGTCTCTGGTATAAAATTTTGAGGTTGACAAGATTCTGCTAAAAATTTAAGCTCGAACTGGAAAAAACCTTGCTTTGAAGGGAAAAAATGGAAGGTTTTAAAAACCATTCCGGTTTGGAGCGGGTGATGGGACTCGAACCCACGATCTTCCCCTTGGCCCCGCACAATTTGGGAGCGGGATACGAGAATATCTTCCTACTCGCTTCGCTCGTAGCGATATTTTTGCTTCGCAAAAAGTGAACTCGCTTTATCTACTGAGCGGCGAACCGGACTCGAATCCTTCACATTCGTTCAGGACAAGCCGGCGATTTGCGTACTTGAGCGAGATACGGGAGTCGAACCCGTCTCTCTACCTTGGGAAGGTAGTGTTGAGCCGCTCAACTAATCCCGCTTATTTTGGTGCGGGATCTATTATACCAAAGGCTTGCCAAGCTATCGCGGAATTACCAAAATGTTTCCGGAATGAATTAACGGATTGTTGTTTGGTAATCTTCCAAGATGATTAGCCTGATCAATCTGAACCCACTTTCCGGCGTCGCCGTATGCACGCTGGGCAATGTTAGCAAGCGTGTCTCCGTAATCGACCGCATAACTTGTGCCGTCAATTTTGTCATAACCCGTCGTTCGCAAGTCAGCCACTGTTGCTTGAGGCAATTGGTCTTTTGCAGGCAGGTTAATTTTTTGACCTACCTCAATTTCGCTGGGCTTTATTAAATTGTTTGCCTTTGCAACAGCCGGCCAAAGGTTTGAATCACCATAAGCCTGAACGGTTAGTTTAACGATAAAGTCACCTTTTGTAACCGTGTACTGGGCCGGTGTTTGAATTGTGGGAACGCCTCCTTGCTGGCCCTGGTCAGTTTTTTCGGGTTGTTGGCCTGAATTCTGATCTTGATCAGTCGCGCCGTTTTGGTCAATTTGAGAGTTTTTCGTTCCGAAATAATTAAAAATCAAGAGTCCGGCAATTATGACTATGACTATAGCCAAAATTATTCCCGTATAAGAGTCCTGCCAGCCTTGCTTTGAAAGTCGATCCAGGAAATTTAGTTGTTTTTTGGTTGCCAAATTTTCTCCTTTCCGGACAGGGAATGAAAGTAGAGCAGTAGTTGCCAATCAGTTTAATATTTGTGAAAAGATTTTTCAAGAGGAGTTTTGAGGCGAATTTATGGAGATTTTTGGGGAAGCAACGGAAAAGAAATGGTTTAAGCTTTTTTGTTGCTTAGTTCTTTCTCCTCCGTTGCGTGATACCACCTCCTTTGCAAAAAAAGCGTTAGATTCGTTGTCTAACCTTGAGTTTGTCGGCGCCGAACTGGATGGCTTGGACAAAATCACCGATTGCGAACTCCGGTGCTTGTCGATTGCGTCCCATGCCGGGATGTGAAACAAGCATGACGTCGTCACCCTTGCAGATCTCAAGCTCCTTATCAAACCAGGAGAACGTGCCGCCAATTTGACGAAAACCAACCGTGCCGCGGACAAGGTCGGTAACGATCACAACCGGAATTACGTCATCGACTCGAAGAAAAGCGCCGGTTTTTCTCAGATCATCGACTAGAGATCTAAGATCGATCGGCACCGAAGTTATGGCTACCACGAACTTGCCTCCTCGGGTTGTCTCTTGTGATGACTTCGCTCTCCGGTTTTGTAAGCCCAGACAACCAAGGCTACCGGAGCAATTGCGTGAATTGCAACAAGGACGATTTCCGGATACGAAAGCCACTTCTTGTGTTTGTGCAACACGTTGTCGGGTCTCCTTTCTTTGCTGTGAAGGTGCTCTATTTTTCTTGCTTAACCGTCACTTGAAACGGAGCGCTTTTAACTCCATCAGTTACGGTTGAGCTTAGATAACCGAAATCATAACAGAAAGATGAAGGTAAATCAAAAAATGCAGGTTTGAGGGATTAGAACTGAGACATTTGTTTGAGATTGACACTAAACACAACTCATTGTAAACTACTTTGTGCTCAAAGTGGGATCGTAGCTCAGTCGGTTAGAGCGTCCGCTTGTCAAGCGGAAGGTCGGGGGTTCGAGTCCCCTCGATCCCGCATTTTAGTTAATTTATTATCTTCTGCCCATTTTCACAAATGGAACAACAGCCCAACTATAACGATCTGCACGTAACTGCTATGAAGATGGCGTCCGATGCTGATATGGCGGTTATAAATAACAACGAACAATTGGCCAGTGATTTACGCCTTCAGGCGGCAAAACTTGATGAACAATCTTTAGAAAATACCCCAAGAGACCTGTCAAGAACCAGGGCTGTCATCGGGACCAGCGCGGTAACCTTATATTTCAAAGCCGGGGATTTAGCGAACGCAAAAAGATTAGGTGAGGCCTGTTTGGAGGAACTTGACGAAAATTACGGGTATAACCGAAACGAGATCAAGAAAGTCCTTGAAGCGGTAAATCAATCTCAAGCTTCGACCGACCAGTAATTTAGGATTGTGATATAAATATTTTGAATGGCTAAAGATTCGTTAACCAATGCTCAAATTGCCGAACTTTTAAGGTCGGTTGCCGCGGCTTATGAGGTTAAAAGCGGCAATAGATTTAAAGTTGTAGCTTACGAGAATGCGGCGACTTCGGTTGAACACGCAACAAGCGAGTTAAAAGACCTTTGGGAAGAAGAAAAACTTGATACGGTTCCCGGTTTGGGCAAGAGTATGCAGGCGCACCTCGGCGAGTTATTCAAAACCGGCAAAGTCAAATACTTCGAAACTCTTTTTAAAGGTTTACCAAAAGGAATGTTTGAAATACTGGGCGTACCCGGAATCGGTCCCAAAAAAGCCTACAAATTATCGAGGGAGTTGAAAATTGAATCAGTTGCCGATTTGGAAAAAGCAGCCAAAAAGGGGAAAATCGCGGGACTGGAAGGATTCGGGTCTAAATCCGAAGAAGTGACTTTAAGGTCAATTGACGAATTTAAGCGTCAAACCGGCAGAATGACGCTGCCGGTCGCGTTTCCGATAGCAAAAGATGTTGTCGGATGGCTGAAAAAGTCCAAAGATGTCGAAAGAGCGGAACCGTTGGGGAGTTTAAGGCGAATGGTTTCAACGGTAGGTGATATTGACATAGCAGTCGCCAGTAAAAATCCTCATGCAGT
>DATCJB010000080.1:0-8018 GCA_036507455.1 Patescibacteria group bacterium | reverse complement strand
AGGTTGAGCGGACTTTTAAGTTTGCTCACGATCGGGTTTTAGTCAGAGGAAGGCTGGATTATGTTGAAGACAACAATGGCAAGGTTACTATTTTGGACTTTAAAACTACGGAAGGGGTGGACGGAAAGAAGGCAATTACAAGAGTCAAAAGTTCAATCCAGCTCAAAATTTACGCACTTGCTTATGAAAAACTTTATGGCAGGCGTCCCGACGAGATAGGAATTTACTTTTTGGAAAATGGTCTGGTGTCAACAATTCCGGTTACCCAAAAGGTAATGGATGAAGCAATTTTGGCAATTAAGGTTGCGGAAGCGGGAATTCGAGATCACAATTTTAAAGCTAATCCAAAAGAAGGAGCATTTACCTGCCAATATTGTTCTTTCAACCGCATTTGTCCTGAAAGCTTGGTATAATCATTTTATGATTCGCAGGATTAACAATTCTGATAAGAAATCTCTAATTAAGCTTTTTAAAGAATTTCATGAATTCAATAACAGCAACTTAGTATCGGATAACTTGAGACCATTTCATGAATACAAAGACGCTGAAAGCACATTCACTAAAGAGGCTGAGGAGTACATTAATAAAGAGGAATTTGTTGTTTTTGTTGCTGATATTAACGGTCAAATAGTAGGATACTGTGCTGCTAAAATATCTAACAAACCAGAAAGAGTATTAAATAAAGAGGCATATTTTGAAGATTGGTTCGTAAGTGAAAATTATAAAGGACGGGGAATTGGTAAAGAACTTTTTGAAGCTTTAACGACCGAAGTAAAAAAATTAGGATGTACTCACATAAAGCTGGATGCTTTTACAAGTAACATAAAAGCTATTGATTATTATCATAAAGACGGATTTATTGATGATACTTTAGTGATGTATAAAAATTTAATTTAAAAAAGGTTTTAATATTTTGCCGATTCCGTAAAATTTGGAAAAGCTTCCCGGATATTCAATAGCATTACCGCCAAAAGATTTTTTAAAGTTTGTGAACCCGACCCATTTTTTTGTTTGCTTTCTGTAACGCGGATCAAAAATTCCTTCGAAGTCAAAAATCTTTGCCCCTCTTTTTTTAGCCAGTTGCAGTGCGGACCAAACAACGAGGTATTGGGCAGAAGTTTTTCTTCCTATTTCTGAAGAAGCGGCGTGCATATAATGGGCTGTCTTTCCACTAAACAAAATTAGTGCTCCGGCAATTGGTAAATTATCTTTATATGCTAAAAGAAGTGATGCATCTTTATCAAATGCTTCGAAAATACTTCTTATCTCTTTATAAAACGGCACCCAAAATCCTCGTTTTTTGGCGTTTTTGTGCCAAAGTTTAATAAAACTTTCAATATCGTCGCTTGTTTTTACGACAACTTTATTTTTTTCGGCTTTTCGGATTTCGTATTTAACGTCGCTTTTTGGTTCTATGTTTTTTAGGTCAAGCTGGAGTGTTTTGGAAGGTGATAGAGGCCAGGAATCAGCTGAAAATTGAGTAGTGAGTAGTGAGTGGTGAGTAGTGGGTTCCAGCTTGATTAAGATTGCATTGTTTTCTTTGGCGAGTTTATCAACTTGACTAAAGTTAACTTTTTCAATTCGGGGGATTTTGATTATTGATCCGAAAAACAAAAGTTTCTTTGTGTAAGCCTGACCATTTGAGAATTTAATTATTTTCCAGCCGAGTTTTTCCAGATATTTTGCCCAATTGCTGCTTTGCCGTATGTCCACAAAATGTATAATAGCCCAAAGTTATGCAAAACTTCAAAAACAGCTTTTCTCATTTTGAGCTTGCGAAAAAGAAACTTGTTTATTTTTCAAATTTAAATTACCCAAATTTGATTTGCGCGGTATCTTCCAAGCAAATTGGAGACCTAAGAACTAAAGATAACAAAGGCTTGGAAAATTTTTGCCGGGTTTTGGAAATCGAGCCCAATAATGTCGTTAGGGCAGAACAAACCCACGATAATATAATCAAGGAAGTTAACAAACAGGATTGCGGAGAAATTGTTGAAGGGGTTGACGGACTTCTTACTAAATCTAAAAATATATATCTTTTTGTTGTTGTCGCCGATTGTCTACCGATAGTATTTTTTGACCCAAAACAGCAAATGGTTGGAGTCGTTCACTCTGGATGGAAGGGAAGCTCGCAAAATATTGCCGGCAGGATGGTTAAAAATTTTGCCGAGATAGGGTCGGATCCGAAAGATATTTTAGTTGGTATTGGCCCGTCAATTTGTCAAAAACATTATGAGGTCGGCAGAGAAGTAGCAGTACTATTTGAGCGGGGTAATATTAAAGAAGATAATCATAAATTCTATCTGGACCTAAGAAAAGTCAACAATTCACAATTAATTGAATCAGGGATTAATCCTAATAATATTGACAATATCAACTTTTGCACTTTTGAGGAAAAGGACGCTTTTTACTCCTGGCGTCGGGAAAAGCCAAATTTAAGCGGGGAGTTTGGTTTAATTGCGGGACTTAAGAGTTGACTTTTAAACTGCTGAGATTAGAATACTTTCAATATGTTGGAAATTTATAAGCAACCGGTAGTTGAGGTTGAGTACTCTCCTCTTAGGCAGGATAAA
The DNA here is from genome assembly GCA_036507455.1 of Patescibacteria group bacterium. Taxonomy (GTDB): domain Bacteria; phylum Patescibacteriota; class Microgenomatia; order Curtissbacterales; family DATCJB01; genus DATCJB01. The sequence goes on along the minus strand of DATCJB010000080.1, from coordinate 5,445 downwards.
ACTGAAAAAATTCCATTTGTTGAGTCTGAAATTGCTTTAAGGAAAGCGTCGGAAAAAATAAATTCTATTTGGAACGCTTACTTAAGTGCAGGAATTAGTAGCCATGTTTTAATATCCGAAATATTAAAACGACCTGAAATAGTTGAGATTACAGTTGGCAGTACTTCGATAAATTACAAAGTGGAATCTTTAGGACAAAAAACAGACGGATTAGGCCAAAGAGTTGACATAATTAGATTGCTCAGAGATAAAGAAATGGATTTGGAATCAGCTTCGTCCATCATCTTTGCTACAGGAACGGATAATGTTAATAGGTTTAGGAAATTGGTTTCATTAATTATTGAAGACGAGGGTAAGAACTTAACCAAACAGCAATTCCACTTTGTTAATGGAGAACTCCGTATAATCTTTCAAGTCAGCCAACCTGGAGTTCTTTTTTCAACTCCTTATACTGAAAATGAAAAGCAATTTTTTTCAGTTTCAATTGGAAGCCTAGAAGATAAATCAAGATTACTAAGAGTTGTTGCAGGATTAAATTACGATGATCCTATAAATTTTTATTGGTATAAAAATTATGGGGGAGATTTAGTTGAAACCCAAAAGATTAGAACCACTCAAGGTGAGATAGAATTAGTTGAGGTCACAAAAAAGGGATTTTTTGCTACTCCACCGGTTTATCTTCCTGATGCGATTGTAAATATGGCTAACTTTGATCCTGCTACCGCTACTTAGTTGACTGATGGTAAATTCGACTGTATAATCCTCCTTTGTGACTATTGAAGGTGAAAAGCAGGCACAAACATTTGAAAAAAGACCAACTCCGGATTTGAGGCTGGTTTACTTGGCTGAAAGAGTTGAAGTGGTTCCTTATGTCACCTTGTTGGAATGTGAGGCTACAGAGGATAAATTTGCTTTTGAATTTGGCAGTGAAAGACAATTCAAAACCGATTCTCAAATTGAACAATTTCGCCAACCACTAATTGAGTTCCAAACTAAAGGACGAGAATTTCGTGATGATCCCAAAGCAAGATTAGTTGAAGTCAATTCTAGCTGGGAAGGAATTACTCTAAAATTTGAAGGCGTACGTTATTCAGATTATGTCATTACTAATAACGCCATGGAGATTGTCGTCCCTGATCGAAACAAAACTGTTAGAGAAATTTTGGAACCGGGTCCTGTTTTGACTCCACTTTCTGAGTCTTTGAGCTCTAATCATTTAGGATTAAGTTGTTTAGTTATAACTAAAGATCACGAATTAATTTTGCAAAATGCCAGCGGGCAAAAAGTTACCGGAGCAGGACAAATTACTTCTTCAGCATCTGGAGCAATGGACTGGCAAGACGGCCTTCCAATTAACCCTTTTGAGATGATGCAAGCTGAGCTTTATCAGGAGTTAGGACTTGGCCAGGAACACACTTTCGATATTCTTGCAATTGCGCTTGGCCGGGAATTAGCCAGAGGCGGCAAGCCCGAGATGTTTTTCGTTTGTAAACCACAATTAAGTGCCGATGAAATTTTGGCTCTTAAAGCAAGCGACCCAGACAAAGAGGTTGAAAGTCTGTTTAAGGTTGATTTACCTGAAGACGAGTTTGATTTGAAGGAAAAATTAAATAAATTAATTAGTCAAGATAATATTTCACAATCAACAAAAGCCGCAATCTTTTATCTTTCAAGGTATCTTTAGACTAACTTCTTTTCACTCTTAAAATTAACCACCTTAATTTATCTCCCAGAACAAACAAATCATAAAGCAAGGGGCTAATGACCAAATCGTATGCTCCAATGTAAGTAACCAATTTCCCCCCATAACCTGCTTTGAATCTGTGAAAGCCGTACCAGGGATCTTTGGGATCAGGGCTTTCGTTAAGAGCTCCCCAGAAGTCGAACATTTTACAACCAATTTTTTTACCAAACAAAATCGATTCCCAGGCGATTAAATTTGGTGCCATTAGGTTTTTGTATTCCAAACTTGATCCGCCGTACGGATAATAAATCATGTCTTTAAAACGAAATAAAATCCAAGTCACAAGCGGTGTTTTTTTATATCTTGCGACAAGAAGATGCACCATTCCTTTCGGTTTTAAAATTCGCCAAAGTAGTTTGTAGTAACTATCAGGGTGGATATAAAAACCCTGACGATTGGCGGTTTCGCGCTGCAATTTTAAGAAGGTTTCAAAAGATTTTAAATCATTTTTTTCTTCAACAACAATTCCTTTTCTAGCCGCCAGGTTTATGTTATATCTTGTTTTTTGGTGCATATTAGACAATAAATCCTGATCATTTTTTGTTAAATCAAGTAAAAAGGTATTAGGGGCAAAAATAGTTTTGGACGATTTTTTCAAATTTGAAAAACTTTTGGGAACTTCGATAAGATCCGGTTCAAATTTAATAAAAACCGCTTTTTCTTTTGTAGCCTGAACTTTAAGAAAGTCAAGAAATTGACCGGAAAGTTCTTTGGTTTTTGGAGCATAACCAATTGAAAAATTGGTTTTTGGAATTTTGTGAAAGGTTATTTGGCAAACGGAAATTAATTTTTTATCCTTAAATTCTCCAATTCTGACAACTTTTTTGCCTTCATTTTGGCGAAACTCCCCCCATTCCCATGACTGGATTATGTGGTTTGCTACTTTATCATATTGATTTTTGTCGCTCTGGGTTAAAATTCGAACTTCACTCATTCGAGAAGATATATATCAGTATAACGTGAACTCCACCAACCGTTTTTGACATTATCAAAACCTAAGTCAATTTTGTTACCCTTAATTGCTCCACCGGTATCTCCGGCAATTGCTTCTCCATATCCGGGAATATAAACTTTTGATTTTAGTGGAATAATTTTTGGATCTACGGCTATAACACCAAAACCTGCCTTCATGCCTATTGCGGTTGTATCGTTGCATCCGGCACAAAATGGGTCATATGAAGTAGCCCAAACTCTAAGTTTGCCCTTAAATTTTAATTTTCCGCTTGGAGTATCGACTTCACCAGATTGGCGTTTTGTGCCGATTGCCACGATTTCGTTTTGTGCGGGTTCAATTTGAACATCAATTGCTTCACGTTCAAAAACTTCCTGGTCAAAATAGCTGATTTGATAAATAGTTGTTTTAGTTCCGTTTTTGCCTTCCTGAATAACGTTAGTTACTCCCCAATCAAGATCGCTGTCTTCTCTTTTTTCAACATCAAACAGTATCGATTCGGTTTGATGTTCTTCGCTTACCCAAAAACGGGAGTCTGTTGTTAAATTTAGACTTGTTGACAAATAAGCCGGATCAAGATTAGGATCGGAAGCTTGAGTTGAGTAAGGATAAATTAAGGCTAGTAGTAGCCCTACTAAGGCTACTGCTGCAATAATCAGGTGGGAATGAGCCTTACTTAAAATATTAATTACAAGTTTCTTGGTTTTTATAATTAAGCTATTAAAAAAACGCCAGTTAGGCGACATTTATAACATACCTCGCTTCACTCGGGATAAATCCTTCACATACGTTCAGGATAAACCCGGATTTAGGCTTGGTTAATGCTAGCAGAGGTCAATTTTAAAAGCAAATTCTCGGGAATATCCAAAATAAATCTTGAAATTGTTGAAAAGTCCCTTTGACCCAAAAATAACCTTTGGCGGCAAAACAGTAAAATCAGTTTTTCTTTAGCCCTGGTAACTCCAACATACGCTAACCTTCTTTCCTCTTCTATTTCAGTTGGATCGATTAAGGATCTTGAGTGAGGGAAAAGCCCTTCTTCCATACCGATTATAAAAACTGTTTCAAACTCCAGACCTTTGGCTGCGTGAACCGTGGATAATACTACTGCTTCCGAAAAATCCAAGCCTAATTTTTTCAACGGTCTTGATTCACTTTCTGTTAAAGCAACGTTTTGTAAAAAATTTTGAGGATCGGGGTAATTTTGGGCAAGTGACAAAAGTTCCTTGACGTTTTCAACCCGTTCTTGGCCGACTTCGGTTCCGTCGTTAATCAAAAGTAAGTACTGGCTGGCAATAAGTAGGGAGTTGAGTAAATCAACGGTATTTTGGTCAAGATCAATTTTTTTCAGATTTTGGGTAAATTTTTCAAATCGGCGTTTACCAAGCTTGATTATTCTTCCCAGTGCGACTTCGTCAGCGGGATTTAGGGAATATCTCAAGTAGGAAATTGCATCTTTAACTTCTTTTCGATCATAAAACCTAACACCGCCTACCAATATATATGGAATTGAATATTTTAAAAACTGCTCTTCCAAAACCCGCGATTGGGCGTTTGTTCTATAAAGAACAGCAAAGGAAGAAAGCGGTAAATTGCTGTTTAAAATTATATTAACAATCGTTTCTGCTTCGTCAATTTCGTTTAAATTTTCAATTAATTTAATTTCTTCTCCGTCTGAATTTTGGGTCCATAGATTTAAAGTTGGGTGCGAGGTATTTTTGGATATGATTGCGTTTGCCGCAGTCAGAATTTTTTTACTGGAACGGTAATTTTGTTCTAAATTAAAAACTTTTGTATCCGGAAAATCTTTGGAAAAGTTTAAAATATTTCGAAAATCAGCGCCGCGAAAACCATAAATTGCCTGAGCTGCATCCCCGACAACTGTTAAATTTTTATGATATGAAGAGATTAATTTTGAAAATTTGTATTGAGCCAAATTTACGTCTTGATACTCATCGATTAAAACGTATTTAAATCTTTGCTGATAAATTTTGGCAACTTTGGGGAAGTTTTCTAATATCTCACAAGTTTTAAAAATTAAATCATCAAAATCCAAAGCGTTATTTACCTTTAATCGTTTTTGGTACTCTGAGTACACTCTGGCGACAATTTTGGTGAAAAAATCGTTTGCAAAAACGCTATATTTTTCCGGTGTTAGGAGTTCGTTTTTCGCGCTGGATATGGCGTGTTGGATTGCTCCCGGCTTGGATTTTTCTAAATTTAAATCTCTTAAAATTTTTTTAATTAAGCTTAAAGAATCCGATTGATCAAAAATTAAATAGTTTGGTTCAATTCCTGCTGAACCTCCGATTTTTCTTAAAATTTGAGCGCAAAATGAATGAAATGTGCCCATAAAGGGTAGGTCGATGTGGTTGCCTAAAAGTTCCCAGACTCTTTTTTTCATTTCCCCGGCGGCTTTGTTGGTAAAGGTAACCATCAAAATCTCGCCGGGACTTACTCCTTGGGAAATTAAATAAGCGACTTTGTAAGTTAAAACCCGTGTTTTTCCACTTCCGGCACCTGCTAAAATTAGGATGCGTCCATTTTTTTCGACAACTGCTTGTTGTTGGATTGGGTTAAGATTTGTTAGAATGTTTGGCACGCGTAATTTTTAAATTTATGGCAAATTTACGGGTTTTATTTTGCGAGCTCATACCTTAAGTTTTAGTCTAGGAAGACAACAAGAATTTGGCAGCGAGCAAAACTAGTTACCGCAGCCCTTAGACTGTGGTAGATTTATATATTAACA
>DATCJB010000079.1:0-11737 GCA_036507455.1 Patescibacteria group bacterium | reverse complement strand
AGTTGAACAGATTAAAAGTTTTAATTCCGATCATGAAGTCGGCGTTTTTTTGGAAATTTCGAAAAATTTTGCCAACAAGTCAAGAGTAATTTATCCTTACAATGCCGCCTGGTTTAGCCCCAGAGCAATTTTTCTTTCCGGCTATTCTCAATCAGAAAGACGCAGATTAATTGACAAATTATTTAACAATTTCAAAGTTAAGTTTGGTTATTATCCCAAATCCGTTGGAGCCTGGTGGATTGATTCATATTCCTTAAATTACCTCAAGATTAAATATCAAATCAAATCGGTAATGATCGTCGCCGATCAAAAAACTACCGACAATTACGGGGTTTGGGGTCAGTGGTGGGGAGTACCATACTACCCCTCAAAAGCCAACGTTTTAACTCCGGCCGATAGTCTTACCAATAAACAGGAAGTGGTTATTTTACAGTGGGCCCAGCGGGATCTAGCAAAAGCATATGGCGAAGGACCAATTTACAGCAATTTTTCCCTTCAGGCTAATGACTACATTCGTCAAGGGGAAAATACTAATTACTTTCAAAAACTAGTTAATGATTATTTGGATTGTGAGAATCAACTTGGACAAATTACCGTCGGTTTGGAAACGGGAATGGAAGCCATTCATTTTCAAAGCGAATATGCCAATCAATTGCAAAGCCTCAAAGGGATTAAAAATTTAAAATCAGTTAAAATGAGCGATTTTGCCGATAAGTTTGCTTCGGTTTACCAAGATTTTCCAAATTCGATTTCGCTCGGAAGCGAAGATTCCAAGTGGCTTATGGGTTTAAAATCCCGGGAAAATAAAAAATTAAATGACTTTGTAAAGTATGATCAACGGCAGGCATTTAAAGACTATTTTGTTGCTGACAAGTCGGACTTTTTAGACCGTAATTTGTTAAATCTTAAAAGCAGCGGTCAAAAAGATTTTTCCCCTTGGTATTTAATTGCCGTTTTAGTTCCAGGGGTTTTTGCCTTTATTAAAAAATTGTTAAAGTTTTGGATTATTGGAGTTATTTTCCTTTGGGCTTGTTTTGGATTGATTTTGCGGTCCGGCGAGGAATTTGGCTGGAAAATATTTTTTGGACCGCAAGTACCTTATTTAGTTTTGTTCCAATTTATATTAGTAATATTTTCCTTTGTTTTGGTTTTGTTAATTTCAAAAATAAAAAAGTTTAATTTGATCTTTCTGCCTTTGGTTTTTGGAATTGATCCGATATTGCAAATAATTAGATTTTCATTTATTTCGGGAAAATATTATTTTGCTCTCGCGATTGACGACTTAAGGTTTATGGGTATCAGCTTTGACAAAAAATTAAATTTTGATTTTTTTAATTCTGACTTTCCTGATTACCAGGCCGCCGGGTTATTAAAATTGGATTTTGTCAAAATTTGGGATAACTTGTGGCTTGCAATAATAATCTACCCTTTAATTCATATTCTGCTGGCAATTATTCTAAACTTTCTTTTTGGTAAGTTTCCCCGAAGAGTAAAAACGGTTTTAGTTTTTGTTTTTGGGGCGTTATTGGTTTGGCAAATATCAAACATCTTTCATGCCGACCCGAGGGTAGTAATTCAGGTTTTCTAATTGTTTAGGATCAACTTTGATACAATTGACTTGATGAAGATATCAGCCAAACAATACATTATTTAAATTAAATTTAATTATTAAGGCGGCTTTTTAAGTTATAAACTTAAAAAAATAATGTAGTTTACTGATATTTACGGAGGAAATATATCAGATTAGGTGCTGATATATTTTCAAAAAAATTTTATATTTAGAATCAATGTAATTTTATGAAAATTGGTATTGATGTTACCCAGGTTCAATACGGAACGGGAGTTCCGAGATATACTTCGGAGCTGGTTAAGGCGCTTTTGGGGGTTGATTCACAAAATGAATACATTTTGTTTGGGTCTTCTTTGAGGGGATATAACCGCCTGTTCGCTTTTTATCGTTCGATTGAACAAAAAGACAGGGTGAGGGTAAAGTTTATTAAGATGCCTGTTTCGGCTCTTGAGATCATTTGGAATAAATTTCACAAATGGCCGATTGAGAGGTTAATAGGGGAAGTAGATATATTTCATTCATCCGATTGGGCCCAGCCTCCGACCAAAGCGATTAAAGTAACAACCATCCACGATTTAGGCCCGCTTATTTATCCTAATCTATATCATCCAAAAATTGTCGAAGCACAAAAAAGGCGCTTAGCATGGGTTGAAAAAGAAGTAGATAAAATTATTTGCGTATCAAATTCAACTAAAGCTGATCTATTAAAATTTTATAAAATTGACCCCGCCAAGATTAAAGTAATTTATGAAGCTGCTTCAAAAATATTTCAACCGGCAGGTTCTAAGTTGATCAGTGATATTAAGCAAAAATATAAAATATCAGGTGATTACTTGATTTCAGTGGCTACTGAGGCTCCTCACAAAAACTTAAAATTACTTATTAACTCAACTGAAGAAATTTATAAAAAGTTCGGACTCAAAATGGTTTTGGTCGGAAGATACGGCTGGGGAGAGAAGAATTTAAAATCCCATAAAGGCAATATAATTTCAACCGGATTTATAACCGACGCCGATTTGGTTGCGCTTTATTCCGGAGCCCGGTGTTTTGTCCTGCCCTCTACCCACGAAGGTTTCGGATTGCCGATACTTGAGGCTATGGCTTGCGGTTGCCCGGTTGCCAGTTCAAATGTATCCAGTTTGCCGGAAGTCGGCGGAGATGTTGCATTCTATTTTGATCCGAGTGACCAATCATCTTTAATATCGGCAATATCAAAAATTGTCGGGTTAAAAGAACCGGAATATAAAAAATTAAAACTGGCAAGTATTTCGCAGTCTTCTAAATTTTCCTGGACAAACGCGGCAATACAAACATTAGAGCTGTATGAAAAGAATATTTAAACTGCTTGGGATTTTGCTGGGCCTGGTTGTTATTGTTAATTTCTTTTGGATTGTTTATAAAAACGCTTCGGTAATTTCCACCCCCGTATCGATTCAAAGTCTGCAAAGCTTATACAATAATTCTCAATATGCCCAGGATCCGAATAACAGAAAACTTTGGCTCGATGATCCCAAACTTTACACAATTGCCGGATATAACTATGTAAAAGGAACATCTCCGGGAAAAATGAATATTGAACATCCTCCGTTTGTTAAATATTTATTTGGAATTTCGACTTTGGCATTTGGAAATCCTTCTATAGTTCAGGTCGTTTTTGCTTTTGGTTCAATTATTACTTTAATATTTTTAACTTTTAAATTAACCAATAATCTTTTTTTGTCTAATTTTGCCGGACTTTTACTTGTTAGAGATGAACTTTTTCAGCAGCAGGTTGCAATTCCAATGCTGGATATTGGGGGTTTATTTTTTGTGCTTCTATCGATTTTATTGTTTGAGAAAAGCGTTAAAAATCCAAAACTGCTTTTACTGTTTGGAATCGTTCAAGGTTTAGCCGTCGGTTCAAAAACGGGAATATTTATCCTACCGCTTGTTTTTTTGTTGTATGGGGTTTTCTTTGAAAGAAAACTTCTTAAAAATATTATTTTTGCAACTCTAATTACTTTTTTAACTTATCTCCTGCTTTATTTTAAAGTCTTTTTAGAAAGCGGCATAACAGGTTTTGTTGACTTAAATATAGATGTTGTTCGTCTGTACAGGTCTTACCTACCCGAATATCCCTGGGGAGAAATTTGGAGACTTTTAATTACCGGAAATTGGCGGGTTTGGTTTTGGGAAACTGAATTTGTAAAAGTTCCGGAATGGTCGCTCATTTGGCCGATTGGAGCAGTTGCATTATTTTTTTCAACTTTATATTTGATAAAAAAGAAAAATTTAATTCTTTTTTCAATTTTAGTCTGGTCGTGGTTATATTTAATTTCGTCTTCGACTCACGTTATTTTTCCGAGACATTTGCTTTTATTTTTACCGTTTAGTTATATGTTAATTGTTTATTGTCTAAATTTGTTGATTTTAAGAATTAAATGAATTATAAACTTTCTTCGCCAAACAAAGTCTGCTCAAAAGTATGTATTTGTAAGGAGATTTTCTATGAGCAAATATAAATTTTGCCCGAAATGCGGCGGAGATTTGAGTTTGAAAAATCGAAGCGGCAGAAAGAGATTAACTTGTCAAAAGTGTAAATTTGTTTTTTATCAGAACGCAGTACCAACAGTAGGAGCAATAATCGTAAAAGACGGGAAAGTATTACTAGGTAAAAGAGCAATCGAACCGTATAAAAACATGTGGGATGTAATTGGCGGCATATTGGAAGTTGATGAGTCACCAGAAGTTGGTTTAGCAAGGGAACTGAAAGAGGAATTAGGAGTTGGTGTAGTCTCAATCCAGCTTTTAGGAATAAAACTTGGAGAATATGTTTACAATCCCGGCTATCAAAAATACGCGTTAAACTTATATTATAAAGTGGAAATTGAAGGAAAATTAAAGGCCGGTGATGATATTAAGGAATTTAGATTCTTTGCACCGGATGAGGTTCCGAAAAAATTAGCTTTTAATAACAATGATGAAGCAATTAAAGAGTGGTTTTTATGATTATCTCAGCAGCACTTCGTGCTCTGATGTAATTTTAGAAAAATATGTTTAAGAAGGAATTAATGTATGTCTAAAATTATAGGAATAGATGGTAATGAGGCTAACGTAATTCATAGAGTCGGAAGCGGCCAATACGGCTTTGAGCTATTGTGTGCTTTAGCTAAAATAAAAACTGACCACAAGTTTGAAATTTTTCTCAAAAATCAACCTCACGAAGATTTACCTAAAGAGAGTTCTAACTGGGTTTACAGGGTTTTTGGTCCTAAAAAACTTTGGACGCAAATTGCCCTGCCTATGAACCTTTACCTTGGATCGCCGAAAATAGACGTTTTCTTTTCTCCAAGTCATTACGCACCCAGATTTTCCAATGTCAAACAAGTAATTACAATATTTGATTTATCGTATATTCACTTTCCCCAAAGTTTTGCCAAAAAGGATTTATACCAGCTTCGAAATTGGTCGGCTTACTCGGTTGGTAAAGCCGATAAAATTATCACTATCTCCCAGTCCAGTAAAAAAGATATTATCGAGATTTACAAAATTAAACCTGAAAAAATAACGGTAACGTATCCCGGAGTTGGTGAACAATTTTCTCCAAGATCAGGCGGCGAGGTAAAGTCAGTAATGAATAAATACGGCATTAATTCGGACTACATAATATATGTAGGTACCTTGCAGCCAAGAAAAAACCTGGTAAGGCTGTTGGAAGCTGTCGAAAAGGTTATTAGGCAATTAGGCTTAGAGGCTCTTAGGGGCGAACAACCCAAGAGCCTAACAACCCAAGAGCCCAACAACCTCGTATTAGTAATAGTTGGTAAAAAGGGCTGGCTGTATGACGAGATTTTCTCGGCAGTTAAAGAACTTAACCTGGAAGGTAAAGTAATCTTTACGGATTTTGTTCCCGACGATGATTTGCCGGCCCTATTTTCCGGCGCAAAAGCATATGTTAACGTATCTCTTTGGGAAGGGTTTGGAATTCCGGTTGCAGAAGCACAGGCATGCGGTACACCGGTTGTAGTTTCAAATACATCCAGCCTTCCGGAAGTTGTAGGTGACAGCGGTGTTCAGGTTGATCCCGAGGATGCGGACTCTATAGCTCGTGGAATTTTAAAAATTGTGACAGATGAAAAATTTGCCCAGTCTTTGGTGAAAAATGGTTTTGAAAACATTAAACGGTTTTCGTGGGAAAATTGCGCAAAACAAACTTTAGAGGTTTTAAGCTCAGTTTGACATTTGCCAAGTATTAACTATAATTTGTCAGATGATCGAAATGGAAAAGGAAAAATTAGTTTCTGAAACCAGATTTTTCAAATTAAATAATATTCAGTCCCAAGAAGGTGGATTAAAAGTTCTAATCGGTGCAAGAGACGTGGGCCCAGTCAGGGCAATATTGCCTTTAATTAAAGAATTGCCTTTAAAAGAAGTTTATTTTTTGTCCGATGGTGTGGCCACTGAAGAATTGGTTAAAAAAGAGGAGGTAAGTGAGATTAAGGAAGAACATACACTTAATGCTCTATCTTATAACCCGGACTTAATTTTAACTTCCGGCGAAGTTACTCCTGCCATTGCTGACACTTTAACGTTAAGTTATCAAGGTTCTAAGGCACTGGAAGTATGGCTTGAAGATGTACCGAATAGTTTGAGGAATCGCAAAGGAAGACCTGATTTGGTTATTTGTTTCAATCAGGAATCGCGAAATCGTTTTTTAGAAACACACAACCGAATTTTCCAGGAAGACGTCATCTCACTAGGAATTAACCCTGATTTTTTTAGACTAAATGATGAGAAAGTCGATGAAATTAACAAGAGAGTCAGAAAAGAGCTGGGATTTTCAAAAGACGATATTGTAATAACTTTTATCGGTTCTAAATCGAGCGATATTCCGCAAGACCCCGGAGTTTTAAAAGAAGTTGCCGAAATTATAGACGATTTAAGTAAGGAATTAGACCGAGATTTTATTTTAATCAGGCGAGATCATCCGGGAGACCCAAATCCCGAATTGTATGATAAGTCTACTGAAGTATTAAAGAGTGATAAAGTTAGATTAATGGGAAAAGGTAGTGAATTGATGAGTAATTTTTCTACTGCCGAAACCTGTTGCGCAAGTGATGTGTTAATCGGCGTTTCTTCCACAGTTTTTGATGAGGCTGCTTATCGGGGTGCCTTGCGAGATAAACCAGGATCGAGGGGAACTTTGGTAGTGCACCGGCACTTTGAAGAGTCTCATTTTCCGGTAATTGAATCAGGTGCAAGCTTAGTTGCAAGAAATAGGGGAGAATTAAAAGAGAAGATGAAAGATTTATTATTTAATAAAGAGCTTCAAACACGAATCTGGGAAGCGCAGAAGGTATATGCCAAAGTAGATGAGATGGAAGCAAATCTTAAGCGGGTGAATGACCGGATTGTTAGTGAAGTTGGTAAAAAAAGATCTTCCCGAGTTTGACTTTAAATTGCCAGTCTGGTACTTTCTGATCTATGAAATTTGAGAGAGGTGAATTTGCGAATTCCATTCGAGTATTATCAAGTGAGCAGCGGAGAGAATTAATTACTGGTATACATGATAAAGCAAATAGATTATTAAAAGATATCTCTACAGGTAACTCCGCAGATGCTTGTCTAATCTATGAAGATGAATTAGATGAGCGATGTTTCGTACCAATTTTCCTTCATGAATCACCCAGCAATAATCTTGCAATTTCTTATTCTGATTGGCCTAAAGGGCTAAGGGGCATTGTATATCACATAGACGTTGTCTTTTCCGAAAGTGACATTGTAAATTTTCGTTTGTGGATTGAGAGACAGGAACCATTCACCGATACTTACAATGATCCTAGCCAAGCTGAGCCTGATCTAAGAAGGATTGATGAATTGCTTAGTAAAGGAATTATAGTTGGGGAAAATGAAAGAAGAATCGCAATGGTTTCTAAAGGAAGCGTAGTAGGAACGGTTGCTCAAATAAAAAGCCAAAGAAGCATTTTACACAAAATTTTTGATAGATTTTTTTAGTTTGACTTCCGGGTTTTGAAAGAGTATTTTTCTTTTTGTGGTAGAAAATAAAGAACACCGTTTTGGTGAGTGTGAGATTTGCGGATCGGATCCTAAGGTTATAAACATCATTCCCAAGCACCAGGAGAACGGGTCGCTTATCACTTTGGCTTGTGAAAACTGTGCGCTAGATGCGGGAATGTATTGCGTTAATCATGCAAGACCACATATGGGTTTTGAGGACGGGACGTCGGCCTGTAAATTTTGTATTGATGATGATGTTGAAGAAAGAGGATCTAAACTTGGATCGCAGTTTTATCACGAGGTTGAAAAATCTTCGAAAAAAGATGAAATTTTGGAATTTGTTGGCATTTGGGATGAATTTGTAACTGCCATAACTTTGGAATCAAGCCATAAAGTTATGGGAAGAGCCTTAATTACCGGCGCGATGCGAAGAAAAATAACCCCGGAAGAAATGATTAAAGGAACTTTGGAAAACGGTCCTGCGTTTTTACTTCCCGGATCTTCTGGATTTTAGTTTTCCTTGCTTAATTAACTTTCCGACAATAAATTCGACATCATAATCATTAACTTGTAATTGATGTGCGATTTGTTTGTTTTGTAAATTTGCATTTCTTAGTTTAATAACTTGCTTTTCTAATTCTGATAACTCCTTTCGAGTTCTTTTTCTTGTTGGATTTATTTTTATTTCTAATTTGAAACCAACTAATCTTGTTTTCATAGTTAAGTTTAAAGTTCGTGCTGCTGACCAGATTTTATTTCTGAAACGCTTTGCTTGATTTTTTGAGGTGAAGGTAACAATCTCTGACTTATCAGATTTTTCTTCTATTAATCTTGTTAACAATTCTTTTACCTGAACTCTTCTTTCTTTTTCTCTGATTTTAAAAATTTTGGCAGTATTATCAAAGTCTTGCGGAAACAATTTAATCAGGAGTTGTCTGGAAGAAGCAGGTGCAAAATGCCAAAAAATATCCGAAAGATTTTCTTTGAAATCGAAACTTACGGCTAGACCTAAAATTTGCAATATTCTCTCTAAATCTTTTGGTTTATGGTATGCCCTATGGTAATATATTTGATATAATGCAGTTCCTTTTTTGTGTTTTCTTCGATCACACGATGGGTTTTCAGAATTGAAATATCTTAAGAAAGTATCAAAAGTATGATTTCCGGAAACTTTAGCCAGGTTTCTTTGAAATCCTTCCCAAAATTTCAGGGTTTGTAAATCTACAAATAAGCAATCGTTTGGAAACATTTCTGCACAGATTGCTTTTACTTCAAGAACATCCTTTGAAAATGAAACAGGCGGATTTAATTCCCACATTAAGTAGTCGACTAGATTATCAGCGTGTCTTTTAATTTTGTTTTTAAAGTTTTTAGTATTTGAAACAAACGGAGTCAACAGCTCTGCATAAGTTCCAACCTTCCCCTGATTGATATCGTTAATTTTGCTATTGTATTGACGTAAAAAGAATGATAACGAGTAAGATTGTTTTTGAGAATGATAATGATTTTGAATGTCAAATAATAAACCGAGCCAAAAATCGCGACTTTTAAGGATTTCCTGGAAAGCTCTTCTATCAAGTTTTGGGATTGGTTCACTTAAAGGCTTAATTGGTAGTATTTTTTCATCTATTAATTTTTTAGTTCTATTAATTTGATCAATTAAAGTTGGATCCTGAATTGAAGGTTCAAACTTTAAAAGAAAGGCTCTTGAATTAGTTCGGAAATAGTCCCGTATAATTTGAGCGAAATTGTGATATTCAATGAGTCTAGCCCTTTGTCCATTGATTGAAGGTCTTAGTAAAAATTGGGAATATGTATTTTGTCTTATGCGGGTTGACATATTTCTCAAATCACTTCGATTTTCAACTTCCTCATAATTTTTTTCAAAAAAATTATGATTTGAAACGGGTTGGGAAAGTTTTCTTAAATCCGTTTCCATACTAAACCAAAAAGACATGCTATTTAACACATCAATGTAATCATCAAGCCAAAGCCTTCTAAATCTTGGATATTTATTTCTGGCAAGTTCGCGAGTAGAGTCAATCAGTCTTTTAAGTTCTAAATCCTTATTTTCCGGCAAGAAGTCTCTGAATAAAAATTCGATCGCTCTTAAGTTATATTCTTTTAAAAAATGATCAATTGAAACAAATATTTGACTCCAAGTATATTCGCCGATTCTTAATTTTCCGCTTCGTGCGGTAAATATTCCTCCAACACTTTGTCTGGCTGATGTATCCTCTGCCATGTGTCGATTGAGTTGGAGCCAGAACTCCTGTGTTTCTATTGCTTGAGAAACCCACAATAACCGTTTTGAGATAGGCGGTCCCGGTTTACCTTCGTGTCGCTTAATAACAAGAGGGATTAACCCTTTTAATGAAACTCCGCTTCTTACGTTTCGATCTTCTGCACTATTAATTCTTTCCATACATAGATCGTTTACAATAATTTATCTATAATTGCAAATTATTCAGATTGGAAGTAAAACTTCCAATTAGCTATAATTTAGCTATGCTCAAAGACAGGATGGGTAATTCCCTTACGGCTCACGAGGCAACAAAAAAGGGTTTGAATAGAATTTTTAATATTTGGCTTGATCTTTGGCTTTGGAAATTGAGGCTTATTGATTGCGTGCCGATTCATTTTGTTCGGAGATGGGCTTTTAGGATATCCGGAGTAAAGATCGGTAAGGATACGATTATCCATCAGGGAGCCCGCTTTTTTTACCCTGCAGGCGTAGAAATCGGTGAGGATACAATAATCGGGGATCACGCATTTTTAGACGGCCGTGCTAAATTAACAATCGGCAGCCACGTTGACGTCGCTTCTTCCGTGCACTTTTATTGTTCAGAACACGATATAAATGCCCAGGATTTTGGGGCAATCGAGGAACCAGTTACAATCGGTGATTATTGTTTTATCGGTCCAAGAGCAATTATTTTACCCGGTGTAACGATTGGAAAGGGAGCAGTTGTCGCAGCAGGTGCCGTGGTTACTAAAAATGTAGGGGATTTTGAAGTAGTCGGAGGAGTTCCGGCAAAGGTGATCGGCGAGAGGATGAATAAAAATCCGCAGTATCGGCTTGGAAGAGCAAGACTTTTTCAGTAAATTCAAAATGAGGAAATTTTTGACCCCGGTTTTAATCATTGTTTATTTACTTGCGGTCTTCTATCTACTTCTGCCTACCCCTAAAATTAGCGGTTTACCAAATTCCTTTCAATCAATAGAACCCGGAGATACTGTTGAAATTCCCGGGGTTAGCGCGTATTACACAGATATTTTAAGAGATGATGTTTTGAATTATTATAAAAAACAAATTAAAACTACTCCGTTTTTAAATTTGCCTCTTCCGTTTGTTTTATTAAATCACCCTATTCAGTACGGAAGACTTGGCGGGTATTTTAGCGACCAACTCAAAACGACGTATATCCAGGAATATGTTCATCCTCTAAGAGGCCAGCTTTTAATTAATGGTTTTGGGGCTAAAGATTCGTTTGCATTGAAAGCAATTCAAACACCGGCTACTTTTGATTACTTTTTTATCAACAATCAAAAATGGGAGAGCAAAGTGACTATCAAATACGTTGACTCAAATCCAATTGTTCGAGTTGTTATTTTTAGCTTAACTTTCGCCGGTTTTATATTTGTTTATAAATTGTTTAAAAGAATTAAAAATGAAACCTGAAACCCTGCCTGCCGGCAGGCAGGTATCAATTATTATTGTTACTTATAACTCCGAAGGTGAAATTGAGTCGTGTTTGCAAAGCATTATAAAACACGTTAAGTCGGACTTCGAAGTTATTATTGTTGATAATGCCTCACGGGATAAAACGGTTGAATTAATATTAGAGTATCAGAGAGTAAAAAGGTCAAAGATTAAGATAATTAAAAATAATGAAAATGTCGGATTTGGGTCTGGTTGCAACATTGGAATGAAAAATGCAAAAGGGGATTATTTTTTAATTCTTAATCCGGATACCCGGATGGAAAACGACGCAGTTACAACGCAGGTAAAATATTTACAAGATCACCCGGAAGCAGGAATAGTCGGAGCAAAAATCGTAAACGATGAAGGAAAGATATCAGCGTCAGGCGGATTTTCCCCGACGCTTTTGAGGATAATAAATTGGATGCTGTTTATTGACGATATCCCAATATTTAACAAATTTCTTA
>DATCJB010000078.1:0-4715 GCA_036507455.1 Patescibacteria group bacterium | reverse complement strand
GAAGGCAAAATGGCAGTAACGAAAGTTTATTTTGATAAGAAGATAGTGGATGTTTTGGGTAATTTCGATGATCAGCAGGCTTTATTTAAACATCAAGACAACGACTTGGATAATTTGACAAAAGAAAAATTGACCAGAGTTTTAAAAGCCGTAGCAATTTGTAATGATTCTAGAATTTTAACTGAAGAAAATAAATTAGATTTTATCGGAGACCCGACAGAAGCTGCTTTGAAAATTGGATTTTTAAAACTAAATTTAAACACTGATTTAGAGACAGAATTTCCAAGAATTGCTGAATTTCCATTCGATCAAAAAACAAGGTTAATGGCTACGGTAAATCGGGTCGATGATTCCAAGAGATTAGTTATTTTTGTAAAAGGTTCCTGGGAATCTGTAATTTCGATGTCGCAAGACTTTGAAGATAAGGAAGAAGTATTAAGGATGGCTGATAAATTAGCCAAACAAGGTCTTAGAGTAATAGCTTCTGCGGAATTGGAGTTGGATGATAAAAATAAATTACCGAACCTTAAAGACTTGGAGGGAAAATTAGAGTTTTTAGGACTTGTCGGAATTTTAGATCCGGTACGAAAAGAGGCACCTCAAGTTTTAGAGAGCATTAAAAGAGCAAACGTTAAATTTGTAATGATAACCGGAGATCATATGGCGACTGCTCAAACGATTGCCAAACAAGCGGGAATGGACCTTTCAGGCAAATCTTTAACGGGACACGAAATAGATAAATTAACTGATGTTGAGCTCTTGGAAATTGCTCCCAAAATTAATCTTGTTGCCAGAGCCAGACCAAAACATAAATTAAGACTTATTAACGCTTACAGAAAGTTAGGCGAGGTGGTTGCCATGACCGGCGACGGGGTTAATGACGGACCGGCCTTAGTTGCGGCCGATATCGGAATTGCCATGGGCAGGACGGGAACTGACGTGGCCAAAGAGGCATCCGATATGATTATCGCCGACGATAATTTAAAATCCATAGTTTCAGCAATAGAAGAAGGAAGGGTTATTTTTGAAAATTTAAGAAAAGTCATTTTATATCTTCTTTCAACTGGATTGGGAGAAGTTTTAGTAATTTTGATAAGTATCATTTTAAGTTTACCGCTTCCTTTAGTTGCCGTTCAAATTATCTGGTTAAATTTGGTAACGGATGGATTTACAACGGTGGCTTTGGCAATGGAACCAAAAGAAGACGGGGTTTTAAAAAGGGAACCTTTTGGCAGAAGAAATTTGTTATCTGAAACGATGATTTATCGTTTGTTTTTAATTGGAACCATCATGGCTCTTGGAACAATTATTTATTATCAATATTTAATTGGTATCGGAGACGATTTAACACACGCAAGAACTTTTGTTTTGACGGTTTTGGCGATTTTTCAGTGGCTTAACGTAATAAATGCCAGATCTTCCATAAGGT
The DNA here is from genome assembly GCA_036507455.1 of Patescibacteria group bacterium. Lineage (GTDB taxonomy): Bacteria > Patescibacteriota > Microgenomatia > Curtissbacterales > DATCJB01 > DATCJB01. The sequence continues at coordinate 3,286 of DATCJB010000078.1, read as the reverse complement.
CGATTTTTACAATTAACCCGTTTAGCAACAGGTATATTATTTTATCCCTTCTGATTGTATTTGCTTTGCAAATTGCGGCTGTTTATTTGCCTTTTTTCCAAAATTTACTACACACAACGGCTTTAAGTTTGACGGACTGGATGATCGCATTTTTGCTGGCCACCTCGGTAATATTTGTAGATGAGGTAAGGAAATTGTTGAGAAAAGTTTTTTCTCTAAGAGGTACTTCGAACTATCGTATTGTTTAAAAAAAATCCTGGGAAGAGTAAGCCAGATTCTGTTACCCCGCACCTTTTCTGACGATGAGTGTTGAGAGTTAAATGTTAAACTAAAATTGTTTAACTATAAATCTTTTTCTTTCTTCAAAAAAGGTGCGGGGCGACAGCCATTTGTCTAAGATTGACTTTTAAATCAAACTTCCTCGCTTTTTAGGCGGGTGCCCTTACTTCGGGTCTTGCCAAAGCGTGCTAATTGCGACCCTATTCTAGGTTGCAGCGGAGAGGATTGGCCGTTTCACACCCACTCGTCTCTGTTCCTCTCAAGTTTGGTGAACTCCAAACTTGTTCTAAGCTCCGCTTGTGGGTAAAGAGCTTAAACACTGGCGCTTGCGCGCCGGAACTTGCGTTCCGTCTCCTGCTTTGTGCTGTCTGGACTTTCCTCTACATTTATTAATTAAATGCAGTAGCTGTCCGTCTTCCCAAGTTTTTAATGTTCCACCACCAAGGTGAATTAGCCCTATAATACCAAATTCAGGGATTTTTTTCAAATCTAATATCCCGTGATGTTTGTGATACTCTTACTACTCGCTTGCCCTGAAGTATTGAAGGGTGATACTCTTTATTAGTCATGTTTGACGATTTCCCTCAAAAACACAACGTAAGTTTACTGTTAATGCTCTTGTCTTTGGTTTCAATCTTACTTAGCGCAGTCGGATTTTTAACCGGTAACGACGTTTGGCTCAATTCCAATTCATGGCTTTTAGTATCGGTGGTTTTGGGCATCTGGGGCACATATCTTCATCACAAAAGTTGACTTATTGACTTTTCACAAATTCGAAACTACATTGACATATAGTTGTGTTGGCTAAGGTTTTATCATCTACAATTGTCGGGCTTGACGCGCTTCCGGTTGAAGTAGAGGTTGATATTGCTTCCCAAGGCCTTCCTTCGTTTACCATTGTCGGGCTTCCCGATAAAGCAGTCGAAGAGGCCAAAGAAAGAGTTCGTTCAGCTATTAAAAATTCCGGTGCCGAATTCCCCGCACGACGCATAACAGTCAATCTTGCTCCTGCTGATTTACCCAAAGAGGGGCCTTCCTTTGATTTGCCGATAGCGATTGGAATTTTAATTGCTTCTGGTCAAGTCGAGGCGGATTTATCAAAAATTCTGGTCCTTGGCGAACTTTCTTTGGACGGATCCTTAAGACACGTTAACGGAGTTTTGCCAAACATAATTTTGGCAAGAGATAAAAAAATTGAAAAAGTTTATTTGCCGGAGGTGAACTCGAAAGAAGCGGCCATTATAGATAAGGTAGGAGTGTACCCTGTTAAAACGCTGAAAGAATTAGTCCTGGATTTGTCCCAAGTTGCCAAAATTGCCAAAATTGAAACTTTGAATTTGGAAAAAATTAAAAATAAAGACCAGTATTTTGAATTTGATTTTGAAAATGTGTTAGGACAGGAACACGCCAAACGGGCGCTTGAAATTTCGGCAAGCGGAGGACACAACGTACTTTTCAAAGGTCCGCCCGGAGCCGGTAAAACCCTGCTTGCAAGAACTTTTGTTTCAATTTTGCCAAAACTTGATTTGGAAGAAGCGATTGACGTTACAAAAATTTATTCCGTTTCCGGACTTACTAATTCCAACACTTCCTTATTATTTTCAAGGCCGTTTCGTTCACCCCACCACACTGCTTCTTCGATCGGTTTAATCGGAGGTGGTACCCGCCCAAGCCCCGGAGAAATTTCTTTGGCCCACAGAGGCGTTTTATTTTTGGATGAGCTGCCGGAATTTCCGCGCCACGTTTTGGAAGTTTTAAGACAACCGTTGGAGGATGGCAGAATTACAATTTCGAGAGCTTCCGGCTCTTTAACTTTTCCGGCAAAGTTTATTTTGGTTGCGGCGGCAAACCCCTGTCCTTGCGGTTATTTTGGAGATTTAAATAAAGTTTGCATTTGCGCACCGTCTCAAATTACCAGATATCAAAAAAGAATTTCCGGTCCGCTTTTGGATAGGATCGATATGTATATCGACGTACCGGCGGTTAAGGTAGAGAAATTAACAACAAACGAAAAAAGCGAGTCTTCCCGGCCAATTCGCAAAAGGGTTGAGAGAGCGAGGGAAATTCAAAGAAAAAGATTTGTAAAACTGCCGATTATTACTAATTCCGAAATGGGTTCAAAAGAAATTAGGCAATTTTGCAATGTTGGCGAGGATGGGAAAGTACTTTTAAAAAAGGCAATTGTTCAAATGGGTTTGTCGGCCCGCGGTTTTAGCCGGGTTTTAAAACTGGCCCGAACAATTGCAGATTTGGAATCTTCCAAGCAAATTTTAGATAAACACATAGCCGAAGCTTTGCAATACCGGGTTCGTCAGGAAAATTAATTTCTCCCAATTGCATTTGGTTTTTCCCGAGGATATAATCAATTTAAGTTTACCGATTATCGTTTGTTTGGCACTTGCGCCAAACAAAACTTTTTTCGGTGCGACCCAACCTTAAGAAAGGGTTGGTTACTTGCACGTTAAATCTATCAAGGAAAGGAGTAAGTCAAGTCTATGATTCGACTGGAGAGCACGAGCTAAGCCATGGCGGCCGACCGGTTCACAGACCGGTAGCTTCCTATAAGGAAGCAAAAGGCGGGCGCGGTTGTCGTTTTCGAAGCCGGAAACAGCTACCCACGCGGCGATTGCGCCTGCCTTACCCATCTCAACAAAGACAAAGGAGGTAGCAAACGGGATCACCAGGAAGATTAAGCGGAGAAATCCCCTCACATCGCAGCAGCGATCTCGGCCGAGGGCGATGCGAGAGATTCTCAACCGCAAATGCATTCTGGTGGACAAGCAAAAGACCAGGAAGAGACCACACGCATTGGCACACTTGCTTTACGGCAAGGAGGAAACGGATTTGAGTAAGTTCAAGATTCCCAGTTCGATGCTGTCTCCGCCGGCCAGAACGTCTCTGGTCACACCGGCTCCGCGCACCGGCACGAGCATCTTCTCGACGCTCGTTGGGGTGTTTGTTATCACCGGCATGCTGGCGGCAGCGGTGATTCTCGGCTTGGTCTCGA
>DATCJB010000077.1:0-8938 GCA_036507455.1 Patescibacteria group bacterium | reverse complement strand
CTTCACCGCGTTCTGCAACCATCTCGGCCGAAAACTTAGCTTTGGCAGAAAGATGTGCTAAGACTTGTTTAGGATTAACGATTGTTGCACCTGTCGATGCTTTAATATCGGCAGCTGTTACTTCTTTGGGACCGGTAACGTTTAGTGTTAATTTTACCGGTTTGTCGGAATCGGATTTAACTCTTACTTTTTTAAGATTTAATATAAATTCAATAATATCTTCTCTTAAACCTGACAAGGTTGAGAATTGGTGTCTAACACCGTCAATTTTAACCTGGGTAATAGCAACCCCCGGCAACGAGGAAAGAAGCGTTCTTCTCAAACTGTTACCTATTGTGTGACCAAAACCAGGATCCAAAGGCTCGATCACAAAAATTCCTTTTTCGTCTTTTTCTTCCAGTGTTTCAACTCTGATTTGAGCAAGATCTAACATATAACCTCCTTCTTTAAAGTTTTTTTATACAAAAATAATTTGCTTTTTTTATCAAAAATAATGCGTTTTTTATCAAAAATAAATTGCATAGTTATTAATATTAACGAGAATAATATTCGACGATTAATTGCTGATTGATTTCTTGGGGAAAGTCCTCAAGGCTTGGCAACTTGGCTACTTTACCTACCGGACCCTTTCTTTCAATCCAACTTGGCAAACTTTCTTCCTTTGATGCTTCTAATGTTTTTTTAACAAGCGGTATTTCTAATGATTTTTGCGCCAGGGTAACGGTTTGTCCATTTACCAGCTCATATGAAGGAATATTGACCTTTTTCCCATCAACCAAAACGTGGCCGTGAGAAACAAGCTGTCTTGCCATTGATCGGGTTGGTGCAAAACCCAAACGATAAACCACATTATCCAGTCTTGTTTCTAAAATTTGCAACAGCTTTTCTCCGGTTGCTTTTTTTGACTTTTGAGCTTCCGTTACCAATCTTCTAAATTGCCTTTCAAAAATACCATACATTCTTTTTGCTTTTTGTTTTTCCCGAAGCTGTATTCCATATTCTGAAAGTTTTCTGCGTCCCCGAACTCCCTGTTGTCCCGGAGGATTCGGATTTCTTAAAACCGGACACTTAGCACTTCCGCAAAGCGGAACTCCTTCCCGTCGGCAATGTTTATGTTTTGGTCCTGTATATCTACCCATTTTAATTAATTAAACTCTCCTTTGCTTTTTAGGCCTTACCCCATTGTGAGGAATCGGCGTAACGTCGGCAATCATAGTAATCTCAAGCCCGGCACTCTTTAAAGCTCTTATCGCGCTGTCTCTTCCCGGACCCGGTCCTTTAATATAAATTTCAACGCTTTTTAAGCCCATATTTATGGCCTTTTTGGCTACCTGATCGACCGCACTGGTTGCGGCAAACGGTGTAGACTTTCGCGTTCCTTTAAAACCCGCCGTCCCGGCAGACCCAAAACAAAGAGTATTACCCGCATTGTCGGTTATTGTTACTAAGGTGTTATTAAAAGTCGCGGTTATATAAACCCGACCGTTTACAACATTTTTTACTTTTTTTGATTTATTGCTTTTTGGCATTTTTGTTAAACTTTCTTATTAGATTTTTTTACTTCGCCGGTGTTACGGTACCGGTTCCGGGTCCACCCATCTTAGAAACAACTTCTTTTCGAACCGTACCTATCGTTACTCTTTTACCTCTTTTTGTTCTGGCATTGGATTTAGTTCTTTGACCCCTGGCAGGTAAACCCCTGGAATGTCTTATTCCCCTATAACTGTTAATTTCAATCAGTCTTTTAATATTCCCGGCAATTTCAGGTCGCAAGTCTCCTTCAACCTTATACTTTTCAATTTCTTTTTGTAATTTAATTACCTGTTCATCCGTTAAATCTTTGGTTCTAATATTAGGATCGATTTTAACGCTGTTTAAAATCTTTTTTGACAACGGCCAGCCGATTCCATAAATATAAGGAAGAGCTGCTTCAATTCTTTTTTCGTTTGGTAAGTTGACTCCAACAATTCTTGCCATTTTTTAAATTTTTCCTTTTTTAACCTTGACGCTGTTTATGGCGGGGGTTCTCGCAAATTACATACAAAACTCCGCGACGTTTGATCATTTTACAATTAATGCAACGCTTTTTAACAGATGCTTGTACTTTCATAATTGACTTTAAGGAGACAACCTTCGGTTTTCTCCTTAATTTTCCTCTTTCCCTTTAAGGTTAAAATTTTACAAGCAAAGCTTGATAAATTTTGATTTATAATTTAAAACTATGACCCATAAACTATTTATCACCTTATTTATACTTTAAAATCACTCTGCCTTTTGTCAAATCGTAAGGCGTCATTTCAATCTTGACCCTGTCTCCCGGCATAATCCGGACATAATGAAGGCGCATTTTACCGGACATATGGCACAAAACAAGTTTGTTTGTATCTATTCCGGGAATAGTCCCGGCTTCAACCTCAACTCTAAAAAGAGTGTTGGGCAGTGATTCTATTACCCTTCCATCAGCTTCAATTACGCCAGTTTTTAACATCCAAAATTGAATTTTAGCAAATTATTCCCAATTCGTCAATACTATGGGTCCAGATTTTTGGACTAGGACAGTTTTCTCAAAAAGACCACCTAAAGAGCCGTCTTTTGTAGCTATCGTCCAGCCGTCTCCGTTTTTATAAGTAATTTCACCAGTGTTCTCCCCATAAATAGCTTCAATTGCAAGTGCCATTCCCTCCCGTATTTTTGGCCCGGTGCCTGCTCTGCCAAAACATGGAATTATAGGGTCTTCGTGAAGCTCCTGACCCACTCCGTGACCCGTTAGAGCCTTAACCGGACTGTACCCGGCGCCCTCAATAATCCGCTGGATTTCAGCCGATATATCGCCGACTTTATTTCCCACTCTGGCCTTTGATATTGCCTTATTTAATGCTTCCTTTCCTGTCATTAAAAATTTTTCCTTTCTATCATCACTTTTACCTACGATTACCGAAACAGCACAATCGGAATGGTAACCTTTATACAAGGCTCCAATGTCAATTCCTAAAACATCCCCTTCCTGCAATTTGTAATCGGTTGGTAAACCGTGAACAACTTCGTCATTTACGGTCGTACAAATTGTGTACTTATAATTATCCACTGTTTGAAACGACGGAGTTGCACCGGCTTTTGTTATTTGAGCATGTGCTATTCCATCAAGCTCTTTTGTAGTTATTCCCGCCCTTACATATTTAACGACTTCTTTTAACGCTCCGGCCGCAATTTGCGAGGATCTTTTCATTAGATTTTTTTGATTTGCGTCCTTTACGATCATTGTTTAACTCTTTCTAAAATATCGGTATGAATCTCTTCAATTGATCTTTCTCCGTCTATTTCCTCTAAAATTCCATCTTGTCTAAAAATCTCCAGCACGGGTTCCGTTTGAGAGTGATAAATTGAAAGTCTTTGCTTTATAGTTTCTTCATTATCATCAGCTCTCTTTCTGAGAAGAAGTCTTTTAATCCCTTCCTCATCAGAAATTTTTAAATAAAATACTTTATCCAATTTTGATTCTAAACGTTCAAGTTGTTGGTCATTCCTTGGAAAACCATCCAAAACAAATCCGTTTTTACAATCATTTAACCTTAATCTCTTATTTACTAAAGTTGCGTTAATTTCAAGCGGCACTAATTCACCTTTATTCATTGCTTCTTTAATAACTTCGACAGTTTTACTGTCATTTATTAAGGAAATATTTCTCAATATTTCACCCATTTGAATGTGGGGAACTTTTAACTTAAATGCCAACATTGCCGCTTGTGTTGATTTTCCGGAACCTTGCGGACCGTCTACTAAAATATTCATTTTAATCTTTTTTCAAAAATCCTTCGTAACTTCTCAACAGTAACATCGATTCAAATTGTTTTGCCGTTTCCAAAATAACCGAGACGACGATCAAAATTCCCGTTCCTCCCAATACTACTGTAGTTACACCCGTAATAGCTTGTGCTATAGAAGGCAAAATTGCAATTATGCCTAAGAATATTGCACCAGGAAGTGTAATTCTGTAAAGGATATAAGAAAGATAAGTTGCAGTAGAAGAACCGGGACGAATACCTGGGATAAAACCTCCATATTTCTTAATTTCTTCAGAGATCTTTTTTGGGTTAAAAACTACTGCCGTATAAAAATACGTAAAAGCAATCACTAAAAGAAAATAGGTCACGTTATAGGCGATTCCGGTAGGGGTGAATGAACTAAAGATTTTAGTCGATAAATTAGCCAGCCAGTCTATAGAGCTCCCTTGGAAAAACTGCGCAAGTGTTGTCGGCAGTAAAATTAACGACACGGCGAAAATTACAGGTATTACTCCGGCTTGATTAACCCTAAGCGGTAAATAAGTCGATTGTCCTCCCGTTAATTGATTACCCCTAATTCTTCTTGCATATTGAACTAAAATTTGTCGTCTGCCTTCATTAACCAAAACAATTGAGACAATAACCAAAATTGACATAATGATAAAAATTAACAAATTAAAAGCCTGGGTTGAATCCCAAACAGATAAGGTTTGGAAAGCAACAACCGGTAATCTTCCAACGATACCCGCAAAAATTAAAATGGAAATTCCGTTGCCTATTCCGTATTCGGAGATCAATTCTCCAAGCCACATCAAAAGAATGGTGCCGGCAGCCATTGTAACTACTATCGACAATAATTCAACCGAAGTAATGTTGGTCAAAATACCCTGGTTGCGCAAAAGAATGTACATTCCGAATGCCTGTAAAATCGAAAGCGGTACGGTTAAATAGCGGGTATATTGATTAATTTTGTGTCTGCCGAATTCTCCTTCTTTTGATAATTCTTCCAGTTTGGGAATTATTAATGTCAAAAGTTGAAAAATAATAGAAGCGTTAATATAAGGGTTCAAACCCAGAGAGATTATTGAAAAATTTGTTAAAGTTCCGCCTGAAAATATATCCAGAAGAGAGAGCAGTTGGTTACTTGAAAACAAGTCTCGAAGCGCCGCAACGTCAACTCCGGGAATAGGAACGTGGGCAAATACCCGAAACATTACCAAAATGACCAGGGTGAAAATAATTTTTCTTCTCAAGTCTCTAACCTTAAAAGCATTTAAAATAGGTTGGAGAAATTTATACATAATTAACTTTTGCCTCCCAATACTTTTCCCCCGGCTTTTTCAATTAATTTTGCAGCGCTTTTTGAAATCGGCAATTTGATCTCTAAAGGAATTTTAATTTGTCCGTCTCCTAAAATCTTAACAAATGTATCTTTTTCAGATTTTGCCAAAATCCCAAATTTAATTAAAGACTCATTATCTACAATAGTTTTTGCAGGTAAATTGACTAAATATTTCAAGTTAATTACTAACGGTTTTTTAGAAACTTTTGGATTTCCTTTGCCTCTTCTAAAAGGTAACCTTTTAATCAGCGATCTTTGGCCGCCTTCGTAGTGCGGATGGGTAATAGAAAGGCCACCCCTCGCCTTTTGACCTTTTTGGCCTCTTCCGCTGGTTTTAGCTTTTCCGGATCCATAACCTCTTCCAACTCTCTTGGAAGATTTTTTGTAACTTTTTGCTTTTGGCAATTTATTTAGATTCATTTTTTTAAGTTTTGCTTAAAAAGCCGCATACTTTTTTTAAATTCTATTTAAGACCGCATATCTTTAAATTATTTTCAATTCCTTTTAAACTTTCTAACTAACTTAGGATTGAGTCTTTTTAAAGCTTCAATCGTCGCATAAACATTTGAGGCTTGATTAGAAGTTCCCAGGACTTTTGATAAAATGTTTCTGATTCCGGCTGCTTCAACTACGCTTCTGACTGCTCCGCCTGCAATTACTCCCGTTCCTTCTCCGGCGGGCTTGAGCAATACTCTGGCAGCGCCTAACTTTATTTGAATTTCGTGAGGAATCGTACCGTTTCGAAGAGGAACTTCGATTAAATGTTTTTTTGCAAAAGCCGAACCCTTGGCGACCGCTGCCGAAATATCGTGAGATTTGCCTAAACCTACTCCGACTTTACCTTTTTTGTCACCGACAACTACCAAGACTGAAAACCCGAATTGGTTTCCGCCTTTAGTTTTTTTTGAAACTCTATTTACTTGTACTATTTTTTCGGCAAACTCCGAATTTTCAAAGTTTTTATTTGGCATGTTGTTAAAACGTCTCATTTTTTAAATCCTTCCTCTATAAATTTTTTTAATAAACTTCCGAGGGCTAAAAGCCCTCGGTTTTGTCTCCCAAGTTTACAAGAGCGCAGAAAACCACACAATAAGTATTCTTTCCAAATCCTCGGAAGTGTGTAATCGCTTTTTTGCATTCATCCCCACTTTAAGAAAATGGGGTTTTCTGCAAGCGATTATAAATAGAGATTTAACAAAATATCAGTAAACTACATTAAACTTTTAAATATAATTTCGATCTGAAAGTTTAGCTGATATTCTCTTAAAAATTAAGTCCTCCTTCCCTTGCTCCTTCTGCAATCGCTTTTACGCGACCGTGATATTTATAACTTCCTCTGTCAAAAACTACAGAATCAATCTTTTTTGTTTTAATTTTTTTAGCAATCAAAAGTCCTATTAATTTTGCTTTTTCCATTTTGGTTTTACCCTCTTTGATTTCTTTTTGACCGGCAGAGGCTAAAGTAAGACCTTTAGTATCGTCAATTATCTGTGCATATATAGCCCTGTTAGATCTGAATACCGAAAGCCTTGGACGACTTGCGGTCCCAAAAACCCTATTTCTAAATTTTCTTCTTAATTTTTGTTTTAAAACTTTTTTTGTTGAGCTACTTTTCATATTAAGCTCCTCCTCCAACCTTTGCGGCTTTGCCCGGCTTTCGCCTTACTATTTCACCGGCATATCTAATACCCTTGCCTTTATAAGGCTCGGGTTCTCTGACTTTGCGTATCACCGCGGCAACCTGACCAACTCTCCCTTTATCAATTCCGGATACGACAACTTTATTATTTCCCTTGACTTCGAAACTGATTCCCGATTCCGATTTTATTTCTACGGGATGAGAGTAGCCAATATTTAAAATCAAATTGTTGTTCGAAACTTGAGCTCTGTATCCTACACCTACCAACTCTAACTCTTTGGTCCAACCTTCTGTCACGCCGGTTATCATATTCGCAATCAGAGTTCGGGTTAAACCATGTAATGATTTTGCAAGTCTCTCATCGTTGACTCTTTCAACCAAAAGCTGATTTTGCTCATTTTTAATTTTAACTTCCGGTCTAAAAGAAGCCGACAGGGAACCTTTCGGACCGCTGACTTCCAATTTTTGATTGTTCAAATTAATTTGAACTGTTGATGGTATTAAAATTGGTTGTTTTCCGATTCTTGACATATTTACCTTTCTACCAAACGTGACAAATAACTTCTCCTCCAATACTTTGATACCTTGCATCTATATCGGTCATTATTCCTTTCGATGTGGAAATGAGCGATACGCCAATACCTCTTTTAAATTGCGAAACCTCGTCCTTACCACGGTAAATTCTTAAACCAGGTTTAGAAATTCTTTTAATACCTGTAATCGCCGGTTTCTTATCTAAATAAAGTAAACCAATAACCAGCTCTTTTGGATTTACTTCAAAATCTTTAATGTATTCTTCGGTCTTTAAAATTTTAGCGATGTTCTCTTTTACTTTTGACCGAGGCACTATAACTGAACTTTTGCCAGCCAAATAACCATTCCTAATTATTGTTAAAAAATCTGCAATTGGATCTGTGATCATAAATTACCAACTTGCCTTTCTGACACCCGGCAATTCTCCCCGGTGTGCCGCTTCTCTAAAACAAATTCTACAAAGTCCAAATTTACGCAAATAAGCTCTTGATCTACCACAAATTCGACAACGGTGGTAATTTCTGACCTTATACTTCTGATTCCTGGATGCTTGAACTACTTTAGATGTTTTAGCCATGATTTAGGTTATCTGGTTATTAGGTTATTAGGCTTTCAGGATTTTAAAGACCTGATTACCCGATTACCTGATCAGCTGATTGACTCCTTTCGGAAGGGCATTCCCATCAGTTCCAATAATTTTTTTGATTCTTCTTTATTTTTTGCATTTGTTACAAAAGTAATTTCCAAACCTCTAATTTTATCAACTTTCGAATAATCAATTTCAGGAAAAATTGTTTGCTCTTTAAGCCCCAGATTATAATTTCCGAAATTGTCAAAACTATCCTGGGATACCCCTTGAAAGTCCCTAACCCTTGGCAATATTACTTTAAAAAGTTTTTCCAGAAATTGATACATTCTTTCCCCTCGTAAAGTCACACTAACTCCAATCGGCTGACCAACTCTTAACTTGAAAGCAGATATTGCCTTTTTGGCCAGTCTGATCGACGGTTGTTGTCCGGAAATTGCAGCAATCTGTTCTCTTACTTTCTCAATTACTTGCGAACTGGAAGTAGCTTCTCCAACTCCTACATTAATTACCACTTTGACAACTTGAGGAATTTCCATGACATTCCCATATTTAAATTCTTCTTTTAATTTATCTTTAATTTCTTTTTCGTAAGTTTGTTTTAAATTGTTCATCTTTTTAAATCTCCTTTTTGCAATTCTTGCAAATTCTTGTCTTCTTCTTTTCCGTTACCTTAAAGCCAACGCGAACATTTTTGTGGCAATTAGGACAAACCAGGGCTAGTTTAGAAATCAATAACGGTCTGGGCGCTTCAATAATAGAACCTTGCCGACCGGTAAAACTTTTCTTGATATGTTTTTTGTAAACATTTACCCCGCTCACTAAAACTTTACCTTCATTGATATAAATTTTTTCAACCTTACCTTTTTTACCTAAGTCTTTGCCCGTTCTAACAACTACTTCATCATTAACTTTAATTTTTAATTGCATTTTTAATATCTTCCTTTCTTTTTACACAACCTCACTTGCCATCGAAATAATTTTGGTAAAACCTTTATCTTTAACTTCTCTTGCTATTGGTCCGAAAATTCTGGTTGCTCTTGGATTTTTATCTT
>DATCJB010000076.1:0-21956 GCA_036507455.1 Patescibacteria group bacterium | reverse complement strand
TAAGGCAACTTTTTGACCGCCGATAACGGCCGGCTGCAAAAAAAGCGGCAATTCCTCTTCGCGGCGCCAAATCCTTTGAGTCGGTGAAAAAACTGCCCGGAAAAATGCGATGAGCCATTTATCAAACGACCGCCCCTGAATTGGTACCAGTCCGGAGACGAGCCCGATTGCAAAGAGAGTTAAAGACAGAGGAAATTTAATTAAAGCCGGCAGAGGGGAAACGAAAATTAAAAATCCAAGCATTCCAAAAGAACCGACGAATAAGAATTGTTTGGGGGTCAAGTTACCAAAAAGCTTGAATTGAAATGCGGCGATATGTTGCGGGACTGCGTGTTGTTCCATATGGGCAAGGTACGTTCATATAAACCAAGACTTACCAAGTCATGTTTCAGCTTAACACAAACGTAATTTAGTGCATTTTAGCATATTAATTAGGGTCTAGGAAGTAGGTTGTAGGACGTAGCAGGCAGATTCACTTTACTGCTTGTCATCGTTTTAATGCTTGTGGTAATTTTTAGTTAGCAGTTTTAAATTTGCAAGACGGGCAAGTTTGGTGAAATTCCAACACTGTGCCGCAACTGTGAAGTCCGCCTTCTCCCGCACCATGCGGTGCAGGATTCGGCGAGACAAGTCAGAAAACCGCTTGCAACTTACCTTATACCGTATGGTATGGGTTCCCGAGCAGGAAATTTATGTCATTTGTTGAAAAAAAACTAGTTTTTAATACTACTTATCTTCCCAAAGATGGCCAGTTAATCAAAAAATATGGCTCCATAGAAGAAGAACTTGTAGAATTTCCAAAATCAAATTTTGAAGTTAAAAATATTGAAAATCCGGGTTTTGTTTTAGGCGGAGAGAAGCAAATAAAATTAGGAAATTACTTTATTATCGATTTTTGGCAAAAGTTAGATTTGGAATATGAAAGATTTTGGTTTTTTCTGGAGGGATTTGATCAATCCCAGGCTGAGGCTTTGAGTGTCGATTGTCGATCGACGATCGACGATGGTCAAAACCAATTGCAGAATCTGGCCGAAACTATTGCCCGGATTAATCCGGACAGTGCTATTGGCCAACAGCTTGCTAAATTAATCGAAATCCGCCAAAGAAATCACTTTACTGCAAGTTCTGCGCCAAACATTAAATTCGAAAACGGCGAACTTATTACTTTTGATGAAGTGAGCGCGTCTTGGATGCCCCTGACTTTTACGACAAATGACGAAGAAGTTGTCGAACAGATTAAAAAGCAATCGCAAATTTTTGGCCAAAACTCCGGAAGCTGCCGGATTTGGACCTATTCAGCCATTTCCGAAAGAACCAAAAAGAAACACGGGACAAATTTAGGATACATTTTTAGCTTTCTTCAAAGAGAAGACGGAGAAATTACCCAGGAAGCTTTTTTGCCTCCCCAAAATCCCGGCGGAGTTTTAAATATAATTGCCGGGGCAACGGGTACGGAAAGCGTAAGTTTTGGTCAAGGAGAACTTGGAATTTTAGGAGTTCAGGTTGAGAATCTTACCCAAACTCTAAAGCAAATTAAAAAAGAGATTGAAAATCAATCATTTAGTGGTAGCCGGCAATCAGTGTTTGGTTATGCAGGTGCCAGTGGAGGCGGCGGAGCCGGTTTTGTTTCAGCTACTACCGACTACGAACTACAAACTACCCACTATTTTGCTGGCGGTTCGGCTGTATCATTCGGTTATGCCAAGCAAGCTGAAATGAAAGTAAACTCCGTTGAAGACGATGAAGAAGAGGGAGAAGAAAATGAGCAAGTAGTTCATAGTTCGTTGTTTGTAGTCAATGAAATTAAAAGTGAGAAGAAATTTAAAAAAAGAGAAAAGGTTGTAACTAAAAAGAGAAATTACTTGAAATTTGAGAAGAAATTGCCGGAAAAGGTGATTCCGATTGAAACTAATCGCTCGCCTCGCTTGACTCGTTTTGCAACGAAGCAGACGCTTGTCGAAGCGGGCAAATGGCCAACGGCCAATAGCTCAAAAGAGAAGTCTTTAGCGGTCTGCGCGACCGTAATTGACATTCAAGCCTACAGACAAGCCAAACAAGTTGCGGTTTCCGTCGCCGCTTAAAACCTTAACGATTAACCAATTACGATTCACGATTAACCTCAATTATGGTAATCTTGAATTAAGGCTACTAATTTTAGTGGTCCAAATTAGGAGTTTGACGGAATTCCGAACCGATAGTCAAACGTTGACATAACTATAGGTTTGTGATAATATTTTCCGTCATGACAAGAGAAAAAATGCCCGACGAATCATCCGGAGAAATCAAAAAACCATCCTCACTAAGAAGAACCTTCTTCAGAAGAGATAAAAGCCCTAAAGAAATTAAAGCCGAAAGATCAAAATCCGGTGCTCCAAAAGAACCGGTATCCCGAGTGCCCAGACCAGAGAGGCCTCGAGACCGCGACCGGCACGAACCTGAAAATGTTACTCCACCTGCACGCGAAGCCGGTGGTGGAACTCCTCCTCCGAGAAGGCCGACAGGGGGAACTCCGAGAGATCCAGATGAATGGCGCAGACACGTCAATAACAACATTATTGACTGGTGGTATACCAATCCTCATCACAAAGTAGACTATGTTGGAGAAGGTCACCGAAGAGAGTTCGATGTCGAGAGAATTCCGGACGTCGAACTTAAAAGAGAATTAACCCAAGTTGCTGATGCCCACTATCACTTTCACGAAGCTATGTTGATCCGTGAAGGAAATTTCAAAGAAACAAATGTTGAGGCAAAAATGGAAGAAGGCTATAAAGGATTTAACGGTTTTAAGGACGAGTATTGGCAAATACTATTCGAGACAATTCCCGGATCGGCAGATGCTTGGAGGAAAATTGAGAAAAAAACCGATCTGTTAAAGATGGGTGACACGGCAGCAACTGGAGGAAAGCCTATTCAATTATATCAAGGTGAAGACAGCGAGTATGGAAGATTATTCGTTAACGAAAATTGGGATAACTTAAGAGAATCGGTTAAACAGGAGTTGATTAACGAAAAAAGTTTGGGAAATAAGGAAGCGGAAGTTGCCACTTTGATTGGTTATGATGTTTGGGCAGCTTGGGGAAGATTTGCTGAAAAGACTAAGCGAGTACAAAGACCCCCATCTAAAAGTGAACCAGATCGAAAAGAAGGATTTTTTGGTGGAGGTTTCGATTACCAGACCAGGCGAAATATGGACGTTGGAGCTTACTTGAATTATAGAGACGGGAGCAACTCTCCTCTGGCTCAAACGATGGATCAAATGTTAACGGTTCTTCAAAACCATCCGGATCAAGAGGTTGCCAACATTTTCAGACAAAGAAAAAATATTGCCGGCTGGAGCGATTTTGTTACAAGCAACCTTGGAGGAAACGGGCTGGTAAGAATCAGAAGAGAAGATGGGTCAATTTCTCAAGAACCTATTATTGTTGATCCTTTTGGACGAGTTGAAAATGGTAGAGAAATAATACCCAAAGATTTTACTCCAATTTCAATGGAAAATTTATCTGTTGAGATGATTGATTGGGGTTTTTACAAAAGAAGTGAGGGCGGTGGAGTTAGTGCGTGGATTTCAGCCGACGGAGGGGACGCAAATGTTACAAGAGACAAATTATCTGGTTTGGCAGCCGGAAGAGAAATAGATATGGCGAAAGTTAAGCTGGCTATCTTTGGAGATAACGATAGGAAAATTGATCCCGCCTGGAAACATCTAACCACGCAACGTGCGGAAATCCAAGGCTTGATTTTAGATATTTGGAGCAGAAGAGAACAGGAATTAGGGTATTTGCTCGACAGAAAAAACCCCGACTATTACAAAAGATTGCTCCAGGACGTTGACAATGCATTTTACTGGGGTTCGGTTAGAGAAATCTACGAATTTAATGATCCGCTAAATATTGATGAAATGAAGGAAGGTAGAAATCCCCTTAAAATCGCCAAGCTTTTGGTAATGGTACACAATGACGAAACGTTAACTTCAATAGCAAGAGAGCTTGGGTTAAACCCTAACGCATACGTAGCTTGGTTAAAGGATTTAGCTGATGATGAATTAGGTGAGAACGGATTGTTAAAACCAAATCATCTTTTGGCACTTGATCTTAATCAAACAAATCCTGATGTACAAACCAGGCTTCACGAGCTTGCGGCAAGATTTGGATTTTTATCTTTGGGGACTTTTTATGAGGCAGTAATTAAAGGTCCGTTAAAAATTCGAACCGGTTACAATTACCGGACGGACAGATGGAAAGTTCACGCTGAGCTTTGGGACTTGATTCACGGTTTGCAGATCAGAGATGCGGGGTGGATTAAGGAGCATTTAAGAGGTAATTTTTTGACAAGACCTTTTACGCTAAGTCAAGACGGGAGAAGCGTAATATGGTCAGATCCGCTTTTGAATTTCCTAATGGATCCGGATCATATAAGAAATCAGGATAAAAAAGTTTATTGGCTGTTCCCGAGCGTTTTAAATAATTTTGAAGAAGCCTGGTTGGAAAACAGTTGGGACAATCCTAATTTGGCATTATCAGCAGAAGCCAAACTTTCGCCTTTGCTACTAGCCTGGTCCGAAAATACCTTAATTAATCTTTTAACTAATAGAATAGCGGTTGAAAAACTCGGAGTTCAGACCGTCAAACAATTATTAAGAAGAGCTAATTTAGATACGTCTTGGAAGAGATTTGCTGTTGGACTTAGGGACTGGATGTTTGAAATGCCTAATTGGGCTCAGCAGACGTGGGAAAAATGGGGGGAAGGTCTGACCAAATACTTAAGAACAGCCGCCCTTTTGATTCCAGTTCCGCCTCCAAGCGGTTTAAACATAGGAATTTCGCTTTTAGGTGCAGTGGGATTCAGTGCATTTGGAGGAAGCCCGGCTTTAGGGTGGATTTTGGCAGTCTACGGAGATCGCATATTGGGCATAGCGGAAACTATCCGAAATAATTTTATTAGAACTCCGAACGCGCCCCGATGGTTAAGAACCTGGGATAGTATTTATGATCGCAAACCGGAAGAGTTGGACAAAATGGCGCAAAGATTGTTTGGAGGTTAAATAATGAGTGAAGCAATAAGCGGGACAATACCAAAAGAATTAGGATTTAGCCGGGAAAAGACCGATCAGAAAAAAGAGGTCGAAGAATTGGCTAACCGAACAAAAAGAAGCATTCAAAAAGCCGTTGAGGTTTTGCCGGGCATTAGACAGGATGGTAAGGCTGATCCAAAAGAATTAGCACAAATTTTTAACTTTTTAGCGGATTCTTTCAAACCAAAACCTCAAGAAGGATGGTTGATTGCTTCAACCAACGAACTCTCGCAAACTCTTGATTTTTTTGAAGAGCTTGAGAATAAACCCAGAAATTACAAGGAAGAACTTTTAAAAAGGATGTTTGCAAATCACAACAACGTTTTAGGCAGAATTGAGCGTGTTTTTGAACAAAACGATTTTCAAAAAGCCTGGACTCAATATGGTGAAATGGTTGATTCTCTGGGTGTTGACGAGACTTTAAAATCGGACTTGAGAATATTATTTGCCGCAGCGGGTGGCGGACCTTCTTGGGCAGGAAATCTCGGTGGTGGTGTTGCTCCTCAAGATGCGGGGTCAATAACCGGTGAGGCTGGTCCGCCTGATGATAAGGATGAAAGAGGAGAAAGAAAAAAAATTTTAAGAAAATGGAGGCCGACTCAAAAAGAGAGACAAAGGCGGTCGCAATCAGAAGCAGAAAGACAAAAGGCTTTAAGGGAAAACCCGGTTTGGTCTGAAAGATCCAGAAGAATAAGATGGAAACCGGTCATAATTGTGGGAGTTTTGGTGGCATTTTTGGTTCCGCAAGTTCGGGAGAACGTAACAGGTCCGGCAATTAAATGGGGACTTGAACAAACTATTGATAGATTTAGTCTTGAGCTTGGAGACGCTCTGGTCGGAGATTTTGATGAGAAAGGGTATAATAAGGATTTGGTAACGGGCTTATATGACAAATCCCAAAACGGAACAACTCCGTATAACGTGATAGAGAGATTTAGCATTATTCACGAAGACACAAGACTCAAAGATCCGGATCAATGGGATTCAACCCAAAAAACTATTTTCAAGGCGATTGAGAAAGAGATGAAGGATAGAAATCTGCTCGCGGTAAGAGATGGTAAGGCAATAATAAATTCGGAAGCAAATAAGCAGATTTTAACTCAGCAGCACGGTGATCCTGAAGGTGCGGATTTGATAAACAAAATCGTTGTAAAATTTGCTACCGATCAGGATTTGTCAGACGAGGAAGTAAAAAGCATCAGAAGTTATATACAACGCAAAGGAAAATAGATTCCCCTCTTAAACGAAAGGTACGGCTCTTCTGAATGCTCCGCCGATAGCTTTTCCTGCTTCTCCGGCCCACTCAGGAGTTCTAACACTAAGTGCTTCTTTGACCATATCAGCCGCTTTTGGAATCGTAAATAATATCCCAAGACCGATTATTTTGGTTATCAAAATTGTTTCATCTTTCGCATTCTGAAAAGCGCCTAGAGGAACGGGAGAATATTTAAATCCGGTAATTACTTCATTTGTTTCACTAACACCCCAGGGATCGCCTGCACCCAAAAAGAGTGCGGCAATCAAAAGCATTCCAAAAGTGACAGGAAAAGTTAAGGCTGCAGACAACATTCCTCTAAACCAGTTTCCAATTACTTTAGCCCCTACTCCCGGTAAAGCTGAAGCTAAAAACATTATCGGAGAAAATATGGTCATCATAACCAAGGTTACAAGAGCAGTTAAAAGCATCATAAATACTTTAAAGCTTGTAAAAATTATCAAAATCGAAAAAATGAGCCCGATTACGCTTGTGCCGATAAATTCGTTTAATGTTCCAAGTATGTCTCCAAGCGAAGATTGAATAGAATCTGCAATTATAGCGACAATATTTTTAGTGCCGTCCCTTGCCGGATCGACTAGCGAACTAAAAAGTGTGAATATATTTTGCTTCGAAGTTGGACTTTGAAGCTGACCAATTAAGTCGTTGATTGCTCCGGAGCTAAAAAGATTACTGCCGGCAAGCACGTTCCCGATTAAACGGGTCGTAACTTCTGTTATGTCTATGATAAAACCGGCAATTGCAAAACTGAAGGTAACTAAGATCAAAGAAACGACTATTCTTGGCAGGGCGTCCTGAATACTGGCAACTGTCCGGGGATCAATTCTTGATCGGAAAATAACCATAAATCCAACCAGCACAAAGACTACGACAAATCCAATATAAGCGAGGTTTCTCATAACGGTCCAAAGTTTGACTACAGGTTGTAATTTCTCGTACCCGATTCCTTGAGCTTGAACCGGCGGAACAAGAGTAAATCCGTTTTTAAGACTTGCCAAGTATTGTATTCCGGAAACCGGTTGTGCGCTATACATTTCTCCGACATAAAACATCAGGTGCGACAAAGCTCCCTCGTTCTGTCGGGAAGCTGCCGGTGCGCCGGTATTTTGGGTAGTGGGGACACCGACTAAAAGCTTTGTCATTCCAAAAGCGGTGTAGTCCAGATTGAAGAGGGAAAATTGCTGCAAATTAATGGACGGTTCGTCAAGGGCGTTCTGGTAATCTCCGAAAGTTTGAGAAGACGATCCTGCACCATCCGGGTTTTGAAAGACAGCCGAGGCCGGCTGGCCGAAAGCAACCGATAAGACAAAAATTACCGAAAGAATTAAAAGAAGAAAATTGAAGGACAGTAGTTTTCTCATTTTGTGTTTCATATTTTAGCGTACCTTAATAGACGTTAATCGTCAATTGCTGATCGACGATCGTAAAGATTTTTTTAATGCAACCGTTTTGGCCGCCTGTTTACTCAGCAGTTCATAAATTTCGTCAAATTTTGTCTGAGAAACATATCCAAGATCTAGTGCCATATAAAATCCAGTGACAACTTCATCAATTGATGTGTGAGACATTTCAAAAAACCTAGCCGTTTCCTTATCAGAATTTCTATTAGCCCCTTCCGCTAAGTTCAGTACAATTGAAATAGTTGCTCGCCTTAATTGGTTAGTCAAACCAAATTGCTCATTGTTGGGAAAGTTTGCTGTAATTTCATAGATTTTTTTTACTAACACTCTTGCTTCTTGCCAAACTACTAACTTTTCAAATTTAAAGCTCATATTAAAGGCTATTGTCGATAGTCGATTGTCGATGGACGTTTTTAAAATCCCGGCACGACTCCTAAACACGAACTGCCGGACGTATCAGGACACAAATTTCTAATAACCTGTTTTCTGGCGTTTTCAATTCCGGAAACAAAGCCGGCCCAGACGGGAAAGTTTGAACTGGCGGCGACCTCAACTTTGGTATCTAATCGGTATTGTTTTTTGGCAAGCTCTTCCTCGTCAGGGAAAAAAGTACGGTAGGCTCCGCCGGTTTTGGTGTCGCATCCCCGATTGTCGCCGACAGGTAGACAACCAACAAGTCTCGTCCAGATGTTTCTTAAAAAAGGAAAGTGGGAATTGACGAAACTCTGATCGGCGGTTTGTGGCGAAAGAGTGACACTGGAAGCCAAGCCGCCGTCAGGGCTATAAAGCTTAACGTTGCTGCCTCCTCTAACTTCCGGGCCTTCTTTTTCAGTAAATTGATAAGGTGCACAAGGTACCTCCGGGTGGTTAGTCGGATCACAATCCGGGAAGACGAGCTGTTCGGGTACTAACAATCTTTGGACGTGATAAGCTAAATTTTTTAACCTAAAGACATCCGGGACTCCAATTCGCAAAAAAGTTCGATTGGGCGGATTAGGCTCTCCAGGCTGCGGGCATTCGATTTGAGGCAGGGTTGACCGGGATAAATCAACGCAACCTTGTGAATAATCGTTTGCAGCCAGGGGGATTTTGGGCCAATAAGAAGCCCAGGTAAAGTACCAATCTTCCCAATCTTTATCAGTTGGGTTTGTCATTAAAGACGGGGGTTGAGGTTGCCCCCAAACCTCGACTAACTCTTTTAGTGTTCTTGGATTTTGGCCGCAAACATTGGCATATTGGTAGGTTCCTTCAATTAAGATTGTTTGATTGGTAGCGGGATCATAGTTGCCAAACTCGACGCTGGTTTGGTGGTAAACATAGCGCAATTTCAAAGAATCGGAACCGGTGGCTCTTGAAATCGGCTGATCTTGGCCCCGAACTCCATTCGGTAATAGTTTTTGTAAAGGCCTAAAGTAGGCCTGAAGTTGGCCGGAACTTAAGGTTCTTAGATCGGCAAATCGGTAGCTTTCGTCATGAACTGCCCCTTCGAGAAAATCGGCGCTTCTTTTAACCAGCGGTAATTTTATGTCTGAAACAGTGACCGCTCCGGTATTGCCGCGATCGTCCGGTACCCAGGTTAACTGATCCCGGCTTTTTTGCAGCTCTTGATAAGTCGGCTCCCGAAAAGTCGGCTTTGCTCCTTCTGCAGCCGGCGGTTCACCAGCTATATCGCTGCAGTATTTGTTATAGTCGATGGTTTGAGCGTAAGCAGAATTTGAGGGTAGTGGATAGTAGATAGTGGATAGTAGATAAATTGCAAACAGCGAAAGGCTAATAACTAAATTGCGAATTATGCTCATAAGTCAATTATTGAAGCGAAATTAAAGTAATGTCAATCAAAAAAGGTTTTTTAAATAGCGGGAACGTCAATTCTAAAGTTGGTTATTGGGAATATTTGAGAACCCATGATCTCTTGAATTAAAAGGAGAATAAACCAGGCGATAACAACCATTGCCAGTCCGATAAATGCCCAAGTCAGGGTATTTCTGGCGTCGGCCACGCCCTTGGGGTCTCCGGAGGCAAATATGTACTTAAATCCGCCGATTACAATCATTAAAACAACGGCAATTAGGGCAATAACCAATACCAGGGAAACAAGATTTCCAAAAATGAACTCGATATCCTGAAGCTGAGCCGGATCATTTGAAAATGTGGAAGGCGGTGACGGGTCCATGGGTTGTTTTTGTTAAGCGATCGCTCCGTACCAAATTGTACGGAGCGGGCTTAACCTTTTACTTATTCTGGCGCGACTGGCTGTATTGTTTGACCAGTTGTAATAATTCGCAGTCCGAAGAAACTCTCGACGAGTCTAATAATTGCGAACGAAGCCAGAACGATTACTAAACCGACTAAAGCGGCTGTAACCATATTCCTTGCGCTTTCAACTCCGTTTTTATCTCCTCCGGCAGTTATCCATTTGATTCCCCCGAAAATCAAGAAAATGAAAGCAATTGTAAATGCCGCGACTATTAATAGTCTTATAGCTGCTGTAATAATATTTGGAATGGTAGTTCTAGGTAAAACATTTTGTGTTCCGCTTGTAATGTCGATATTGATTTGAGCAATAGCAACCGTAGCTCCTACCATCACCATTGCCGGTAAAAATGTAAAAATTGAAATTAAAATTTTTTGATATAGTTTCATGCTTTCACCCCCTTTACCCTACG
Organism: Patescibacteria group bacterium; assembly: GCA_036507455.1. Taxonomy (GTDB): domain Bacteria; phylum Patescibacteriota; class Microgenomatia; order Curtissbacterales; family DATCJB01; genus DATCJB01. Next base: position 11,543 of record DATCJB010000076.1, on the reverse strand, counting down.
AAGCTTGTGCGAAGTAGGGCATCATTTAGTTTATCTTAACATAAAATTTATCTGATTGGATCAATCGTCGTTCCCTGACTCAAGAATTTAAATCCTAAAAAGTCTTCGACAAGCCTTATTATAGCAAACGAAGCTAAAACAATTACAAGGCCAATAATGGCGGCAAAAACCCGACCTCTGGCGCTGGCGGATGCTTGTTTGTCTCCGCCTGCAGTCATATATTGAATTCCGCCGACGATTATCATGATAAAAGACACCAGAAAACCGGCAACAATTAATATCCTGACAATTGCCGAAATTAAATTGCTTAAAAAATCACTTTCGTCGCCAATTCCGCCGGGAGCTGAAATTTTCCCAAGAGGATTACTTGCTGCAAGCAGAATTCCCACAGCAAATGAATTCGTTTTTTTTGTGATTTTGGAGATCATTTTTCTTATCATTTTAAACAAAACCAATATCAAACAATCTGCGAATGACCGTTAAAAATACTATAGCACCAATCATCAGAAGTATGCCAACGATTGCCAGGCCGATGGTTGATCTGGCGGAAGCTACGGCTTTTTCATCTCCGCCGGAAGTTGCATACTTAATTCCGCCGACAATTATCATGATAAAGGCGACGATGAAACCGATTGCAAAAATAAGATTTAAAACCCAGGACCCGAATTTTTCTCCAAAGGTAGAAAGAGTAGGGAACGTATTCCCGATTGTTTCGGAACCAAAAGGAATCTTGTCTCCGATGTCAACTGCATAAGCGTTTGGAATTAGCAGGTTGCCTAGTATTGTTACCCCGGTACCCAGCAGGCGATCAAAAAATACCAAGACCGCATAAGCGGCTATCACCAGGATAAAACCTACGATTGCTCCGATGATTTGACCTCTTGCCCCCTGGACCGCTTTGGGGTCGCCTCCCGACGTAATAAATCTGATTGCCCCCAGCGCAAAATAAAGAGCAGAAATAAAGCCGGCTATTAAAATTGCGATAAACAAAAAAACGCTGACCAAATCTGCAAAATTATTTATTTGACCAAACGTACTGCTAACGCTTGTCCTGCTTGGGACAATTCCCCCGCCGGGCCCGCCAATTGATAGTGCGATTAAATCTTTAATCATCTTGAAAACCCCGGAATCCGCAAAACGTCAACGCCGATTATTTCGAGTAAAAAGACGGAAAAAATAATAAATAATAGCCCGCCGATTGCCGACCCGATCATTTCCCAGCCGGCTTTGATTCCTTCCGGATTGCCCGAAGACGTTAGGAGTTTTATTCCTCCCCCTACCATTACTAAAAAAGCAATGCCGCCGCCGATTCCGATTCCGGTCGCGTAGATTTTTTCAGCAATTCCCTGGGGTGTGGGATCAATACTGCCGATTGCCGTGTCGACTCTTTGAGCAAAAACAGCCTGGCCTGCTAAAAAAAACAAAACCAGAAAGTAGAAACTTGTAACTGATTTGAATAATTTGTTCATTGAAATTTATATCAGCAGGTCGCCTTCTGCATTGCAGAATGGTGCTCCTCTGATATACCTTGTGTGACACAAAGTGTCACACTGCGGTATAATCTAATTTAAGCATCGCACTTCTTAGAGAATCAAGTTATCCTTTAAAAAGAACCGTTAATTGTATATGCCAAAGCTTCTTTTGTCACTAGTCATACCGTTTTTAATAGTTCTGCTTATCCTGCCGTCGATAACGTCTGCAGACGAGCTTGCGGATCTGGCAAAAAAAATTGAAGATTTATCAAACCAAAGACAGCTTTCGGAACAGGCAACCAAGCCCCTTGAATCCCAGCTTAAAAACCTGGAAACGCAATTAAACGGAATTCAATCCCAGCTTAACAATATCGGCAATCAATTAAAACAAAAAAGAAATGAGTTAACCCAACTGGAGGCTGAAATTGCAAGACAGGAGGAAAATCTGGCATTTGAAGAGGAAATTTTAGGCAAAACGGTCAGGTCTTATTACATTAAAAGCCGTCAATATGTTCCGATATTGATTATTTTGGGGGGCGGAAATGTCGCCGACATTACCCGGGAACTTGCATATCAGGAAGCGGTTTCCCAACAGGACAGGGATATCATTATTACAATTTCATCCCAAATCAGAGACTTGTCAAACAAAAAAGAACAAGCCCAAAAGATTAAACAGGATTTGGAAAAACAACAGGGCCAATTGGCAGGTTTGCAGACAAAAGTTGATAAGGAAGCGGAATTTTATCGTATGGAAGTCGATAATGCAAAAAAATTCCAGGCCGATCTCTCCTCACAAATCGCCGAGTTAACGGCTAAACAACAGGCCATTTTAGGGGAAAAATCAGGGACCTTTCAAACAACTGTCGGAGACGTACCGCTTGCGGATGATCCTAACAGCAGACCTGATTTTAATCCGGGATTTTCACCTGCATTTGCAGCTTTTTCGTTTGGTGCCCCGCATTTTAAAGGAATGAGCCAATACGGAGCATTTGGGAGGGCCAAAAGCGGACAAAGTGCCGAACAGATTTTAAAAGCCTACTACGGCGACGGGATAGAAATTAAAAAAGATTATTCGATCGGAGCCCAGATTGTCGTGGAGGGATACGGTTCTTATTCTTTGGAAGATTATGCCAAAAGAATTTATGAAGTGCCCAATAGCTGGGGTGGCGAAGGAGGAATGGAAGCGCTCAAAGCCCAGGCTGTTGCGGCCAGGAGTTATGCTTTAGCCCGGATGCAGTCATCGGGATCCATTTGTGCAACCGAATCGTGTCAGGTGTTTAAGTCCGAACCCAAAGGAGGAAATTGGGAACAGGCAGTTAACTCGACATCGGGTTGGGTACTTACGGCCAACGGTCAGCCTTTTTCATCTTGGTATGCGTCAACTTCCGGAGGATATCAGGAATCATATAACTATAACGGTTACTCAACTCCGGGTTTTTGGGACACACCCAGCGGCAGAAGCGGGTGGACGAGTCAGGCATACGAGAAGGTAGCGGGAAGCCCCTGGTTTTATAAAGGATGGTATAAAAGCCGTTCGGGTGACAGTTGCGCACGATCTCATCCTTGGTTAACGGGTGAAGAAATGGCCGATATTCTAAACGGATGGGAAGTATTATTCAACGGCGTTGGCGATAGTTCCCGGGTTACGCCGCTTGGTCCCTGCTGGGGAGATGATCCGTACAATATGAGCGAATTACGCTCGGTAGGGGGTTTCACGAGCGTATCGGGAGTAAGCGTAACTTATTCCGACGGCGGAACAACCGCCAGCGTTACCTTTTCTACCAACAAGGGTTCAGTCACCATCAACGGTAATGATTTCTATAGAGCTTTTAACCTGCGCTCTCCGGGAAGAATTGCTCTCAAATCTGGCCTTTTTAACATCGAGAAAAAGTAGCAAACTAATCGCGATTAGCTATTAGCCAATAGCTATTCGTTATGCTAATATTCTTTCTTAGATGAATCAAGAGTCCGTAGACGTTAAATCCTCAAAAGGAAACGCATCGGCTTTTTTGGATCGGCCTGAAAAAGTCAGATTTGAAACCCAGGAAAAAGGTGAGGAAATCATTTTGCTATTAAGGGCACACGTCATAACTCTTATTCCCTGGATTTTATTCTTCGCGTTCCTGCTTGTTTTGCCGATTATTGCTAAAGCAATGCCGGGCAACCTTTTCGGATTTTTGGGTGAAAAAGGAGGCAGTGTGGGAGGTGCGGCAATTCTTTTCTGGTACCTGGCTACTTTGGGTTTTGCACTCTGGAAATTTTCGCTTTGGTATTTCAATATTTACCTGGTGACAAACGAACGCGTAGTAGATTTTGATTTTATTGGACTGACTTACAAGTCGGTTTCTGATGCACAATTGTCCAAGATTCAGGACGTAACCAGCCGGATGGTCGGGGTTTTCCACGTTTTTTTCAATTACGGACATGTTTTTGTGCAAACCGCGGCGGCGATGAGGGAATTTGAGTTTCACGATGTCCCAAAGCCGGATATTGTTGCCAGAACAATTTCAGAGCAGGTCAGACTTGAGGAAGGAGAGGCTCCGGGAGAGATTAAGTAGTACTCTCCCTTAAAAAATAATGCCGACGCAGTCAAGCGGAGTAGATTTTGTAGACAAAATATTCAATTTTTCAATCAGCTCGGGAGTGGTTATTTTTTTATTGTTATTTGTCGTTTTTTACGTGATTTTTTCGATAATTTTGATTCGTCAGCTTGTTATCATGGCCAAATCCATCACTACTTCCCTGGGTGGAATTTTGAAGTTTTTAAGCATCATTAATTTATTTGCAAGCCTTTTAGTTTTGTTGATCGCGTTATCCTTAATTTAAAAAGCTATTAGCGATTGGCTATTAGCTGTTTGACCAGATGAAGTTTAGATTTGAAAAACTAGAGATTTGGCAAGACGCTATAAATTTTGCAAATAAAATTTACTATATTACTAAAAAATTTCCTCAAGATGAGAAATTTGGTTTGGCTAGTCAATTAAGACGAGCAGCTGTTTCTGTAGCATTGAATATAGCAGAAGGAACTAATAGGAATACAACAAAAGACCGTAAACATTTTTTTCAGATGTCAATCACATCTGTAGATGAGGTTGTAACTGCTTTATATATTTCGTTAAATCAAGGATACATTACAAAGAAAGAATTTGATTTAATTTATCAGGATGCAGGCAAACAAACCGCTCGTACAGCCAGTTTTATTAAAAGTTTGAAATAAATGAAACCAATTGCTAAATACGAATTGCAAATAGCTAATAGCTAATAGCAATATTAAAATGGAAAACCAACTCTTGCCCAAATTTGCCAAAATCGTCGGGCCGCCTACAAAAAACGACTGGTCACAAGTTCTGGTTTTTGAGCCGGACGATGAGGAACAGCTTGAACTTCGGGGCCGTCTTTTTTTAGTCTGCGAACTTTCTCTGACCAGCGAGGATTTAAAAGTTGCAGATTTGGGATTGGAGTTTATCTCAAAACTTCAAAATAATTATTTTGCTTCAAAAGAAGGTACGATTTTAGCCGCCTTGGAGAATGCTCTGCAAATTTCTTCAAAGTCGATTCTGGAGAAAATTGCCGGGCACAAAAACGAAGCCGGGGGTGAGTTGGTTTCTCACTTAGGCGTGGTCGCGGCGGTTGTTTGGGGTAAGGTTTTATACCTGGCAAAACTGGGAAACGGATCGATTAAAGTTGTTAGAAGCAATCGGGTCAAAACCCTGCTTTGGGCAGGTCAAAATGCGGCCGAAGAAGTCTCCATTGGTTCTGAAGTCAGGTCAGCGTCAGGGTTTTTGGAAGACAACGATTGGATAATGCTTTTTGCCAGCGGATTTGAAAAGGTCATAAGTGATGACGAAATTGCAAACCTTGTTTCAAATATGGCAAACGTTAACGAATTTGTTGAGGAAATTGCTCCGAAAGTCCACTCGCTGGCTGATCCGACGCTTGCTTCAGGGATAATTGTCAATTTAAAAGTGGCATCAATCCCGACTATGGATGAAGCTTTAACGATTGTTGATTCAGGCGAGGTCGGGATGGACAAATTAGAGAAAATCATTCCCCGTTTTAATATTGTTCAGAATTTGTCCAAAATTTTAAATTTTCCCTCCCGAATCTTTGCCAAACTTTTCAAAAACAGGGCAATTTATGCCCGGGACAGTACTCAAGTCAGGCGGGCCAATCAAAAAACAATTTTAATTTTCGCTTTTACTTTGCTTTTGGTTTTGGCGGTTAGCATCGGGGTCGGGGTTTGGCAAAAGTCCCAAAATGAGAAAAAGACTCAATTTAACGTCCTGTTTGAGAACGCAAGCGAAAGGTTTGACCAGGGACAGGCCATTGCCCAGCTTAATCCCCCCAAGGCCCGGGAGTTAACTTTAGAAGCGCAAAAATTAGCTTCCGAAGCAAAAAATCTGGGAGTTGAAAAAAGTAAACTCGAAGGGTTTTTGGCCAAAATAGATAAAGCCTTAGTTGATTTGGCTCAGGTTCAAAAAGTCGAAGCTGACGCTTATTTTGATTTCGGCCTTATCAAGTCCGGCGCAAAAGTGACCGAGGCGGCCGCTTCAGAAAACACGTTGTTTGCGCTTGACAGTTCAAACGCCGCAATGTACTCGTTTCAACTTGATTCCAAGGCTTCCAGCATCGTGGCGGGAGGCGAAGACATAAACGGTGTTGATAAAATCACCATTCAAACCGGAAGCGGTTTTGGATTTGCAAAAGACGAAGGAATTTTGAGAATCGATCTTGGTGAAAGGAAGGTTTCAAAAGTCATTGAAAAAGACGAAAATTGGCAAAATGTCAGCCAAATTTATACTTATGCGGGGAATTTATACCTTTTGGACTTGGCTAAAAATCAAATTTACAAATATATTCCGATAGAATCAGGTTTTGCAACCGTCAGAAATTTTATCAAAGACGGAGTTGAAATTGACCTTTCCAGCGCTAAATCAATGGTGATCGACGGTTTTATCTGGATACTTTTAGATAACGGTCAAATAGTAAAATTGTCCGGCGGCTTGGTTGAACCGTTTGAAATCGTCGGAATTGATAAGCCTTTTGGTTCAAGCGACGGCCTTTCAGGAGATGAGAGGTCTAACAATTTATACGTAATGGACAAATCAAATAGTCGTGTGGTTGTTATCAATAAGGATAACGGGCAATATCAAACTCAATACGAAAGTGAAATAATTAACCAGTCAAAGTACCTCTACGTTGACGAACCCGCTAAAAAGATGTATTTAGTAACCGAAACAAAAGTTTTTACGATTGACCTAAAGTGAGAATAACGAACCGCCGTGCACGTGCTTTTTACAATCTCTTTGAAAAATATACGGCAGGACTTCTCTTAAAAGGATCGGAAATAAAATCCATCCGCGCCGGCCGGGTTGCACTGGATGAGGCATACGTCAAGTTAATCAACCAGGAAGCTTATTTAATCAATGCATATTTTCACCCTTTTTCCGGTTCTCAAAAAGCCGGTATTGATCCTAAAAGAACGATAAAACTGCTTCTCAATCGTAACGAATTGATAACGATCGCTTCCAAGTTATCCAAGGGAATGACTATCGTTCCTTTGGCGATTTATATCAAAAGAAATTTAGCCAAACTTGAGATCGCTTTGGCCAAGTCTAAGAAACAATACGACCGGCGGGATTATTTGCGCAAAAAAGCGATAAAACGTGATGTCGAAAGAGAACTTCGCGGCAAAGATTGATTTTTGCTTTTAGCCTCAACTTCTGCTATAATTCTTTTTGTCGATAGTTAATCGACGATAAACAATTAACGTTTAAAATGGGGATGTGTTGCATTGACGGAAATTGCTCTTTAAAAACTGCAAGCCGAGTTTGACTTTTTAACTCGTAAATATTAAAAGTCAAAATAAATAATTGGCAACAGAAATGTCGCCTTTGCTCGTGCTTATGCTTAAAAGCTTTTAGTACGAACTGTTCTGTAAAATCCCGCTTAGTGGAAATTGCAGGGCATAAACTTTAGCTAAGCCCTAAGGTTTTCTTAATTGGTTAAAAGAAAACTGATGGATTCCCTCCCCGTAAGGTGTTGGGAAAAATTAACCTAGATTTTAGTTAGTTTGGTTATTTGTCAAGCTAAAATTGAAATTTAAAAATGACCTAAGCTTGTAGAAGTTTTTATTCTGTGTTTTCGGACCCCGGATCAAAACCGGGCATCTCCACACTTCGCTCCTCATTTAATTCGGAGCTTCGTGTGGTAAACCACACCATACATAAAATAGTTAATACTAATATACAAGAAAGAAGTGTGCCACACGAAGTTTTAACGAAGTGGGGCTTCTGTTAACATAAGGTTGTGTATTACTTTGTTTATATGCTGAAGCTGGAGAATGGTTACTATACAGGATTTACTGCAAATCTCAAAAAACGTTTTTTTACTCATAAAAATAAGTTAGTTTCCTCAACCAGAAGTAAAAATCCATCAGAAATAGTATTTTTTGCTGGTTTTAATTCAAAAATTAAAGCTATTCAATTTGAAAAATACTTAAAGACAGGATCTGGTTTTGCATTTAGAAATAAGCATTTAGTTTAGAATGTTAAATCTATTTCTTGATCTCTTTTTCCCCAAAAAATGCATTAATTGCGGCAGGTTTGGAAATTATCTTTGCGATTACTGCCAAAGAAAAATTAGTTTTTTAAAAATCCAAAAGTGCCTAATTTGCGAGAGGCCCTCAATCGGCGGCATGACTCATCCGAGGTGCAATGGTAAATATACGCTCGACGGAGCCATCTCTTTGGCTAAATTTGACGGGTCGATGAGAAAGGCAATTCACGTCCTAAAATACCGCCGGATTTCGGATTTAACCCAAACTTTGACTGATTTGATGCTCGAAAATCTTTGGCGGCAAAAACAGATTCCGGAGTTTGAGTTTATCATCACCGGCGTTCCGATGTTTCCCAAAAAAGAAAACCAAAGAGGTTTTAACCAGGCAGCCATTTTTGCCAAGGAGTTGGCCAAACAAGTCGGTTTTGAGTTTAATGATCAACTATTGGTAAAGGTCAAAAACACTAAAGCGCAAATGGAACTTTCTGAAAAAGAGCGCAAAACCAATTTGAGGGGTGTGTTTAAGCTGAAAAGCGGTGCAAATGTTGCAGGTTGTGACTTTTTAATTTTTGATGACTTAAGAACGACCGGCACAACCCTTAAGGAGTGTGCCCACGTTTTAAAAAGAGCCGGAGCGGGGAAAGTTTGGGGCTTAACGCTCGCGGCTACAAATTGAACCTAAATTAATAATTTGTTATACTAAAACCGTTGCGATGGTTAAGGAGGGGTCGCATAGCGGACTAGTGCGATTGTCTTGAAAACAATTGTGGCAGCAATGTCACCGTGGGTTCGAATCCCACCCCCTCCGCAATATATGACAAAATGTGAGAGGAGGTGGAATAATGGTGCAAGAACGCAAAGAAAAGGAAACAGAACCCCAAGTTAAGCGAATTATTTATGAATATGATAATGGGACATTAAGTTACATCGAAGGGGAAGATGCTAAAAGTTGGAACAAAGATATGGAGAATGTATCTGTTCATCTTCATTTCCATCCAGCTGCTCCAAAATGGTCAAGATTGAACTGGAAAGAGTTGAATGTTACCGAAGCAGAAAGACTTTTTAATGGAGCCGAGCCAGAAAAAGGAAGTACAACATAAACAAATAATGGCGATTTGATTTTAAATTGCTCCTTGAAGAAGGGTCCAACATAGTCAACCAGACACCGCTAAGTTATGAGACATTTACCTGAAGTTGTAGAGAAAGCAAGAGAGTTGAGAAAAAAACAACTATCGTTTTACGAGATAGGCAGATTGCTTAATATTTCAAATAATACAATTAGAAATTGGTGTTATGATTTAGGCATTAACCGACACGAATCCTTAAGAATTAATAATGAATATAGAAGAAACAAAATAAGGAAACAGGATATATATTTAGTACCTTTAAATAGCGGAATCTCATCCGAGCAAGCTCGTTTGTTTGCAGCTCTTTTGTATGGTTGTGAAGGTGCTAAATATCCTTCTACAACAGTCGCATCTTTTGTTAATAGTGACCCAAAATTGGTTAGCACTTTTATATCATTACTTAGAAAGGCTTTTAAATTAGACGAGAATAAGATTCGAATACAATTGCAAATCCACAATTCTCACGATTATTTGCAAGTAAGGAATTTTTGGAGTAGATTGTTGAACGTCTCCGTTGAAAAATTCATTAAACCAACGATTACTCTGCCTCGTGGTAAAATGAGACGTCAAAATTACTTAGGTACGTGTAGCGTTAGATACATTGACAATAAAATTCAATTGAGACTATTAGGGATATTTGAAAAGTTTTGTAGTCAAGGAGAGGTCGCATAGTTGGTCCATTGCGGGAGGTTGCTAACCTCCTGAGCCGCTAAACTGGCTCACGTGGGTTCGAATCCCACCCTCTCCGCTAATTACTATGAAATCACAGGTTGTACAAAGACTATCAGATTTGGTAACGGCCGCTTTGGGGCTTGTTGCTGCTTTGGCCTGGAACGATGCGGTCCAGGTTTTGTTTGCAAAATTGTTTGGGGCGCCTGATCAATTAACCGCCAAATTAATTTATGCCGTAACGGTTACGGTTATTGCCGTTGTTGCCGCGATTTGGATCGGTCGAGTTGCCCAAAAATTAACTCCCAAGGAAAAAAAGGAATTGTCACAAAAGTGACACTTCTTAAGTGTTATCCTCACGAAAGTGAGGATCAATTCCTCAAAAAATAGATTCCCGATTAGATCGGGAATGACAATTAGAGTTTAAACAAGTAATTGCCACAATAATCTTCAAGAGTTATACTACCAATTAACCAATATGCCCGCTTTTAAAAAGAAAAGTTACGAAGAAAAGGAAAAGAAAAAAGATACCTCAAAAGAAGAAATTGAGGCCGCCCACGCCAAAATTAAGTCTTCAAACGCACTCCTTTTTTGGAAATCACCGTCCAGAATTTTTAAGAAAAGAAGGAGAAAATATTTCACAACAATTGCCGCAATTGCTCTTGTTTTGATGGCACTGGCAACCGTCGCCGGCGAGTTTTTACTAGTGGCCGTAATTTTAGCGATGGTTTTTGTTTCATACGCTTTGGCGGTTGTTGAACCCGAAGAGGTTGATCATAAAATCACGCCGTTTGGCCTGGTTTCCGGACAACACGCTTATCTCTGGGATGAATTAAAAAGTTTTTGGTTTGTCAAAAAAGACGAGAACGAGTTACTAAACATTGAGACGAACTTAAGATTCCCCGGAAGATTAATTATTTTATTGGGCGGCGTTGAGAAAAACGCTGTTCGGGAACTGTTGTCGCGTCACATTGCTTTTAGGGAAATTCCGATTGTAACCTGGATTGACAAAGCCGCCTTAAAACTTTCTTCCTGGATTCCGCTCGAGGACTAGACTTCTCACCTTCCAAGGCGCTATTCCCGCCCTTGGAATAGAATAACTATTCGCTTCTCCAACCGTGAACTTCCCTGGCCGCGAGGATTTGAGTTTCAACATCTACAAAAGCAAACAAAGACAAACTACTTGCAACAAATCTTTGTAGATGCTCTTGATCCTCTGTCCATAAAAAATTAGGAATATTACGCGAACATACTGCACCCCATTGATTGACAATATATAGTATTGATGATCGCTGATGAAGCACTTCGTAATATGGTCTTACAACGTGACGTGTTACGGGTCTACGAAAAGTAATAGAAAACTCCTCGGCGTAGCGTATTTGATCTATATTACGCTTTTCAGAACCTGTTTTATGATTTTTACGATCCCACGGACTTGCCATGCGATAATCATTATCTGGAGTCCAATTCTGTTGATGTGGGCCGTCATCATAATGAACGTAACTTAAGCCTTCACTGATGTGATCTGCTCCAGCTTTTAGAGCTTCGTACAGCTGAGTTCTTTTAAGATGTTCTTGCGTAGTTGCATTCTCTTGCCATAACCTGTTTTCTAGTAATTCTTTTCGTCTGTTATTTTCAGTCTCTAATCTTTCTTGTTCCGCTGCAAGTCGTGCTTGCTGATTTAAGTTAGTTTGTATCTGGGGAAACCTAGCATCTA
>DATCJB010000075.1:0-5171 GCA_036507455.1 Patescibacteria group bacterium | reverse complement strand
AAATTGTAAAACTTGCCCACGACGTGGCGCTCAAACTTGAGGAAGAAGTCCCTGCTCATCCGGGGCAAATTAAGGTTAACGTAATTAGAGAAACAAGAGCCGAAGCGATCGCGTTATCAAGCCGCGGTGCAGGAGGTGTTGAAGATTAGCATAATTAGTGGTAAATTCAATACAGTAAAAAGGTCTGGTTTTGACAAAAGTCAAAACAGCCTGATACTTTTTGCAAAACAAAAAGTATTAAGGAGGTGATTTAACTTGACTAAAAACGAGTTGATTGAAAGAGTTAGTAAAAAAGTAGGTCTAACAAAAAAAGCATCATCGGAAGCAGTCCAGGCAATTTTCGGAAGCATTCGTGATTCTTTAGCAAAAGGAGACAAAGTAGTTTTAACCGGCTTTGGTACATTTAAAGTTAGATCCAGAGCTACCCGAAAAGGAAGAAACCCTCAAACCGGGGCCTCGATTCAAATTGCAGGTCACAAAATTCCTGGGTTTACTGCGGGTAAAGGTTTGAAAAAGGCAGTTAAATAAGAATCTGAGCTTTGTCCCAAACTTTTATTATTGTAATTGGTAGTGGTTTTTTGTAAAAGAGGTAAACTTAGGCAGTCTTTTCAACTTTGGTTTGTAAAACCGCCTGTCGTCCTCTGGTTGTAAGTTTTGCTCTTATTTCAACAATCTTACCCCAGCTTCCGGCATTTGCGGGTTCTTCATTTTTGAAGTTGGGATGATTATGAGAGCTAATGCTTCTTCCGACTCTTGAAGATTTTATATCGACCAAAACACTCTCTGTTGAATCTAATTTAGTTTCCTGCGGAACACCTACCTGAAAAGACGGATCTTCAATAATAACTTGTTCCTGAAAGGATTGGTAACCGCTTTTATCCTGATTGTCTTGGTCAATTCCCAGATCAGAAAGAATTTGGGATTCCTGTTCTTTATCTTCCACAGCCATACGTTCAGCCATTTCAGAGATTGAAATTTCTGTATATTCGGTTGTATTTTCCTGATCGTCTCTTTCGTCTTTCATAATTGATTAACTCCAACTATAGGATTAAATGGAACACTAGATTATAACTTTTTAGCCTTGAATTGTCAAGGGAGACTTTGTAAAATAAACTTCTATGAAGTACCACATTACTACTTTCGGTTGCCAGCAAAATGAAGCTGATTCGGAAAGAATCGCCGGTTACTTTGAGGCCAGAGGTTATAAAAAAGCTGAAAAAATTGAGGATGCTGATGCGATTGTTATCAATACCTGCGTAATAAGGGAGCAAGCCGAGGACAGGGTTTATGGTTTGGTCAATAACTTAAAACCCCTAAAGGACAAAAATCCTAATTTAAAAATAACGGTAACGGGTTGTTTAGTCGGCGCTGCGGCCAGAGAACCTACCGGAATTTTTTTGAAAAAACTTCAAAAAAGGTTACCGCAAGTTGATGAATTTCTTCCGCTTGAGGAAGTCGGGTTTGACTATCAGGCAATTAGATCGGGCGGAACTCACGCCTGGGTGCCAATATCAAACGGTTGCAATAACTTTTGCACATTTTGTATCGTTCCGTTTTCAAGAGGAAGGGAAGTTTCAAGGCCTTTCGAAGATATCGTGAATGAAGTAAAACAACTTGCCAAAGAAGGATTTAAGCAAATTACCCTACTTGGTCAAAATGTTAACTCTTACGGAGCAGATTTAATTTTAGGACAAAACAATATCCAAAAAATCCGCGATATTTCGGGTAAAACTTACTTTGACTCGAAGGTAGAAAAAAAGTGGAATGGAAAAATTTTCAAATTAAAAAACGGAAAAAAAGTAATACCTGCCTCTATTAAACACCTTGGCCGATATAGAATCCCAACGCTTTTTCCATATCTGCTTGAAGAACTTGCCAAAATTTCCAAAATTGAAAAAATTTCTTTTCTTTCTTCAAATCCTTGGGATTTCTCGGACCGGTTGATTGAGGTTATTGCCAAAAATCCGAAAATTTCGCGTGAGATTCATCTCCCTGTTCAGGCTGGTGACGATGAGATATTGCGCCGGATGAATCGCTGGTATAGCCGTGATCAATACTTAAAGCTGACTTGCAAACTAAAAAAGAAGATTCCTGGAGTTAAAATTTCAACTGATATTATTGTTGGATTTCCGGGAGAGACAAACAAGCAATTTGAAAATACGCTAAATTTGGCCAGGGAAGTGGGTTTTTCAAAAGCATTTGTTGCCAAGTATTCCCCTCGTCCCGGAACCGCCGCCTGGAAAGCATTTGAGGATGATGTTTCTCACATTGAGAAAACCCGTCGCTTTCATCTATTGAATCAACTTGTGAATAAGCCTCATAATTGATCTGAAATGAAAATAGCTATTGTTGGAGCAGGGTTTTGCGGTTTAACAGCAGCTTTTCGACTTTCCCAAAAAGGTCACAAAATTACTGTTTTTGAAAAGGAAAAATTCGTCGGAGGTCTTGCGTCCGACTTTGATATTTTTGACGACCACATAAAAATTGAAAGATTTGTCCACCATTTTTTTCAAAGTGATAAACACGTAATTTCTTTAATTAAAGAATTAGGTTTAGAAGATAAATTATTTTTTACAAAGTCTAGAGACGCAAATTTTTATAATGGTAAAATTTATCCGTTTGCTTCTGCGGTTGACTTGCTAAAATTTTCTCCCTTGCCTTTTTTTGATCGGATTCGCTTAGGTCTTACAACATTATATTTAAAGTTAAATAATGACTGGAAAAAATTTGAAAACGTTACTGCATCATCTTGGGTTCAAAAATGGATGGGCAAAAAGGTGTTTGAAGTTTTGTGGGAACCGCTTTTGGCTGCAAAGTTTGGTTCTGAGTTTGATAAAGTTTCAATGGTTTGGTTTTGGGCGAGGATTAAAAGCAGGACCGCAAAACTAGGTTATTTAAAAGGAGGATTTGAAGTTTTAGCGCAAGAACTGGAGAAGAAAATAATTGAAGGTGGTGGAGAAATTAAATTTGATTCTCCGGTTTTATCGATTAAGTCTAAAAATAATAAAATTGAAATTACAACAAAAGATAAAAATCATTTATTTGATAAAGTAATAGTTACTGTTCCGGCTTCTGTTATCGCTTCAATTGTTAAAGATTTTCCTAAGAGTTATTTAGAAAAGTTAAAATACCCTAAATTTCTAGCTGCGACTTCTTTAGTTTTGGTTAGCAATAAGTCGTTAATACCAAATTACTGGCTTAATATCCTAGATAACAATTCTCCATTTTTGGTCGCGGTTGAACATACAAATTTTGCTGATATCCACTCTTATAACGACAAAACAATTATGTATTTTGGCAATTATTTACCAAGTAATAGTGAAGATTTTAAATTGTCCAAAGAAGATGCTTTAAAAAAATATTGGCCCTATATTCTAAAAATTAACCCCAAATTTGACCAAAAAAATATCGAGCAAATTTATTTTAATAAAGCTTTATATGCTCAGCCGATTGTCGATATTAATTATTCCTCAAAAATTCCGGAAATTAAAACTCCGATTGCCAATGTTTATGTAGCGACAATGGCTCAAATTTATCCCTGGGATAGGGGTACCAACTATGCGGTAGAGTTAGGTCAAAAAGTTGCTAAAATGGCTACTTAGTGAAAAATGCTTCCTCCCGGTTTCCAGGTTGGAACCCAAAAGTGACTTTCGTGCCAACTGCTGGAAGAAGGGAAAGCAGATATAAAGGTGTAAAAGTAAATAAAAGTTAAAACTATAATTAAAAGATAGATAATAGTAATTATTTTAAATTTGGAATAAATTTTGGCCAAAAAGTAAGCAGTCATCATAACTAAAAACGGAATCGACGGCAAATAATGATAAATAAACATAATTCGGGGTGAAAATGCCCAAGGAAGCCAAAAAGCCAGAAATCCCAATAAAACTATCAGTAAGTTATGCTTTTTTCGGTAAATTATTTCAAAGATGCTGGCTGCAATTGCAACCAGTCCGGTCCAGGCAATGACCGGGTGAACTATGGCGAAAATGTTTGAAACTTTTCCGTTTACGCTTTGACTAAAATACCAAATTGGTCTAATGTCCAAAGGCCAAGACCACCAAGGTGACCAAAAAGGATGCGTGGCAGTCAGACTTGTATGGTACCAGTACATTTGTTTTTGCAGTCCCCAGAAGATGTTAAAGTCATGGGCAATCAGAAGCGGCAAATAAGAAAGAATATAAATCAAAACAGGAATAATTAGGAAAAAAACAGGAAAAGGAATCAATTCTTTTAAAAGAAGATTTTTATAGTTTTTATTTTTCAGATTTACGGATTTAATTAAAATGATCAGTCCAAAGAACGGTAGAGCATAAACTGCTGTCCACTTAGAAGCGAGAGCAAGACCGAGAAAGATTGAGGCAAAGAACCATTTGTCTTTGAGAAAAAATAAAAGCGAAGCTAAGAAAAAAAAGAGAAAATAAGTATCATTCATGCCTATTCTGGATTGAGTAAAGGCTAAAGTTTCAAAAGAAAAAATAAAGGCTCCAAAAAGTCCTATTAAGTTTCGTTTAAAAAGATATTTGGAAATAAAAAAAATTAAAACTGACGTTAAACTGCCAAGAATTACCGAAGGTAATCTCCAGCCTAAGGGGTTTTGACCAAAGATCGCCATGCCGGCAGCCATTAGTAACTTAGCCAAAGGCGGGTGAGACCATTCGTAAGCAAAGCCGGCAGGCGGAGTATTCCACCATTCCCAGGCTTTGATGTTACCGTTTAATATTTCCTTGGCAGTAAAAGCGTGATATACCTCGTCGAAATAAAAAGTGTTGGGTTGATTTATCCTAAAAACCCTAATAGCCAACGCCAGCATAAAGATAATAGCCAAAAGAATTCTATAATCAGATAGTCTTTTGTTTAATAATCCAAGCATAAATTAGAAAGAATATGCCAATTGTTAAAATACTTAAAATATTTGAATATTGGTTGATAGTATTTGTTAATAATTCTATTTTAAGAAAGTTATTATTGTAATAGCTATAAACAAAATAAAGATTGGCAAGATGGATGAGGGTGAGTAAAAGATAGATTGCGATCAAAAATTTTGATTTTAGTTGAAAGGCGGCGACAATCAAAAACGCAAATACCGGCAATAAATATCTTTCGTGAACCCGGGTTGGAAAGAGAAAAAAAGCTAAAATAAAGAGGGATGCGAATAAATAATTTAGTCTCAA
>DATCJB010000074.1:0-4252 GCA_036507455.1 Patescibacteria group bacterium | reverse complement strand
AACAGGAATTGGAAAAAGATTATGGAATTGTACAGTCTCAAAGGTTTAGCAAAAATCTTCAATGGGACTGGCCGAACGGCTGGGCACCGATGCAGTTGAGGGTAGTCGAGGGTTTAATCCGCTACGGATATAAGCAAACCGCCAGAAGGATTATTAAAAAGTGGCTTGCATGCAATATTAAAGTATTTGCCGAGAATGGAAAGCTTTGGGAAAAGTATGACGTAGTCAAAGGTAGGGTCGGCGTGCCTGATCGTTATCCGACCCAACCGGGCTTTGGTTGGACTAATGCGACTTTTTTGATTCTGACCAAGATTTTAAAGTCTTTGGAGGAAGTAACACCCCGGCAGGATTTGCTTCGACACCCGGACGCCAGTTGGTTAACTAAGTTGGCTCTTCGATATTAAGAAAACTTTTTTAGATATTTGACCCCGCCGGTTTTTTTGCTAAAATATCAGCAATCGCTTTGCGATTCTGATATTTCCGGACTGAAAGTTCACAAATGTCATCGCAGTTGGATAAGTTAACAAGTAATTGAATTTAAAAGATCAGGATTTAAATTTGTCAATTAATAGTTTAAGTAATTACATCAATATATATCAAAAGGCTTAAAAGTTATCTTAAATGAATCAATCTAGGAGGTGAGTATATAAATATGACTGATCCAAAAAAAAGTGAACAAACTAATCAAAATTTGCTTGGTGCGATGACTTATTTGTTATTTTTCGTCACAGGCATAGTTTTTTTAATTTTAGAAAAACAAAATAAATTTATCCGCTTCCACGCCATGCAATCAACCCTAACTTTTGGTGGATTATTTATACTTTTAATAATTTCGGGCTTTATTCCGTTTATTGATTCACTACTTAGGTTTGTAATTTGGGTCGTTTGGATTGTAGTTTGGATAGTGTTATTGTCAAAATCCTTTTCCGGCCAAATGTACAAATTGCCAAAAGTCGGTGAGATAGCAGAGAGAGAGCTGGGAAAGATATAGCTATTAGCTATTAGCGGTTAGAGATTAGCCGTTAGAGATTAGAGGTTAGGATGAAGATAAAGTCATTCGAAGACTTATTGGTTTGGGGAAAAGCCAGGGAATTAAATAAGTTAGTTTACAAAATTACCTCTCAATTTCCTAAAGATGAACGTTTCGGTTTAATTGATCAGATTAGAAGATGCTCAGTTTCAGTAATGGCAAACATTGCTGAAGGTTTTTCAAGATTTCATTTAAAAGAAAGCGTGATGTTTTATCGAAACGCCAGAGGTTCTCTTTCGGAATTAAAAAGTCACTTTTATGCATCCTTCGATCAAAAATACGTTACCCAAAAAGAACTTGATTTTATTAAAGAGCAAATAGATGAAGTGGGGAAGATGTTAAACGGATTGATTAATTCTACAAAAAATTTTAGGGATAACTAAGCTCTAATGTCTAGCTTTTAGCTGTTAGCCGTTAGAGATTAGTTGATGAAAAGTGCTAAGCTCTAGTAGCTAATAACTAATAAACTAAAATGAAGCTGATTATCGGACTGGGGAATCCGGGTAGCCAATACTCAAATACCCGGCACAACATTGGTTTTTTGACGGTTGATAAGTTCAAGCAAAGATATTTTGACGACTTAAATTGGCAAAAAGTTGCTAAGTTTGAAGCGCAAATTTGCAAAACAAAAGACTTAATTTTAGTTAAACCTCAAACCTTTGTTAATAATTCGGGCAGAAGCGTAACTAAAATCACAAAATTTTATAAAATTGATCCCGAAGATATCTTAATAATAAGAGACGATATTGATCTTGATTTGGGACAAATTAGAATCAAAACAGACAGCGGTTCGGGAGGGCATAACGGAATTAAATCAATCGAAGAAAGTCTTGCGTCGAGTGCTTTTTTTCAACTCAAAATCGGTGTTGACCATCCCGGTTCAAAAGTCAGGGTACAAGGACACGTTTTAGGCCAGTTAACAAGTGAAGAGATTTTAAAATTGCCGATTTTAGAAGCGGTTGATAAAATATGGGAGTGGAGGGAAAGGAGTTAGAAGTTATAAATTATGAGTTATAAACTAAAAGGAATTGAATTAATAAACTTATCACTTATAACTTATATCAGCAGGTCGTTTTACGACCTCTGATATATCAGATTCGCCGAAGGAGAAGGCTGATATCACTTATAACTTATCTTATGACTTCATATTTACGCCATTTAAATGATATTTTGTCTGAAGCAGGGATTGTTTTGACTCCTACAAATTCAATAAAAATTGATCAGATATTGCACGACATAATGGGGGAAAAGGATGAAGAATTAAAAACCGCTCCCGAAAACATAATTTTTGCCAAAATTCAGGCCGAAATAATTGACCCAAACTTTAGAAATTGGTTAATTGACGAAGTACGAAAACGCTACCTTGAAAAGGTTTAAGGTTAAAATTGGCAAACAATGACGAATTTTGCTAAAAAAGTTTATGACGTAACATCAAAAATCCCCAAAGGGAAAGTTGTTACTTACTCCCAGATCGCCCTAAAAATTGGAAATCCTAAATCTGCAAGAGCAGTTGGTAATGCACTTCACAAAAATCCGGATTCGTTTAAATACCCTTGTCACAGAGTTGTTAACGTAAACGGAAGGCTTGCAACCAACTTCGGCTTCGGAGGTTCGCGGGAACAAAAATTAAGGTTATTATCAGAAGGCGTTGACTTTATTGACGAAACCCGAGTTGATTTGAAAAATTCACTATGGGTTTGACTTTGAAGCGGAATAATTGTATATTTCTTGTCTTGACATCTACTTTTTCCCTGCCGCGCTTGGAGAATATTTGAAAAGAGAATTATGACAAGAGCAGAAGGGCCGCATAATTTTCCGGAAATTCATATCAGGCCAAGAAATTTGGCGCTGGCTGCCATTGCTTTGAGCGGTTTGGTGGTTGGCGGAAGAATTGCTGTAGACCAAAGCGGAGTTTTTGCTAACGGTTCAACAAGCGGAGATGACGAAGGCAGAAACAGAATCACAGCACCTCTTACGACAGCGGAGCCGACCTTTACCTTGACGCCTTTCCCTACAGAAACCCCCGTGCCTACTTTTACGCCTACTGCAGAACCTACAGAAGTGCCAATTAAAGCACCGGTTGTAGTTGTTCCGCCGACGCAAAAGCCGGTTCAGCCGACGGCCGTACCCACAAAGGAAGCGCCGAAAATAGTTGAAGGATTCAACCCTCAAATGTCGGCGGAAGTTAATGATGCGATCAACGCTTTAAGGGCTAGCAACGGGTTAAATGTTCTAAGAGTAGATTCCCGTTTGATGACTGCTTCGCAAAATAAAGTTCAGGTTTTGTTAAATGTAGGTTTTCCGGACAATATAAATTACGATCCACATTCCGTAGGCGGAGGTTCAACAGCTGGTGCAAATAGTGTCGGATATCCGGCTCGTTATGTAGCTGAAGTTATTTATGTTGGACAGCTTATAAGAGACAATAGCACCGGTGTAGGTGTTGTCGCTCGTTTATCAACTAGCCCCAGCCACCTGACAGCAATGCTAAATAAAGACTTAAAAGATGTTGGAGCTTCCTGTTGGCAGGGCTACAGAAGTTATAGACCTTATTATGTCCCACAGGGAACCACACTTGTAGTTATTTGCGTTGCAAGTCCGGCCTATTAAAGTTTTAAAACCTATAGTTTGACTTTTCCTAAACAAATGGTATAATTATTTTGTTTTACTAGACTATAAAATGACTGAGAGATATTCCAGAAGAGATATATTAAAGCTAGCATTGTCGGCACCTGTACTATTGGTCGCTTGTAAGGGAGCCGGCGCAGAGAATGGATCGCTTGGGTCGGAAGCGGGTTCTGTGGTGGTGACTCCAACAGAAGTCCCAACGGTTATTCTACCGACAGAAGTACCAGCTACGCCAATTCCGGAAAAGCCTAATTTTGGAAGGTATGATGTTTTTATGGGAGATGCTGATGGTGGAGGTAAGGTTGTAATTACGGCGCTCCCGTTTGATTACGATCCGTCGAAGGGTAGAGTAATAATTATTTCGAGAAAAGAAACACCGACTTCGAGTAACCCTGACCATTATCTATTTGTGTACACGCTAGCGGCTAGTTATGATAGTTCAGGTTTTAAGACTAGGACGCTTGCAAAAGGTACTATTTCCGGAAAACTCGTAGACGAGCAGACTGTAACGGGCGTGATGATACAAGAAGGGTATACAACATCAGACGGAAAAGAGACTTATCCAACTGCTAGTGCAAATTTTACTATTAAGAA
>DATCJB010000073.1:0-25665 GCA_036507455.1 Patescibacteria group bacterium | reverse complement strand
AAAATTATAGGTACCAAAACCACACAAACGCCTAACACTGCCAGAAATTTCTGGCAGTGTTAGGCGTTTGTGTGGTTTTGGTACCTATAATTTTGTGGACCCTTTTTTCCAAAGAGGATAGCAAACAAAATCAGCCTTCTGATTTGCGGCCAATTACAACAATTTCTCCAAATATAAACCTAAATAATTCAACAAATTCTTCCGTCTTTGACCAAAGTAATCCGTCATCCAAATCTGCAACCCGTTCAGGAGCATTCGGCAGATAAATTTTGTATACTTGAATAAGTTGGTAGCTCGTAGAATGTAGTTCATATAAGGAATGTCTAAAAACTATTAACTACCAACTACTTGCTCAAATATGACTGCCCAAAAACGTAAAAACAAAGGCTTTTCGTTAATTGAAATCGTCGTCGCGCTTGCAATTATCGTATTTGCCATTTTAATCTTTCTCTCTTCAACGAACTCGTTTAAGTTTACTCAAAGAGTCAGTTTTCAAAACATAGCTTTAAGGGTCGCTACCCAGCAAATGGAAAATTTAAGGGAAACACCATTCGGATCGTTGCCTCCTTCCGGTCCTTTAACGGATTCGGATTTGACAAGATTGCCGGGAGGCAGTGCTTCACTGGTAATTTCGGATTATCTTGCTTCCAATGTCATAAAAGACGCTTTGGTAACCGTTTCCTGGTCTGAAAGCGGCGTTGTGAAAAAGGTTGAACTTCGAACATTGATTTCTCAGGGAGGAATATGATGAAGTGCAAAGTGCAACCTTGCCTGCCGGCAGGCAAGAGTTCAAAGTGCAAAGTCGACTACTCACCATCCGATACTCACTATCCACGATTCTCTGGTTTTACTTTAATTGAGTTAATAGTTGCGATAGGACTTTTTGGACTAATTTCATTGCTTGCAGGAGGAGTATATTTGGGGCAAATAAGGCTTTTTAACCGTCAAAACGCACAGGTTGATATCGTTTCTCAAAATCAAATAATACTGGACGACATGGTTGACGAAATCAGAAACTCATCTCAGGTAGCTTCCGGGGTAACGGTTGGTTCCGATACATATGCAAGCGGGACAAATCAATTGGTTTTGCGATTAATTTCAATCGACTCAAGCGGGCAGCTTTTGGCCAATTCTTTTGATCACTTAATTTATTATCTGGAAGGTTCTTCTTCTCCATACACCCTGCATAAAAGGCTTGTTCCTGACGCCTCATCTTCAAGGTCAGGTTACGATGACGTTAAGTCTGCTGATGTTTCATCAATTATTTTTAGTTATTCAGATTTGGATTTTGCAAACGTTACTTCAATTGACATTTCTTTGACTACCGTTAAAAAGGTAGAGAATAAAGATAAAACATTAACGACGACTACGAAGGCAATTTTGAGGAATTATTGATGATCGACAATCGACAATCGACAATCGACAATCGACGAGAAGAAAAAGGACAAGCCCTTCACGTTCGTTCAGGACAAGCTGCGATTTTGGCAATTGTCTTTTTAGCGGTTATTGTAATATTGATCGGGTCTTTATATTCGCGTCTTGGGAATTTTCTGTTTAGCGGTCAATCTACAATAGAAAAAGAACAGGTTTTACACCTCGCTGAAGCCGGTATTGATAAAGCTATTTGGGAATTGAACAGAACAGGAGGCGGTTACACGGGTGAAACGGATACGTCTTTTGGAGCAGGAACGTTTACGACAGAAGTAACAACGATCGACTCATCAACAAAAAAAATTGAATCAACGGCCTACATCCCAAATTCAACCAATCAAAAAAGAAGAAAAAAAATAACTGTAAGGGCAAGACTTTCAAGCACCAATGTCAGTTTTCTTTACGGAGTCCAAGTCGGTGCCGGCGGTTTGACAATGGCAAACAATACTACAATTACCGGCAATGTTTACTCCAACGGAAGTATCCGGGGTGCTAATAACGACTCCGTCATTACCGGGGACGTTTTCGTAGCCGTTGGAACCGGATCAAATCCGGATCAGGAAAATTTAAATCAAACTTCCGGTTTAAACATAGGCGATCTATCAAGCAGAACCGACGCTGCTCAAAGTTTTAAAGTATCCTCTGCAAACATAATTACCAAAATAGCCCTGTATATTAGGAAAGAAAATAATCCTTCGAATGCGACTATTAGAATTGTTGAAGATGACGGAACCGGCAAACCAAAAACAAGCGGATTGACCTCTGGTACACTTGACGCTTCGAGTGTCACGGGCAGTTTTGGCTGGGTGGAAGTTACTTTTTCTTCTAACCCTGCTCTGGACCCGGAGAAGACTTACTGGTTAGTTATTGACATTGGCGTGACTAACTCATCCAGATACTTCATTTGGGGTCAAAGCGATGATGCAAATTATCCGAACGGAACCGGCAAATATACATCTGATTGGTCGTCGGGATCGGCTTTATGGAGTGATACAAATATGGATTTCAATTTTAAAGCCTGGATTGGAAATAATATAAATATCCTTGACGGGATGTCAGTTGGAGGCAACGCTCACGCAAACACAATAAGCAACTCAACAATTACCAGAGATGCGTTTTTTCAAACGATTATTAACTCAACAGCAGCAAATTATTTTCCGGGGAGCACTGATCCTCCGCCGGAAGCTTTGCCGATTTCAGACGGGCAAATAAATGATTGGAAAACAACGGCAAATGACGGAGGAGTTCACAATGGTGACTATACAACCTGTATCAGTTCAATCGGTCCTCTAAGAATTACCGGTGATCTTAACCTAACTAATAGCTGTGTGTTGACCTTGACCGGAACCATTTACGTTGAAGGCTCGATAATTTTGGGTAATAACGTAATCATACAGCTTGATCCGGGTTATGGTGCTGATTCAGGAGTATTAGTAACTGACGGGGTTGTTAATATTCCAAACGGAGTTCAAGTCAACGGTTCCGGTCAGCCTACCAGTTTCCTACTGCTTCTTACCACTTCCGGTTCTTTTTCGCCGGCTGCGATCACGATTAATAATATTGCCGGCGGGACAGGGTTAATTTATGCCTCTAATGGTTTGATTGACGTTTTTAACAATAACGGATTTAAAGAAATTACAGGATTTGCACTAAACTTGCACAATAATTCTGGTGTAACTTATGATTTTGGTTTGGCAAACTCAAGTTTTACTTCCGGACCCGGCGGAGGTTGGCAGGTACAGGAGAAAACCTGGCAAATTTTGCCGTTTTAGGGCTAAAGGAATAGGGTATCAAAAGTACAAAGTGTGTCAAGAGTATCATGAGCTTATCTAAACAGATGTGTTTAACCATTTACTATAAACGATAAACTATATACAATAAATAAAGAATGGCTGCCCAGGATTTTTTCGGTTTGGATATAGGAACTTCTTCGATAAAAGTTGTTCAAATAGCAAGTTCAGGATCAACAAAAAGGCTTGTAGCCGTAGGTCTTGTACCCTCTCCAGCAAGAGGTATGTTGTCAGAGTCTCAAGTAGATCAGGAAGCGATAGCAAATGCTATCAAAAAACTCGTTTCCGATGCAGGCATTAAAACTTCTAACGTAGCTTCTGCTTTGGCTGAATCCCAGATATTTACGAGGGTTATTGAAATGCCGGTTTTGACTGATCGTGAACTCAACTCTGCGATTAGATACGAAGCAGAGCAGTATATTCCTGTACCTGTTTCCGAGGTATCATTAGCGTGGAAAGTATTATATCGTCCTTTAGAAGCGACTTCGGAGGCTAAAATGGACGTTCTTTTGATTGCTGCTCCCCTCTCGCTGGTGGAAAAGCATACAAGGGTTTTAAAGCTTGCCAATTTAAAGCCTGTAGCCTTGGAGACAGAAATTGTGGCAATGACCCGGGCTTTGGTAGATCCAAATTCCCCAACTTCCCTCGTTGTGTCGACTGGGGCATTTACAACGGATATTTGTATTGTTCGCAATGGAATACTGTCCTTTACCAGATCAATTTCAACCGGCGGTGATGCTCTGACGCGTGCGATTGCAACCGAACTTGATTTTGAACAGCCGCAAGCCGAGGAGTATAAGAAGACTTACGGACTCTTGGATGACCAACTTGAAGGTAAGATCTTAGCCACGTTAAAGCCCGTTTTTGAAATTATTGTCTCCGAGGTTAAAAAATCCATGCTGAATTTTCAAACAAAATCTAAAGGTGACCCCGTAAAAAGAGTAATTTTAGCGGGAGGCGGGGCAAAGTTGCCGGGAATAACGACTTATCTGGCAAGTGAATTAGGTCTTGAAGTTGCTGTTGGAGATCCCTGGTATCAAATTGCCAAGGAATCTATGGTTGATAAAAGACTTGCTGAAGACAGAGCTGTTTTTGCAGTGTCGACCGGACTTGCGATCAGAACCGTTTGAACAAAGATTTATGAGTTTTGATAAGCTGAAATAAGGATAACCTAAAATGCCTACAAGAGCCGATATTAACTTACTTCCTGAAAAAGAGGTCTCAAAAGAGAAACAGGATTCTTTTAAGAAAAAACTCGCCATATTTTCAATTGCAATTTTGATAGTAACCTTAGTTGCTGTTGTAGCAGCCTTTAGTTTTTGGGGAATTTTAATTAGAGAACAGAAACAGGTAAAAAGTTCAATTTCAACAGAAGAAACAGTAATTAAGAATTTTCAAAAAGAAGAACTCGCCTCCAAAATTTTAAAGTCAAAGGTTTTATCGATTGCCTCAATATTTGACTTGCGGCCTGATTTTGCCGACACGCTAAACCAGGTTCAAAGTCTGATTCCGGAAGGCGTAGGGTTAACTGATTTGGGAGTTTCTAAAGATTTTAAAGTTACCGTTTCAGGAAATGCCAGAAGTTCTGCCGATCTGTCAAATTTTTTGTTGAGTTTAATTGACGAGCAAAAAGGAGGGAAAATATTTTCTAATGTTAGTCTTAATGCCCTGTCCGGTGACAACGCCGGAGCTTTCAAATTTAGTATAACTATGGATTTAATTAAAGGAGTCAAAAAGTGAGCATAATGCCGGGTTTTGGAAAAATCCAATCCGAATTTAAAGCGGAGGCTAAATCAAATCCTCTGTTTGCGGAAATTAAAAGTTATGGTTTGCCGATTATTATTATAATTGTTGTTTCTATTTTGGTTTTATTTATCATCAAGCCAAGAGTAGCTGATATTTTTAAGGTTAGGAAAGAAGTTGAAGCCGATAAAATTAAGCTTGCTTCATTACAAAATAAATCAAGCGACCTAAAATCGGTAAATTATTCATCATTATTGTCCGATATATCTCTTGCTCAAAAAGCGGTACCTTCCGACAAAAACATACCGATGTTAATAATCGGTGTTGAAAGATTAGCGGCCGAATCAGGAGTTAAAATTGAATCAATTCAGCTTGCTCCCGGTGACGTCTCCAAAAATCCGACCCAAACTTCAATGAGCCAGATTGACTTTAAATTGTCGGTTTCGGGTGCTTACGAAAACGTAAAGGGGTTTTTTGAAAAATCTTTAGTGGCGTTAAGGCTGTATAAAATTTCGGATTTTAACTTAATTACAAATCCTGCCGGAATAACGGTTAACATGAATGCTTCGGCTTTTAGCGTTGCCGACCCCAAAATCGGTCCTGATATCGCCGAGCCTTTGCCAAAACTTTCCGTTCCGGAGAGAAATACTTTTGACAAAATCAAAGCCTTTACGGATTACTCAAGCTTAACCGTTTCAACCTCGTCCGCTTCCCGTGCCAACCCCTTCGGCGGACTCTAAATCTTATTTGACTGTTTTTATAAGTGATGCTATTATTTGTGAAAAGATGTCTTTGGAAACTCTTGCCACAATAAAAGAACAGTTGTCCCGTCAATCTTGGGAAGAGGAAATAAAGCAGTCTCTTAAACTTCAAAGTCAAATTTTATTGGACGGGTTTGATCTAGCTTATGCAAAGGTTAAAGAGGTTGCCCCAAGAGAAGGAACGAGATCCGAACAACAATTTTCAATTCCTGCGAAAGCAATTTATTCATCAGCCGCTCACACCTTGGGTATTGAGGGTATGTTGTTAAGTCAAGAATGGTTAGATTATTATAGAAATAATGCTTTCCTAAATCTTAATCATATGCTTGAGCCGGGGCATAACTATTCTCTTGATATTGAGATCGGTCCGGCTCCGTTTCCGAATCATAGTGAAAAAGACAAAGATAGCATCCTTATATCTTTAAGGCGCGGTAGAGTACGAAATGATCCTCCGCCTGCGCCAGTTCGGACTATTGAAAGGGTTGATTCAAATGTTGAATATCGTAGAGGATATGTAAAACATAAACAAAATCATTATTATTTCGAGTCGATAGATGGTCCTAAGTTGGCTAAACTTCTAAAGGAGGCAGATTTAATGGACCATTTAGTATTCGTAAACCAACTTTTAGATTTTGCTTTTGAAAAAAAGTAGTTACTTCTCAAACAAATCAGGCCGCAGACTTTTTGTCTTTTTGAGAGATTGTTCTTTTCTCCACTCGTCTATTTTCTTGTGATTTCCGGATAGGAGTACTCCTGGAACCTTTAAGCTGCGGAATTCTTCCGGTCTGGTGTATTGAGGATATTTTAATAGTCCACCCTCAAATGTATCGGTTTTATGGGATGCAGATTTAGACAGTACACCAGGAACCAGCCGTGTGACTGCATCAATAACAACCAGTGCAGGAAGTTCACCGCCGGTTAGCACATAATCGCCTATCGAGACTTCTTCATCGATAAACTCTTTAATTCTTTCGTCGAAACCTTCATAATGACCGGAAATTAAAATTAAATGATCTTCTTTTGACAACCTCTTGACCATTTGCTGGTTTAAAGTTTTTCCTTGAGGTGAGAGTAAAATTACTTTGCCCCTGCCGATTTTTTCTTTTACGGATTTAATCGCTTCGAATAATACATCTACTTTTAAAACCATTCCGGCTCCCCCGCCAAATGGTTTGTCGTCTACGGTTTTGTGTTTGTCTTTGGCAAAATCCCGTAAGTTAACTAAGTTGATTGAAACGAGGCCTTTTTTCCGGGCTCGTTTGACTATACTTTCGTTTAAAAATGGGGAAAAAACTTTCGGGAAAAGCGTTATGAGGGAAAATTCCATTTATGGATTTATTTGGAGGTTGATTTGCTTTCCTTCTTTAATTGCCCGAACCAGCATTATTTGTCGGATCGATTTTATTACCTTGCCGCCTTTGCCGATAACTTTACCGGCATCTTCCGGGTTGACTTTGACATTGAATATTGTGATACCGTTGTCTTCAACTTCATCAACTTCAACTTCATCAGGATGATCTACGATATTTGAAACAATGAACTGGCAGAGAGATTTCATGCTTGGCTTACCCGCTTCGCCGAAGTTTGTGTTTTCAAGCTAGCGAGGCGAGCTAATTGTCTTACTGATTCCGTCGGCTGAGCACCCCGCAAAATATAATAATCGTATCGTTCTTTTTTCAGGTTTAGTTTGCTTTCGGTTTTTTCCGGGTTGTAAGTTCCGATTATTTCAATAAATTTTCCGGTCGGTTTATTTTTAGAGTCGGTGACAATCACCCGGTAAAGGGGTTTGTTTCTTTTTCCGAACCTTGCCAGTTTTACTTTAAGCATAAAGGTGATTTTAGCTTAGTTTAGCTTTCCAAGTCAAATTTATTCAAAGCATCCTTTGCAGCTTTTTGTTCGGCTTCCTGTTTGCTTTTGCCGACTCCGACTCCGATTATTTTGCTCTCAACCGTTGCGCCAATTTTGAAAGTCTTTGCGTGGTCCGGACCGCTTTGATCGATTATTGCGTATTTTGGACTTGTTCTTTTCCGTTCCTGGACTACTTTTTGAAATAAGCTTTTGTAGTCGAAAAATCTTTCGTCTCCGATTATTGAATCGTAGTTTTGGATCAGAGTTTCGTTGACAAATTTCTTAGCCATTTCTATTCCCAAGTCCAGATAAATTGCTCCGATTAAAGCTTCAAAAGTATTGGCAAGCAGCGTCGGATTATTCCTGCCTCCGGAATCCGATTCTCCTTTTGATAAGAATAGATATTGGCCAAGTTTTAGTTTTTTTGAAGCTTGAGCGAGAGCCTGGGTCCTAACAGCTTTTGAGCGGATCGTTGTTAGTTCTCCTTCGTTTGAATTGGGGAATTTTTTATAAAAAAATTCACTGGTAATGAAAGATAGAATGGCATCTCCTAAAAATTCCATTCTCTCATTACTGACCAGATTTTCATCCTGGTGTTCGTTCAGATATGAACGATGAATCAAAGCGTTCTTTAAAATATCTTCATTTTTAAATTTAATTTTTATAACTTTTTCTAATTCCTGAAAATTATTCATTAGCTTGATTCTCCTGCAATATTGATCCTAAAACTCCGTTTATAAAACTTGAAGAGGATTCATTTCCGTACTCCTTCGCAATTTCAATTGCCTCGTCGATAACTACTTTTTGGGGTTCTTTTTTTTCAAAAACCAGTTCAAATATTGCCATTCTTAAAATTGCCAAATCTACAGTTGCGATTTGTTCTATCGGCCAAGACGGAGCGTGTCGGGAAACTAACTTGTCAATTTTTTCCTTGTTTTTGATTATTTTTTTTGCCTTATCGTTTATCGCGGGGGTTGTGGGATTAAATTGCCAGCCGAAGATGTACTGAACTGTTTTTATTCGTTCAAGATGTCTGGGATCAAATTTAGTTTTCAACTTTGCAAATTTCTTACCTTAGTTTTTTCAGGCTGTTTTATGATTTCTTTACCGGCAAAATATCCGCAACTTCGGCAAACCGTATGAGTCATTTTAAGTTCACCGCAATTAGAACACTTAACAAGACTGGGCATACTAATCTTGTGTGTGCCTCTTCGTTTGCCCTGACGGGCGCTGGACCATTTTTTCTTCGGTTGCGGTGCCATTATTTAAGTTAAAAGTTACAAGTGATAAGTTTTGAAGTATCGAGGGATCAAGGAAAAAGAACAGGGTGTTCTGCTTCTTTGACTCTTCGATACGCTTGCATTATATTACACATTCTTTCGTGCGTCAAATGAGGCTAATTTAATAATTAATGAGTACCTTTTCATGAGCTCTTCACTTATGATAGTGTTTAAGGTGGTTAATTTTTTGGATAAATGATTCTTGCGTATATACTAATCTTTACGACTATAGGTTCAATAGCTTCTCTGGGCGGTAGTTTTTTATTATTAACAAAAAAAAGTCTCACCGAAAATTTTTCCAATAATCTGCTCAATTTTGCGGCAGGAGTTTTACTATCAGTTGCTTTTTTAGACCTTTTTCCGGAGTCTCTGGAACTTGCCGGTGAGGCAAATATTTTCCTCCCGGCTCTTTTTGGATTTTTGGTATTTTTCTTTTCTGAAAGATTTATTAATTTGGTTCACCGCCACCACCAGCACGGAAGAAACCCAAGCACGATATTAATTTTGGTTGGTGACGGGATTCACAACTTTATTGACGGCATTGCAATAACCGCTGCTTTTTTAACTAACGTTCCGTTGGGGATTACGACTTCTTTGGCGGTAGCAGCGCACGAGATTCCGCAGGAAATTGCTGATATGGGGGTTCTTTTGGCAAACGGGTTATCTAAGTCCAAAGCTCTATTGTTTAACTTTTTATCGGCTTTAACTGCTATTTTGGGAGCATTACTGGCCTATTTTTTTGCCGACTTTATCAAAGCCAATCTTTATCTTTTTTTGTCTTTAACTGCCGGTTTTTTTATTTACATTTCCGCAAGTGACTTAATTCCCCAACTGCACGAGAAATTCAGGGAAGATCGTAAATTTTTCCAAGCCTTATTTTTTGTAGTCGGAATAGTATCGGTCTTTTTATTTACAAAATTCTTCGAAGGATAAATGCCTCAAGTAGACGATTTAAAACTCCAATATTCAAAAGAAGAAATTGAAAAAGCACTTGAGCGAAAACGTTTGAAACTTAAACTTCCGGAAGCCTATGGCCACAAAAAGTTAGAAGATATCCATCACGGCGACCAAACAGGCAGGTACGTTTCTGACTTTGTTTACGGCGCAAACGACGGTATTATCACTACTTTTGCCGTGGTAACGGGAGCAATCGGAGCTTCGCTTTCACCCTTGGTAATTATCATTCTGGGTTTTGCAAATTTACTCGCCGACGGTTTTTCGATGGCCGCCAGTTCTTTTTTGTCAAAAAGATCAGATCTCGATTATCAAAAAGGCCAAAGGCAAAAGGAAGAATGGGAAATTGAAAACTTTCCGGAAGTGGAAGTTGACGAAACCAGGGAGATTTTTAAAAATATGGGATTTTCGGGGAAAACCATAGACGACGCCGTTGAGGTTACGATCGGTGTAAAAAAACGCTGGATCGACTTAATGATGATACACGAGCTTGGAATCATCGAAGACCAAAATAATGTTCCCTGGAAACACTCGCTGGCGACTTTTTTTGCATTTATCATTGCCGGCCTTGCCCCTCTTTTGCCGTTTATCATTCCTTCAATTTTGAACAATGCAGTTTATTTTTCGCCACTATTTGCCGGAGTAACCTTATTTACGGCAGGAGCCTTAAGGACGTTGGTATCTCCTAAAAAATGGTTGTTCGGTGGCTTGGAAATGCTGGCGGTTGGCTCAATTGCCGGCTTAGTAGCATTTGGTGTAGGTTATCTATTAAAGCAGCTATTTGGAGTTGTAGCTTAATCTTTACTTCTTCTTCGCTTGTGGTATGCCCAAATTATTATCGCTCCTACGAAAAGGACCATAATAGCCTGGATAATGGATTCAAACGTGTTAAGACCGGAAACAATATTTTCAAATGTCGCAAGTCCGGCAAAACCAAAATATAAAAAGAGAGCGTTTCTAACGGTTGTTCCGGCTAAAGTAGAGATCAGGAAGGTTCTCAGTTTGATTTTTAGAACTCCGCAAACAACCGATACAGGGGCGCTTGGAATGACCGGAGTAGCCCGAATCACAGTAAGAATAATATCATCCCTAATTCCCCCCTTAAAGTGCTTTCCTATGCTTTCTACTTCCCTGTGTGAGACTCCAATTAGTTTGCCGAATTTAGTCAGTACTAAGTCTTCTGCTTTGTCTGCGATTGTATATAAAACCCAGGCCCCTAAAGTTTTGCCAATCGCGCCAAGCGGAGCCAAAAAGAAAATGTAACTTAAAGGTAAATTTTGCGCGTTGGCAATACTGCCGGCTGTGGTCATGACAATTGGAGAAGGAATGGGGGCAATGATTTCTTCAATTAAAGCCCCTATTGGCACGTAAAGCTCCAAAGGAATTGATTGAGCTAAGTTTTCAACTAGAGTTTGCGCATTGGCAATTAACGACATTATTTGGGATTTATTTGATCTAAGGTTTTGCCTGAAACAACGCTTTTTGGGAAGTCTTTTGCTTCGAACCCTTCTTTACTATACTGATCTTGGTGTTTAACAAGCAACCACGAGTTATCACGACCTGACCAGCCTTTTATTTTTACAAGTGCAAACGAACCATTTATTTTTTTGCCTTTCAAAAAGAATTTGATTTCTCCTTTTTTGATCCCTTCTTCCATTATTTTTTCACCATCGCTTTTATTGGTAATTTGTTTTCGTACGCTTTTGGAAATTTCAATCTCGGGTAAATAAGTACCTCTGTCCCAAATAATGACTGGTCCTGCTCCATATTCGCCTTTTGGGATTATTCCTTCAAAGTGACGATAGTCCAACGGGTGATCTTCGGTTTGCATAGCAAGCCGTCTTACTTTTGAATCAAGCGTTGGACCTTTTGGGACTGCCCAGGAAAGCATCACTTTACTTGCCTCAAGCCTGAAGTCGTAATGCAAAGCCGTCGCCTGGTGTTTTTGGACAACAAAAACTAATTTTTTCGGATCGATATCTTTTGAAGTAAAAGGCTCCGGAGTTTTACTTCTTTCGCGCATTGATTTGTACTTGGAAAGTTTATCCATTTAACGGGAGTATAAACCGATGAGTTGAGCTTGGGCAATCACGTGATTTTCCACAGCTTTTAGAAGATCATGTTTCACAACAGTTGCCGGCAAATCAGCTATTTTATCCAGTGCATATAATTTAAAGAAGTATCTGTGGATTCCGGAAAGCTCGCCTCGCTTCGCGGGCGAAGCGGGCGGGCAGGGACCGCCGAATCCAGGTTTGCCAAAACTTGTCATACCCTCAACGACTTGGTTCTCGTGCCAATTTTCGGGAATTTTTCTAATGTTTGGGTCGATGTTCCAAACCAGCCAATGAACCCAATCTCCGCTTGGTGCGTCAGGATCGTCAACAATCAATACCAGACTGGCCGTACCCTCCGGTATATCCTGAAATTCTAACGGCGGGTTTATATTTTCGCCATCGCAAGTGTATTTAACTGGAATCTGTTCGTTTTCTCCAAATTTGCTACTTAAAATCTTCACAATCAAAATTATATTAGCATCAGCAATTTTAATCTTCAAGCGAAACTAGAATGGGATAATTGCAGTCTTTTGATTGTTTTATCTTTATCAAATTCACTGATTTTACTTTTTCTGACGATTTCCTCCATTAATTATAATGCTTCGGGTATTATTTGGGTAGTGTTAATTAACTATTTTTAGCGTTCTGATTTAGGGGTACTTTTAGTAGGTGTAGGAATAGTAGGTGTTTTTGGAACATTCGTTCCCATAGGAGTTGGCGTCTTAACTTCCTCAACGTTAGCGTTAGATGGTACAACGATGTCTTTAGGTGGGGTTGGTACCTCTTTTGGTTTGTTTTCATCGTCTTTATTTAATTGATCTTTTGTAAATTTGGCACCTGCAAGCATAAGGAGAATGGAAGCTCCAAGTTTTAAAAAACCTCTACGTGGCACTTTTTTATCTTCTGATGGATCAGTCATTGGTTTCCATTCTGGTTGTGGTACTTCTGAATTCCAGTCTGACATACTCATATTTTACATTTTTTTAAGTACAAAGTC
The DNA here is from genome assembly GCA_036507455.1 of Patescibacteria group bacterium. Classification (GTDB taxonomy): domain Bacteria; phylum Patescibacteriota; class Microgenomatia; order Curtissbacterales; family DATCJB01; genus DATCJB01. The sequence goes on along the minus strand of DATCJB010000073.1, from coordinate 12,807 downwards.
TAGTTAATTCATATTACTTTCAAGATTTCGTTTCAGGTGTATCCTTCTCATCTCCTTGCGAGCTGCTAGCTTAATTGTTTCTAATCATGTATCATTTTTTAGGTGAAAACGATTGAACAAACTTATACGATAAATGCTCCGCTTGAAAAAGTTTGGCAGGCTTTGATTGATCCGATTGAAATTGATGCCTGGGGTGCGGGTCCGGCAAAAATGGCCGATCAGGAAGATTTTGAATTTAGCCTTTGGGGCGGAGATATTTGGGGTAAAAACGTGGAAGTTGAAGCCCCCAACAAATTAGTGCAGGATTGGTATGGCGGAAATTGGGAGAAACCGTCTAAAGTTACGTTTTCTTTGAGCGAAGTTAACGGTGTAACTGAAGTAGGATTACTTCACGAAAACGTTCCTGATGAGGAAGACGGCGATATTGAAACCGGCTGGAGTGATTATTACTTCGGCGAAATTAAAAAGTATTTGGAAAATTCGTCTTAAACTTCAAGTCGAGTTCTTAATAATCTTTTAGGATAAAAATTATCTCCGGAATTTTTTCTTTTTGTAAATTCTTTTACCAGCGCCATGACAACTCTTCCGTCAGGTTCTATATTGGGATAGAAAGATTTTAAAGTTTCTTCAAGTGTCGGTGATTGTTTATTGAGATTAACTGCAATTGGTTTGATTTCGTAGGAAATTCTAGGTTCAATTTCGCTTGCATCCAGGTCTATGTTTGCAGCAAACATAGCATTTATGTGACAAAAGCTTGAATATTCGTATGCAAGACCAATACAGGTCATATTCGATAAATGGGAGTTAATCTGGTTAACGTTTTGAAAATTTAACTCTTCAGCAATCTCACGCACAGCAGTATGAAAAATATCAACTTTCCCGTTTACTGTGTCTTCTTCCGGTGAAACGAAACCTCCGATTGTATCAATTGAACCGGTTGCGTCACCGGAGAGTTTTTTAGAAATTATTAATTTATTATCTTTGGTAATTAAAACCGTTGAAACGCCAAGTGGATTGGATAAATACTCAAAACCATAATTTCTCAAATCAGAAACATCTCTTGAGCCAACGTATTCTCTGTAATCTGTTTCACCAAGTTCTAAGATAATTTTTCCATTATTCAAATCCCAATTACAGACCTTATACAATTTTCCTATAAAAGCTCTTGGGTTGGATATTAAAATTTCTTGCCACTTTTCTTTGCTATTTTTGTCAAGTTCTAAATTTGGTATTTTTCGTTTATCGGTTGTGATGGAGATAATTTCTTCTTTGTCAAATAAGCCTAATATTAATACTTTTGCTTTTAAACTTATTTCTTTTTTTTCTTGTTGGGAAATTATTTCTGTTTCCTTCATATTCGGAGATGATATCACATTTTTAATTTAGAAAAAGAAGAACGTTTGTTTTTTTAATATTCTTTACTATTGAATAAGCAGTTTGTAGGAGACGGACATGGCGATTCTTTGTATTTTATTGTCATCACTTAGTTCTATTCCTATTAAATATTCATTTTTGGAATTTCCTACTATATCGTTATAATTTTGCGGATAAGCCTCTTTTACGGCAGAGTTTATCGGATTTGAATCGCTAAAATCCCAAGGCGAAACAGCCTGAGCAAGATATGATTTGGTTTGGTCAACTGCCTCGCTTTTTGTCATCGGTCCGCAGCATTCGGTTGCGTGTAAAATTACCGTAACTTCACTTTCCATTAAGCCGCTTAACTTCTCGAATTCCTTTTTCTCGATTGCTTCAATTATTCTGGATTTTATTTGATCCGGGGTTAGAACTTCTTCCTGACTGGATATATTTGCAGTTGGAGATTTGGTCGGCGCGGGGGTTGCAACTGCTTTTGGAGTCGTTTCCAAATTGTTATTATCAGCTTGTTTTTGGCCAATAAAATATGCTCCCCCGCCGATGGCAATTAGAATTAATGCAAATAGAAAGCCAAATAAAAAAAATTTCATAGAGCTTGATTTGCCGGCAGTTTGAACAGGAATTTGTTCATTCTGATTAAATTCTGTCACTTTTGTCTTTCAGGAATAATCAAAAGACCAAAAAAATAGACGATTATTCCCGGGAAAAAACCGCTGAAAATCGTAATTAATACGTAAACAAATCTTAATAAAACCGGATCAACATCAAAGTATTCTCCAAGTCCGCCTAAAATTCCCAAAATTACCCGATTGGTTTTAGAACGGTAAAGTTTTTTATATGTTGTTGTTTTGTCCATCTTTGCTAGAATATATTACACCATTTTAAAGGAGGTGTTCAAATTATGTGTTATAACTGCGGATGCGGTATGCCTGATGAGGATCACGGCAATCCAAAAAACATCACCAATAAAACTTTCGACGAAGCCGCGGGAGCGGATGGTTCAACTACACAGGACGCTAAAAGAAATACCCAAGATCTTTTGGTAAAAGAATCTGGACTCCAAACTGAATAAGTTTTACAATTAATATACGTGGCTTTTGTTGAATCGATCAAAAGTAATAAGTTAGTTGCCCTTTTATCGGGTATAATTTTGCTGTTTGGTTATTTATTGCTTGCTTCCGGTATTAATTTAAAACAAACCACACTTGAGAGAGATCTGGGAGTATTTCCTTCAGAAACAATTCCCCAACCGCAGGGAGTTCCTTCAGATTCTGCAAGTAGTGCTTTACAAAAAAACGGTTTACAGGCTCAAAATTTTGATCAACAGGTTGTAATTAAAGAGTCGTTCATTTCCCTGCAGGTTAAAGACGTAAGAAGCGCTTCGGATCAAATAATTTCATATACAAAAAGTAAGAACGGATTGTTTGTTTCTTCGTCTTTTAACCAACCTGAAGAATCACCATTTGCTGCTGTTTCTGTACGTGTTCCGACGAATTTGCTTGATGAATCACTTGTATATTTTAGATCTTTAGGGGTAAAGGTTGTAAGTGAAAATTTACAAGGAACAGACGTTACTGACCAATACCTCGATTTGGAAGCAAGACTTGGAACGTTGGGAAAAACCAGGGCTAAGCTTGAAGTCCTGCTTGATCAGGCAGTCAAAGTTGAAGATATTTTAAATGTCCAAAGGGAATTGGACAGTATTCAGCAGCAAATTGACTATTTAACAACCCAAAAACAATCAATTGAAAAAGGGGCTAGTTTAACTAAAATTACTCTTTATCTTTCAACTGACGAACTCGTCCTGCCGTTTGTACCCGACAAATCATTCAGGCCACTGTTGGTTTTCAAGCAGGCAGTCAGAAGTTTAATTTCAACCGGAAGAGAGGTCACCTCTTTGGGGATTTGGATTATTGTTTACTCTTTGGTTTTTGTTCCGATTCTTACCCTGCTTTGGGGAATAAAAAGTTGGATAAATAAAAGACAAAAAACTTCCTAATCTAATTTACGCAGATCGTTTAACCAGCTTGGCAACGTAGACTATTTCTCTGACTTCGCCGTCATCTCCTTCAATCACATTTATTCCTGACGTTCTGGAGAATTCACTTAAATAGTCCGAAAGCGCTACGGAATATTCTCTAATTTCCGACTTTAAGTCCTTAGTTTTATTAACAATTGGGACAAGAGCGGGACTTGAAAGTATTTTTGACCTGAGTTGGCTTTTTTCTTTGGTAATCTTTTTTGCTTCTTCAAGTTTTTCCTGATAGGAAGAATCGCTCGCCAGTGCATCGTCAATCATTCCTTTTTGCCTGGAAAGCTCGGCTTTCGCTTTGTCTATAATTTTGATATGATTTTTTATCATTGACTCTAGATTTAGAATCATTTGAGCATCAGTTGAAGAACTATCGCTTTGTGGCGTATCAGTAGTTATTTTAGGGTCGTCGTCCATAGCTTTCTAGTATAAAAAATATAGAACTTAAATTGCAAGAGAAATGCTAAAACAAAAAATTATTCAGCACTTTAAAAAAAACGATCCAAAGATTTACTTGTTAATCAAAAAATATGATCTGCCTGTCGTTAAGTCTAAAAGTCAAAATGATTATTTTTGGCATTTGGCTAGGTCGATAATCTTTCAGCAATTATCAGGCAGAGTTGGAGAAGTTATTGCAAACAGGTTTTTATCCTTATTTCCAAATAATATTGCTGAACCAGAAAAATTAATAAAACTGGATGCTGAAAAGATAAGAAAGGCCGGAATTTCTTATAGTAAGATCAGTTATTTGAAGGATTTGGCAAAACGGACAGTTTCAGGTGAAATTAACCTTAAAAAAATAAGTCGGTTGAAAGACCAGGACGTTATAGACCATTTAATAATTGTAAAAGGGATTGGACAATGGACGGCAGAAATGTTTTTGATGTTTTCTCTGGGTCGTATGGACGTGTTTTCTACGGGAGACTTAGGTTTAAAAAATGCAATTAAAAGATTATACGGCTTGGAAGAAATCTCCAAGGAGGGGATGGAGCAAATCTCCTTAAAATGGTCTCCCTATAGAACACACGCCAGTTTTCTCTTATGGAAAAGCCTTGATGCTTAGTTTGGTAAAACAAGGTTTGTTCTTTGATGTACGTAATCGATAGCTTTACCAAAGTTTCTCAATCCTTTTTCATTGCTTTTAAACCACTCGGCCGCTTTTTTTGCTTTCGTAACTAGTTCAAAATCGTTTAAGTCGGCAATTTTGAATTCATATTGTCCGTGCTGCAGAGTACCGTATAAGTCTCCGGGTCCCCTTAACTTTAAATCAATTTCTGCTAATTTTATGCCCGAGTCATATTTTTCCATGGCTTTAAGTCTTTGAACATCACGATTATTTTCGCTGAATAGTAAGCAAAAAGATTCCAAATCGGACCTTCCCACCCGGCCTCTCAATTGATGAAGTTGAGCCAAACCAAACCTTTCTGCTGTTTCGATTAAAATTATGGTAGCCTGTGGCAAGTCAATTCCGACTTCAACTATCGGGGTGGCAACTAAAATATTGATTTTGTTGTTCTGTAAATCCTCTAATATTTGATTTTTTTCTTTTGATTTTAATCTGCCGTGAAGTAAGCCTAAACTTAAATTTGGAAATGTTTCCTTTGAAAGTTTGTCATATTCGTCTTTTGCACTTTTAACAGTGGCCAGAGTTTCAGAGAGCTCAATTAACGGGCAAATAATAAATGCTTGCTGTCCCAACTCCACTTTTTTCCCGATGAATTTATAAGCGTCGTTTCTCTTTTTCTTTGGAACGATAAATGTTTTTACTTTTTTTCTTCCGGCCGGCAACTCGTCAATTGTTGAAATTTCCAGATTTCCATAAAACGTTAAAGCCAGAGTTCTGGGAATCGGAGTTGCAGTCATCGACAAAATATGAGGAGTAAAATTTTGAAGTTTGTTTAGGTCAACCAATAGCTTTTGTCTTTGTTCTACTCCGAATTTATGCTGCTCATCAATAATTATTAAATTTGCAGGAATTAATTTTTGGGTTTCAACATTTAAAAGGGCATGTGTTCCTATTAATACGTCGGCTTGTATTTCTTTTGAGCTTTTTGTGACTAATCCGACGTTTATTTTATGTTTTAAAAAAAGATTTTTTATTGTTTGGTAATGTTGGAAAGCCAAAATTTCAGTAGGGGCTAAAAATATTGTTTTATAACCGTTTAAAAAGTTTAAGTAGGTACAAATTGCCGCAACGATGGTTTTACCCGATCCAACGTCGCCCTGAAGTAACCTATTCATTGCGGTATCTTTTATCAGATCAAGTGTAATTTGATCAATTGATCTTTTTTGGGCTTGAGTGAGCTTAAAAGGTAATTGCATAATAAATTCGAGTAGCATTTTTTTATCTATCACAAGCGGCTTTGATCTTCTCTTTTGTACCCAAGTTTGCTTTTGGTTAAGAATATTAAGTTGCAAAGTAAATAATTCTTCAAAAGCTAACCTCTCTTTTGCTTTTTGAAGTCTATTAAAGTTCGTCGGGAAATGAATTTCGAGCAGCGCATTTTTTAAACTGGGTAAATTATTTACTAATAATTTATCAGGTAATGTTTCGGGTACAAATATTATCCAATGATCTAAAACGAATTTAATTTTTTCTCTTAACCACTTAGATGTAACTCCATAAGTTTCTGGATAAATCGGTACTAATCTTTTAGTGTGAATTTGTTCACCTTTTTCCCGCTCATATTTTGGTGAAATCAAAGCCGGTTTATTGGAAAAGGATCCAAGCTTACCAGAAAGGTAATATATTTCTTCCGGTTTTATGTTTTGAGTTAAATATGGCTGGTTATACCAAATTACTGTAATTTTTCCGGTATCGTCTTCAACTTGAGCTTTGATAAAATTTTTCCTATATTTTGTATAAACATTTTCAATTTTGTTAATTTTGACCCTTAACGTTGTTGTTTGCAAAGGTTGCAGTTCCCGGATGGTCGAAACTGTGGTTAGGTCTTCGTGTCTATTTGGGAAATGAAATAAAAGATCGCGTATTGTTGAGATTTCTAATTTGGATAATCTTTTTGCCATCAAATCACCTATTGACGGAATGTGAGTTACGGAGTCGTTTAAATTCATTATTTCAATTCAAAAAAGTGCGGCTGTTAAAACCTGATGAAGCTTAAAAATGGTGCCAGAGATCCGATAATTAAACCCAACACTGCAATAATTAAAACTATTACTTTAAGGATTTTTAAGATTAACTTTTTTTTGATTTGTAAATTGATAACTTTATCTCTTATTTTAATTGTCATTTTAAAAACCGCATATTTTTTTAATTTAAATTAATTTTCACAAATCTTTTCTTTCCAATTTTGACAATTTGACCATTCTTAAATTCAATGGTCTGATTTAGATAAGTTTGACCATCAATCTCTATAGCCCCCTGCTCAATTAATCTTTTAGCTTCAGATTTGCTACCTGCTAAATCATTTTCTGTTAAGAAGTCTGTTATTTTCCAATTCGGTTTAGAAATTGAAATTGAATTTATTTCTTGTGGTTTCTCTTTTTTAGAAAAGACTCTTTCGAACTCTCTTTGAGCATTTTGGGCCGATTGTTCGTTGTTTAGTTGTTTAACAACTTCGAAAGCTAAACGTTTTTTGAAACTAAGAGGATTTTTACCATCAGAAATTGCTTCTTTGAAAATTTTAATTTCGTTTTCTTCAACGTCTGTGAGGCATTCGAACCCTTTGATTATGGTTTCATCTGGAAAACTCATAATTGCTCCAAAGATTGTGCTTGGGGAATCAGTAAGCGCCACTGCATTCCCGGCTGTTTTACCGATTTTGTTTCCTGCAGAATCTGTCAATAATTGAGTAGTCATCACGAATTTATTTTTATGCTTGATTTTATGCATTAGGTGTCTCCCCATCATCATGTTAAAAAGTTGATCTTTGCCTCCGACTTCAACATCAACATCCATTGCAACAGAATCATATCCTTGCATAAGTGGATACATCACCTCATTTATCGAAAGGTCCTTGTTTTGTTGGATTCTTCTCTGATAAAGATCCCTTTCGATAATCTGCTGGTAAGTTACTTGTGCGGCGAGGTCAAAAACGTCTTGAACCGACATCTTTTCTAGCCATTGACTGTTAAACTTGATTTTAACTGGATTATTGCCATTGAACCTCAATACTTTTCCTGCCTGCTTCTTATATGCCTTGGCATTTTCATCAACTCTTTCTTTGGAAAGAAGCTGTCTGGTTTCTTCTTTGCCGGTAGGGTCTCCAATCCTTCCTGTAAAATCTCCAATTAAAAAAATTACTTCATGGCCTAAATCTTGCCACTGTCTTAATTTTCTTAAACCTATTAAGTGGCCTATGTGAAGTTGAGGTGATGTTGGATCAAATCCCTGATATACTCGTAATTTCTTACTAGTGTTGAGTAATCTTTCAAGCTCTTCTTTTGACGGGTAGATTTTGTCGACTCCCCGCGCAAGCAAAGTATCTGTTTGGGACATATTATTGGAAAGTATAACTTACAGGAAGCGGGTTGCGCAATTAGTTTAGTTTGGAATTGTGCTTCAATTTTGTTAAAATGGTGTTTGATTTACTGATGAGGCGAATTACTAGTTTTACCCCTTCAAATCACTCGGGATTTGGCAGATCAAGAAAGAAAATTTCCAAAAAGACTTGGATTAAAATTTTGGGACTTTTGACTTCAGTCGGCCTGGGCGGTTTGATTCTGTTTGTTGTTTTTACTTTGATTGCTGTTGTTATTTTCGCTAAAGACTTACCTTCTCCTTATAAATTAACCACCCGTGATGTTGCCTTATCGACTAAGATTTATGACCGTAATGGAGAGCTTTTGTACGATATATATGGTGACCAAAACCGGGCTTTGGTTCAACTTTCCGACTTGCCTGATCAAGTCAAAAATTCGGCAATTTCAATTGAAGATAAAGATTTTTACTCCCATAAAGGTTTTGCTCCGATGGGAATTGCCAGAGCACTTTTTAACATAGTTTTTAAGCAAAGTCTTCAGGGCGGTTCAACCATAACACAGCAGGTTGTAAAAAATACTCTTTTATCACCGGAAAGAACGATTACCCGTAAAATCAGGGAATTTATTTTAGCAATACAAATTGAAAGACGTTATTCAAAAGATGAAATTTTGCAGATTTACTTTAATGAGGTTCCTTACGGCGGAACCGCAGTTGGTATCGAAGCAGCAGCCGAAACTTACTTTCACAAAAAAGCAAAAGATTTAACTTTAACTGAAGCGGTTGTTTTGGCGGGGTTACCCCAAAGACCTTCAGTTTATTCACCTTTTGGTTCGGATCCAAAAGCATACATTGCAAGATCCGAAGCGGTTGCAAGGAGAATGAGAGAAGACGGAAAAATTTCCGAAGAACAGGAAAAGCAAATAGTATCCGAACTACCCAATGTACAATTTGCTGCTCAGGGATTTGGCATCAAAGCTCCCCACTTTGTGTTGTTTGTCAGGGATCAGCTTGAAGAACAATATGGTACAAGAGTTGTTGAGCAGGGCGGTTTGAAAGTTACAACCAGTCTTGACTTAAAACTCCAGGATGAGGCTCAAAAGATTGTCACGGAAGAAGTAAACAAACTGACAAATTTGAAGGTCGGAAACGCCGCTGTTGTTGTAACCAATCCAAAAACCGGCGAGATACTTTCGATGGTCGGATCAAAAGATTACTTTGCCGATCCGTTCCCTGAAGGCTGCACTCCGGGAGATGATTGCATCTTTGAACCGAACGTTAACGTAGCAACGAGGTTAAGACAACCCGGTTCTTCAATAAAACCGGTTAACTATGCATCTGCATTCAGACAGGGTTATAGTCCGGCTTATATGGTTATGGATGTTTCTACGGAATTTCCGGGCGGGACAGGTTTACCGGTTTACAAACCCGTAAATTACGACGGTCAATTCCACGGACCTTCCCAGCTTAGGTATGCGCTGGGAAATTCTTACAACATTCCTGCAGTAAAAGTTTTGGCTCTCGGAGGAATTAAAAATATGCTGACTCTTGCTGATCAAATGGGCTTGGAAAATCTAAAACCGACTGATGATAATTTAAGGCGCTTTGGTTTGGCCCTAACCCTAGGAGGAGGAGAAGTAAGACTGGTTGACATGGTCGAAGCTTACGGAGTTTTTGCAAATTACGGTGAAAGACAAGAATTAGTTTCAGTTCTAAAAGTGACCGACTCGAATAATAAAACATTACAGGAGTACAAGCCGTCAAACGGTAAAAAAGTTTTACCGGAAGAAGTTGCGTTTTTAGTCTCAAGCGTTTTGTCTGATAACGCAGCCAGGGCGAATGCGTTTGGAGCCGGTTCACTACTTAACATAGGCGGGAAAACAGTCGCAGCCAAAACCGGAACAACCGATGATAAAAGAGACAATTGGACTTTAGGTTATACATCATCGCGAAATAACGACCAGCCAAGAGCAGTTGGTGTTTGGGTCGGAAACAACGACAACTCGGCTATGAACCCTTCTTTAACCTCCGGAGTAACGGGTGCCGCTCCCATTTGGAACCGGGTTATCAGAATTGCTCTGGCTGAAACGAAGAATACGCCTTTTGAGGTTCCAAAAAATATAGTCCAACGGGAAGTTGATGCGCTCGATGGCGGTTTGCCTTGCCAAGATCATCCTAAAAGAAATGAATATTTTGTCAAAGGAGCCGAGCCTACGACCAGTTGCATTTTCTGGAAGAAAGCTTCTGATGGTCAGGAGTACTTAATATTTAAGGAAGACGATCCGGTTTCGGCCGACGGTAAAAACCGCTGGCAGGAAGGTATCGACGCCTGGATAGCCGGAAAAGGGGAAAGTTTTTACCACCCGCCGGGTGATGCTAAATTTGATGAGGGCTCAAGTTCGAATCTTGGTGAAAATGAAGTTAAGGTTAATATTTTGGGTCCGGCACCGGAATCAGATGTTTCCGGCGAATTTACGATCGAAGCCGCGGTTTTATCGAAGAAAAGCATAGCATTTGTTGAATTCAGAGTTGATGGAACCTTAGTCGGATCAAAATCTGATACACCTTATTTATACAAATATACTTTCCCGGAAGGTGTGACGGGGAAAAAGAAAATCGAGGTTAAAGCTTACAATTCATCCGGAGATTCCGGTCAATCAGACGTTACCGTTAATGTTCAATAGCTAATTTTTCAAAATAATCCAATGATGTTTGTGCAAGATCAAGCTTTTTTGCTTCATCAAGAGTAACCCATTTGTAATTTATGTGATCTTCTGACAATTTAATCTCTTGATAAAAAGGATCAAGTTTAGCTTCAAAATAAAAGCATAAAAATAAAGCACCTTGATATTCTGGAATGATTCCATCACTTATGACGTGAGACGTTGAGCTTAAACGTTTAGTTATTTTTATATCAGCTCCAATTTCCTCCATAGCTTCTCTTTTGGCTGTTTGGACCTTATTGTTTTCACCTTGATCCATTTTACCGCCTGGGATTTCCCAACTGAACGGTTTATATCTGTCGGTTGGTCCTCGTTGAACCAATAGAAATCGGCCAGTATTATCTTTAATTATTGTTCTGCAGGAAATTATCAATTTTTGTGGTTCCCTTTCAAAGGATGACATTTTAGATTTAAACTTACAATGATTTTTCCAAGTTTATTTCAAATACCGCCACTCTTTTGGTGATTGCAAATTTATTTAAAATTCTGGGATGAACCTCCGCCGAATTTTTTGTTCTTCGGGTTGGGTGAAATAAGGCTAGGTCTCCTAACTTTCCGGAAGGTTTTGTGATCTTCAAAGAATCGATGATAGCCTCCAGTTCCGTAATCGGATTATCGGTGTCATTCATTAAGGCAATGCTTACCCGAAACTCTTCAATTGGCAAATCTTCTTTTTTGGGGGAGTAAACTTTTCCAATCTCAAAAATTGCAATATCCGAAAAATCAGATTTTATATTTTTATCTACTACTTCAATTAAATTCGGCCAGATAAAATCCCGTAAATATTCGGTTTCTGTCGTTATCGGATTTGCGATTTTAACCAACGATTTTTTATTTAAGTTTAAATTTTCAATTACTTGTGACGAATAAAATGAATAAGTTTCAACTTCCGTCAGTCCGATATTCTTTAATTTTTGTTTAAGACTAAGAATAAGGTTCGGAATACTTTGATCCAATGGTTCAGCGTTCTCTAAACTTAAGGGTTTTGTTTCTATCTTTTCATAACCGTAAATTCTTGCAACTTCTTCTACTAAGTCTTCCTCAATTTGAATATCCAATCTCCAATTAGGAGGGCGAACTTCCCACCCCTGGTCGTTTGAATTTACTTCAAATCCTAAATTATTTAGCGCTGATTCCACTTCATTTTTAGGAATTGAAGCTCCTATTAAGTTATTCAGTCGGTCATAATTTAAAATTATTGTTTTGGGATTTTCAATAAAATCCCCGACCAAAGATATTGCTGTTAATTTTCCGCCTTGATCCCCGTAAATTCTTATTACCTCCGCGAAGGCGTTTAAAAGATTTGTTTTTGTTAGTCTGTGCTGAAATCTTTTGCCGGCTTCCGAGTAAAGTCCGTGATTCATGCTGGTTTTTCTGATTGTAACCGGATCAAAAATTGCAGCTTCCAATAAAATTGTATTTGTCGAGTTTGAAACCTCGGAATTTTTTGCTCCCATAACCCCTGCTAATCCAAGAATTCCTTGAGAATCGGTGATCAAAAGATCGGAGGTTGTTAATATACGATTTTTTCCATCCAGTGTTTGAACAGTCTCATTCTTTTTGGCATTCCTTACGATAATTTCTTCATTTTGAACCTTTTTGCCGTCAAAGGCATGCATCGGTTGTCCGTATTCCAGCATTATTAAATTAGTAATGTCCGCAATGTTGTTAACGGTCCTGATTCCGGAATCTGCCAATTTTTTTATCCAAGAATCACTTGACTTTTCAACCTTCAAATTTTCAATTTTTGCGACACAATAAACCGGAGCTAGCTTTGGATTTTCAATTTTGACCGAAACTTCCGGCAGGTTTTGTTTTGGATTTGGAAGATTGCCGAACTTAATTTGGGTACCGGAAATTGCTGCTACTTCCCTTGCCACCCCCCGAAGCGATAATAGATCTCCTCTGTTGTAAGTTAGATCAAGCTCTATGAAATTATCGTTTACCTCCTTTACTCCAATTGATTTCAATGAGAGCCGATCAGCAAGTTCCTGCGGGGACCAGTTATAATTAACCAACTCTTTAAGCCAGGATAAGGATACTTTCATAAGACTTTAGTAACTTTGAAGAAACTTCAAATCTCCTTCCAAAAAGTATCTGATATCTTCTATTGAATGCTTTAGCATCAGCATTCTGTCAGGTCCGAATCCCCAGGCTAAGCCGTTATGTTCTTTTGGGTCGATGCCGGTTGCGGATAAAACGTTCGGGTGAATTAAGCCTGCTCCGGCAATTTCAAA
>DATCJB010000072.1:0-2298 GCA_036507455.1 Patescibacteria group bacterium | reverse complement strand
TTCTTTTTTTATGGATTCTATGGTCCTGGCCTGTAAATCCCCGTTTTCCAAATACCAGGGAAATTGAATTGCCCAGGGTTTTATTGGCGTAAGGTTGGCAATTGCTAATATTTGATCAGGTCCGTTTTGGATATAAACTTTCTGACCCGAAGCCCGTTGACTAATCTGTCTTGATTGATCAAGCATAGAAGGTTCGAAAAATCGGGTTTCTTTGTGCCAGTCTACAGCCGTAAACTTAACCACGAGTCCCAAAAGCAGTCCAAAAACAAAAAACCAGCCCATAAAAGCCAAAGACCTCTTTCGTACAACCATCAAAGAGGCAGGAATAGTCAGCACCAAAAATGCCAATGATGGAAGAAGATGAAAAAGTTCAAATCTGACAACCCCGTAAAACAGGGAGAAAAGGAAAAAAATTAAGACAAACTTTATTTGTTTATTTTTGGAGAATATTGCCGGTATAGCCAAAAGTATAATCGGAAGAATTCTAATTATTTGACCGGCCGTCGGGGTCTGCACAAACCCTTCGGTTCTTCCCATCACAAATAATGGAATCACAAAAACCCAATCAACGAATTCTTTTTGAATTCCAAGCGAATACGCATAAATCAAAAACATTAAATATATAAAAACAGAAGGGGCTAAAAATCTTATAACGTTTTCAATTTTTTGGGTTTTTAAAAAAATCAAAAATACGGCCGGTATAAATAACCAAAATGCAGTTTGTTTAATAGCAAGCGGAATAGCAAAAAAGATACCGGATATAACCAGGCGGCTGTTGTTTTTTAATTTGAATGCCCGATCCAAAAATAAAACGCCTAAAATTAAAAACGGAATTGAAACCTGCTCAAACCAAAGACCGTTAACCTCAAGATAAACGGATAATATTACCCAAAAGAATAAACTAACGAGCGCTAACGTCAGTTTTTTGTAAATTATTTTTGCAAAGTAAAAAACTGCAATGTCGGTTGCAATTATAAAAATCCAGGCCGTAATTTTCCCGACTACAGCTTCATAACCGAATACTTTAAATATCAAAGCTAAAAAAAGAGTTAAAAGCGGAGGATAAGGGTTTACGATGTCTTTAAAAAGTAAAAATCCTTTATTTACAAGATAAGGATAAACCATCATCTCCGGCCATAGAGTAAATTTAAGCTGGGTAAGTAGAAATACGTGAAGTAATAAAAAAATTGCCAAAATTATCATTTAAATTTTTGGCAGCTTATATTATTCTTTTTACTATCCGTCGCAAATTCTTAATTGGCGTTATAAATTGAGCAGCCAGTAGCTTTGCCGGAGATAGTTTAACAAATGGATCAGGTACAATTCCAGGTCTAGCTAAGTCAAACACTTTAGGAAACGGTTCGTCCTTTTTAAATTTAATTCCCGATTCGATTTTTATTTTTTTTAACCGATCCATAACTTTAACTTCAAATTCTCTTTTTGATGAACGCGGCATGTGGGTCATGTGAAGATAGTACGTATCCAGAAAATATAACTTTTTATCCTGATTATTCAATGATCCTTGGCTGTCACAGTAAAATTCCAGCGGATATTCGCCTTTTATCGTTAAGCCTTGCCCGTTTCGAAACGCACGGGTATTAAAGTGTCCCCTCATACCCAAAATTTGGTAATCACCCGCGAGTTCACCCTGATAGTGATAAATATCACCGACGCAATTTCTTGTTCTGACAACTACGGCTTTTTTATTTTCCGGAAGGGTTTTAAGGGTTGAGATTAATTTTTGTAAATTTTTTTCCGGCCAGATTTCATCCCCGTCGATCAAAAAAAACCAGGAAGATTTGGTTTCTTTAAGCTGGAGTTTGCGCAGTTCTACCAGCCTTTTGCGGTCAACTTCGCCTTTTTGGGAAAATTTTATTTTCGGAGATTTTATCGATTTAATTATTTCAACCGTTTTATCTGTGCTGCCCGTATCGTAAATTAAAAGCTCGTCAAGATAATCAATCACCGATTGAATGGCAAACCAGATCCATTTTTGTTCATTTTTAACAATCATATGCCCGGTAATAAAATTCTTCATTGTTCATTCATTTTATCAGCCTTACCAGCGTCCTGATAGAACAACTCTGCGAATTTATCTCCGATCAGGTTTGCTTCAGCAGGAGTCAGAGGTTTTTTTAAATTTGATTGAATGAAACGGATAATTTCCACAAGTGTTCCCTGCCAGGCTTTGCGTGATGTCTCTTCTTTACCTTTAGATTCAGCGTGAACTTTGAGTTCTTTTTCTTTTCCTGCGTGAGAAATCAATGTGATAACTTCAACTTTATATCTTTTTCCTCC
>DATCJB010000071.1:0-2117 GCA_036507455.1 Patescibacteria group bacterium | reverse complement strand
TTATTCAATTTCCTGAAGATGAAACCGTAACAGACAGCACCTCAATTCCTCTTAAAGGTTCGGCACCAGGCGGCCAGTTTATTGCCGTAACCGGTCCTACGGTCAGTCAAATTCTAACTCTTGATGAGAATAATAATTTTTCGATCGACCTAAACCTTGAAAAAGGATTTAACGAATTTAAAATTTATTCGTTTAACAGCTTGGGAGTAAACCAGGAATTAACCAGACTGGTCTACCAGCTTAAAGAAGAGGGCAACGAAGAGTCCTCGATTGTAAAAATTGCAAATGCCCAAGGTGACGAATCATCTGATTCGGCAAATCTTGAAAAATTAAAAAAGGTATTAAAAAACTCAAGGGCAAAAAGGAATTTAAGAGTAGTTTCCGGAAAAGTGAAAACAACCCTCTCGGACACGATTAATATTACAAAAATTAACGATACAAAAACTATCCTGGTTAATGAACAAACTGATATCCAGAATTACTATACGGGAACAAAGTTAGCGTTTAATAAAATATTAGTCAACGATACCGTGGTTAGTCTTGGAGAGATCAATTCCTCGGGAACATATACGAGCGAACTTCTTTTAGTTTCACCGGACTCTGAAATAATTTTTCCAAATAAATTTGTTTTTTCAACTATCGGTGAATTGGATGATGATGTAATTGCCGTCACGGACGAAAACAACGTTTCTTACCAAATCGACGTTTCAAATGCAAAACAAATAAACAATGAAGCACCGGTTGCCGGTGACCAAATCGGGGCTGTTGGAAGTCTAAAAGATAATAACATTACTTCTTCGTACTTTATAATTTTTAAGCAACAAAAACCGATGACCGATTCAACGGAAAGTGCGCAAACAGCCACAAAATCCGCACAGTAAAAAAAATTTTAACCGGAGTTTGATAAGGCAACAATGAGGGTGTATAATCTTTTGCTTGTATGAAAGAACAAAGTAGCGAAAAACATCTGAGAAGAAAAATACTGGAAGAGTTAAGGGAAATTAAAAATAAAAATTTACCTCCTGTTGAGGAAAACTGGGATTTAATTTGGGTACTTTCCGGACCCGAAACCACATTTACCGAAGAACCGACCGTCAACCCGAATGTTAACGAAAACGCTCAAAGAATTATTACTGCAATTCGAATTTCAAAGGAAGTAGCGGCTCTTAGAGTTCCAAAAAAAATAAGCGATGTTAATTTAGATGATATCGAACGGTTTGGGCCGGAGATATTTTTTAACGGATCAATGGAACAAAATGATGATCTAAATAACTTAATTAAAGATAAATATTTTGATAAAAATTACGGTTTTCCGGGACAAAATATAATAGTCAGTCCCAATTCTCAAATAGAACACACGAAACATCAATTTGATGATTTTCCCCAAACATTTGTTAATAACAACCGTCGTATTATTATCGTAACTGATGTCTACCACATACCAAGAAGCAAGCGGTATCCAGGTATCGACCAAATTGCAATTCCAAAAGATAAGTTGGTTTTTTATCCTTCCCAACCTTTCCAAATTCCCCTCCGAAGGGCGATATCCGAATCAATAAAAATTCCAAATTATATCGCCAAGGGTGATCTTCCGGACGAACAATAAACTTCTAACTTGCACATTTGTAATTATGCTCAATTTGTGCTAAAATGGCACTTGAATTTGACTTAGGGCATGATTAAGTTTTACCTTCCAACAGGTTATCTGCAAGAAGAAAGCTTCAACTTATTAAAGTACGCCGGTTTGCGTGCCAATTTGAACAAAAAAGGACGGATTTGGTCGGTTGAAAATACCGAATTTCCGACAAAATACGCAAATCCCAAAGATATTCCGCTCCTTCTCTCTCTTGGCAAAGCCGACGCTGCGTTAACTTTTACCGATATTTTAAAAGAATTTTATTTAAATCATCCGGCACTTGCTGTTAAACTTGCGGTTTTTTCCCATATTCCTATTCGAAGCACAAAATTATCTTTTGCAATTTCTAAGGATACCTATCCTTTGGTAACGACTTTTGCTGAATTTTTAGGCAAGTTTAGGCAAACTCAAAAACGAGATATGATAATCGCAACCGACCACCCAAAAACGGTTCAATTGTTTTTAAATAAAAAAGGATTAA
>DATCJB010000070.1:0-12708 GCA_036507455.1 Patescibacteria group bacterium | reverse complement strand
GTAAGCTTGCCGTTTTGGTCAACGTAACTTAATTTAAACCTTTCAGGCATCACAAAATCTATCTGAAGAGTTGATAACTGCCATTCTCGTCCAAGTGAATCCTTAGCTATCAAATCAAGTTTGGGGGCATAAAAAGCTGCTTCACCTGAACCTATAAAATAATCAATTTTTTTGTCTTTTAAAATTTTCTCTGCAAGTTTTTCTGCTTTTTCCCAATGTTTATTATCTCCCAGATATTTATCAAGATTGTTCGGGTCCCGGGTAGAGAGACGGTATTTATAAGAAAAACCGTAGCTTGCCATAATTTTTTGCGTCATATCCAAAGCTATGTTCATTTCGTCAATGATTTGATCTTCCCTGCAAAAAACGTGACAATCATCCTGCGAAAAAGAACGGGTTCGGGTTAAGCCTGAAAGCTCTCCGGGTTTTTCATCACGGTAAAGCATGGCAAAATCAGACATTCTGATCGGCAAATCTTTATAGCTTCGGGGTTGGGAAGCATAGATTTGGGTATGCTGGGGGCAATTCATAGGTTTGAGGAAAAATTCTTCCTTGGAATAATTTGAGCGCACATGAAACATATTCTCCCGGTATTTATCGTAATGGCCCGATATTTTAAATAATTGGGCTTTTGCAATTTGAGGAGTCCAGACCTGATATATCTCCTGTGCGGTTTGGAGCTCTTCCACAAATTCATTGATTAAACGCCTTATTAAGGCTCCTTTTTGGGTAAATAATGGAAGCCCTGAACCGACATAATCTGAAAATACCCATAAACCCAGCTGGGCTCCAAGTTTTCGATGGTCTCTTTTTTTGGCCTCTTCTAAATTATTCAAATACTCGTCAAGCTCTTTTTTGGATGGCCAGCACGTTCCGTAAATTCGGGTAAGCATCGGATTTTTTTCGCTGCCTCTCCAATAAGCACCGGCAATCGAAAGTAATTTGAATGCGCCAATTTCTTTGCTTGGATTTTTAACGTGACCACCGCGGCAAAGGTCCTCAAATTTACCGCTTTTGAAAATGGTTATTTTTTGACCGCTTGAGGCAATTTCATTGATTAACTCAATCTTGTATGGATTATCTTTAAAAATTTTCAAGGACTCATCAACACTTACTTCTCTTCCCTCAAAACCGTTCCACGTAGGAAGAAGTTCGGCCATTTTCTTTTCAATTTTAGTTAAATCTCCTTCTGAAATTGGATTTTCAAAATCAAAGTCGTAGTAAAAACCGTTTTCGATCGCCGGTCCTATTGTTCTTTTAGTATTGGGCCAAAGTTCCATAACCGCAGCCGCAAGCAGGTGCGCACAGGAATGTCTTAAAGCTTCCAAATTGTTTTTGTCATCCATAATTTTAATATACCAACTTTTACTATAAAAAACTCTTCACAAAAGAAGAGTTAATAAATTCACGTTAGTATTACACAGGCGTAACTTGAGAGTCAATCAAAATTGCCTGGATCGCCAATTCTGGAGCCGGCATCTTTTAAGATATCGGCCACCCATGATCCGATTATGGGGATTAAGTTAACTTGGGATAGAAAATATCCGATTACGACAGCTACTGCGCCGAAGCCGATAAAAGTTCCTAGAGACCAGGCGATACCACCAAGAAAATTATCCAAAATTAACCGGCTTCTTGATTTATAAACTCTTTCTGATTTGTCTCCAGGCATAGGTGCGGCCACACTTGAATGATCAACGTCCATAATTAGCCTCAATTTCAATCATATCACGAAAGGAAATAAAGAATGCAACCTTTAAAGGTCAATTCTTTGAATTATTCTGCAAAGAACGTTTTTTTGAAAACTTCAAAAATTGTTTCGTCTCCTACGACTTTTGCTAATTTTTCCATAAATCCTTCCGGTAAGTCATCAGGGTCCAGCATTCCAAATTCAAACGCCGCTAGTTTCTGTTCGTCAATTAAGCCTTCCAATTGATCTACAGTATTTTTTCTATTAAGTCCTTTTACTTCACGAATTTCGAGCCAAAAATTCCCAATTGCTTTTAACTTAAAATATTTATCTGGATTGTTAGTCAGGCGTCTCAAATGTTCAAGATAAACTGCCGTGTAATTTGCAACTTCTCTATCAGGGGGTTGATTTTGTTGATCTTCCACCATTGTTGTTAATTTAGATTTGATCTACATTCTTCGATTTGAGTTTACTCTGAGCGAGCTCGTGAGATTCCACTCAAAGCGAGTCGAAGAGTGGGCGGTAGAGGGCTCGAACCTCTGACCTCCTCGATGTCACCGAGACGCTCTACCAACTGAGCTAACCGCCCTGTAAACGTGAATGATTCTACAACAGAAGAAGGTTGGATGTAAAGGTCTTTTAGCCTCCGGCTGAACGCGCGGAGGACATTTCTTTACCTCCCCCGCTTGTGCCGGTTACTGCTAAAACGTCAGTACCGATTTGTGATTTCTTTTTAAAGAATCCAAAAAAAGAACCGCGAACTTTACCTTTGGGTGCGGCAACAGATACCATTGAATCCCTGGCAGCCTTTTTAGAATTGAGGGAATTTCTTTCTAAAAAGAATTGATAATATTTTCTGATAACTCCTTTTGCTTTATCGATTAGATTAGTTTTTGAGTAAGCCGTTGATAAATTCATCTCTTCAAGCTGTTTGTCGGAGACAGCCATTTCGGCCATAGAGATTGTTGAGATATTTCTCTTTTCCTGAGCCATAGATTCCAGTATCTTTCTTGTTTGTACCGATACCATCACCTGGTCTGCTTTTTTCTTTTCTTCCTGTTCCTTCTGTTTTCTTGCTTCTGCTAAATTAATTTCGCCGGAAAGCGGTTTGGGTTTGGTTCCCATTAAACCCAGGAATTGTTCGATCGCATCGGCTCCTATTTGAGTAGGTTCACGTAAAAATTCGCTTAAATCGGCGATTTGATTAACTGCGTGGATAGTTTTTTTGGCGCCTTTTACGGCCGCTTGAGGTTTCATAATATTAGCGTTATTCTAACATTTTTGAAGCTAGAAATCAAATATAAGTATCCTAGAGTAGTTGAAGTGTAGTGTTGTAACTGGAAAAATTATGTTTCCATAATCGCCGGCCTGGAAGCGACGTTACAACACACAATTCAAGCCCAATCCGCTATTTGTCAAAAGAAAGTTATTCCCGCCTGAAGAGCTTGCGTTTTGATCCTGGTCTGATCATCTTCGGTTGCCGTGTGGCAGTCGGTATTTCTTGGCTAAATAAGCCAAAAAGTGCCACTCTTGCAGGCTGACTTGGCTGCAAAGTTTCCCAACAAACTCAATCCGCAAGTTGCGGGGAGAGTTGAAATCGCTTAATGATTCAAGCGCTTCAACGATCTCGATTTCAAGATAGCTCGGAATGATTCCGGGTAATCCTTCCATCATTGAGTCTACGCTTAGTCTGGCGCATCTTATGGCATCCTGAGCCGTTTTAAATGCAACCAGAGCAAAAGCCGCAAGGCTTATCCCCAAGGCGACCAATGCTTCAACCGACGGGAGGGAAATAAAAACTACTGCTGCGGTTAAGGCAAGGATCATCAAAGTTAACGCAAGGTGGTCCGATTGGTGCCTGATCTCTGCAGTAATGGCTTTAGTCACCAACTGCTTGATTTCCACCCGGCGTATTTCGTGGCTCCCTAAAGTCTTTTGCGAAAGCATCTACGTTTCCTTTCTTGGTGCTTAGCGGACTGTTAATGTACGCCGTAATATCTAAAAGACCACGCTTTTGTGGTCTTGAAGTGTTTTACGGTTTAATTAAGAAGTAATATACTCTGCTTCAAGCTAATATGTCAAATATTATAGGATTACTTATTGTTTTATAAACTTCCGAGGACTGAAAGTCCTCGGAATTGTCTTTATAGTTTACATGAGCTAGCAAGAACATGCCTGTCCTCGAAAATATGTATTCTCTCGCATTCATCCTTGGACTGATAGTCCACGGTGTTCTGCGAGCGAATATAAAGCTCTTGAAAGTTTAAAATTCTACCTTTAAATCTACTAATGGAGGATTTAATTTGCTTTCATCCTGGTACGGATCCAGAAGATTTTTTTCTGCTTGCTCAATTTGAGTATTTAAATTTTGTAAATCGGCCGGTATCGGCTTTGGGCTTTGAGTAGAAGTTTGATTGTTTGGGGTAGTATTTGTGTCGGCGGGTTTATTTTTTGAACCGTTTTGGATGTTTGAAATTAATATGATAATTAAAATTACGCCGATTATCAAAGCGATAAGAATCAAAAAGATTCGTTTAGACCTCTTGCCTACCGAAGGCAAGCCTTTCTTTCCCTGATTCGCATTTAAAGAAGGGTTTTGTACAATTATTTGGCTTGGCTGTTCTAAATTCTGATTTTCCATTTTTTTTAAGTCTCTCTTAAAAATCCGCATACATATACTTTTTTAAATTAAATTTCTAATGATCTCTTTGAAAAATGACGTAGCCTCAAGCAGTTGTTTTTGAGCTTCGGATAAGTTTTGATCAGCAAGAGCTACCTTACCGCTTGCGGTCCTGTCGGTTGAGGCTATGATTTCCAGGGATTTTGCAACGAGTTCGTTTGAGCTTGTTAATCTTTTTCTAATTTCCTGCGGCCCGATTTCAAAATATGAAACGTTTTTACCGCTTCTTTTAGCAGCAGAAATTTTAACGTCAATAAGGCCTATATATTGATTTAAGGAAAGAATATTCGAGTTTATATATCCGATTTTGGAAAGTTCTACTGCAACTTCTCCATTTTCGTCGTGTATTTGTTTTTCGGTCTCTATATCACCGGCTATCTGATTAAAATCTTCGAGCCTTTTTATTTGGTTGATTCTTATTTGAATGTTACCAAAATTTGTTTTGTGATCTTTTACTTTTAGAACATAAGGATCTTTTTGTTCGTTTGTCAGCCCGTTGTTATTGGCAAGAATTGTAATAATTGCGTTATCATATGAGATCAAAAGAGTCGTGACTTGAGTAAGATATTCCTTTGTTTTATTGAAGGCTTCGGTTTTGGACGCCAGAGTTCCGAATTGTTTATACGAGTCTCTGGCTATTACAAAATCAGAGTGAGAGTCCTGGTAAATTTCTAGCTGAAAAAAATAATCGTCCAAAGCCTGTTTGTTTGTGGTTTGGGCAAAAACCGGGGCGACGGGAGGTGAATAGTTAGCGGTCAGCAAGGAAACGGTCAGGAACAAAATGACGGCTATCTTGAGCATTAAGACAATTGTAAAGTAAAAAAATCTAAAGCTCAATCTCTAATCCGTCGAAGGAGATGTGAAAGTTTCGTCCGCCAAATTCCAAAACAAAGTTTTCCAGATATTCGTGTATGCCGGTTTTGTGGCCGATATGGATAAAATATATTTGTTTTGCTTTCAGGTTTTTTGCAATTTCGATCCCGACCGTAATTGATATGTGGCCCCTGCTTTGTCCAATTTGACCCAGTGAAGAACCGTCAATCATTAACAAATCGCATCCCCGTATCACTTTTTGCTGGGAAGGTAAAATTCGGTTAAAGTCCGGAATATAAGCGAAAAACTTGCCGCTTTTATACTTAACTCCGAAGGCTTGCGTGTTACCGTGGACGACCGGAAAATATTCGAAAGTGGTATTACCGTTCAATCTGATCCTTTCATTTTCTGATACTACAATTGGCTTTATTGGAGACAGGGGAAACGGAAAAGTTCTTTTGATGCCGGCCAAAACGGGTTTTGTTGTATAAAAGTTAATTTCACGGCTGTTATAGATGTGCGGCAAATCCTGAAAACCTAAAATATGATCCGGATGTTCGTGGGTTACTAAAATTGTTTCCAGTTTTACTTTACCTTGTGAAATTAATGGTTGCAGGTGAGCATAGGTTTCCGGTCCTGCGTCAATTAAAACCCTATTATCGACCATAATTTGGGATCTTGTACGGATATCTTTTGGATCTTTTGAAGTACAAATTTCACACCTGCATCCAAGCCGCGGTAGCGGCCAACCCGCAGAAGAACCCAGGAATTTAATAATCACTTGTTAAAAACCGTTTCAATTTGGTTTGCAAAGTCTTCGATTTGTCCTTCTGTTGTTACGTATTTTTCTATTAAATTACAAATCGGCATAATTTCTCTTGCCCTTGCTCTCAAAAGGTTGATGTCTCTACCGTGAATAAGAATGTTTCTGTCAATTATGATTAAGTATTGACCGTTTAATCCGCTTTGAAGATCGCTTAATACTTCCTTTTCTTCTAAATGCTTTTGCAGGCTATGAATCGCTTCTTCCGAGTCAGGGTTTTGGGGAACGAACGCGTCGAAAAAATCTGATGGTTTAACCAAATAACTTGATTTATTTTCGCTACTCAACTTTTTTCACCGCCTTTTTGGCAGCAATTTGCTTCCAATATACCACTTCTGGTGCCCAGGGGGAGACTCGAACTCCCACACCTTTCGGCATACGCTCCTAGGGCGTACGTGTCTTCCAATTCCACCACCTGGGCATATTCGTCTGCCAGTGAAGTTTATCCCGATCCTGCGAAGCAGGAGAAGGACAACTCGCCCGTTTTAAAATTGTGAGGCTATTGTACTTTAAATTACTCTCATATTCAATTTACACATCGGATGTGTTTTATGTTTACACATCGGGAAATTGTTCTATAATTGAAGGTATGCCATTAAGAATTTTACCTCTTGTAAATAGTGAATATTATCATGTTTATAACCGTGGTGTGGCTCAAATGCCAGTCTTTGTTACTGAGTGGGATTATAAAAGATTTGTAAACACGATTTCTTATTACAGACTTGATAATATCAAGCAACGGTTCTAACTTTACAGCCCCGCTTTTACAACTTTAGATCAAACTAAAAAATTAGTTGAGATTATATGTTATTGCTTAATGCCAAACCATTTCCATCTTTTGTTGTTGCAAAGGAAAGATAACGGAATATCTAAATTCATGAAAAAAGTAAGCGATAGTTATACTAAATATTTTAATCTGAAATACAAAAGAAATGGTCCATTGTTTCAAGGACAATTTAAAGCTGTGCATGTTGAGTCTGACGAGCAATTAATTCATTTATCGCGGTACATTCATCTGAACCCTATTGCAGGTTATGTGACTAAAAATTTAGAAGAATATAAATGGTCCTCATATTCAGAATATGTTGGAAGTCTAAATGGCATTTGCTTTAAAAATCCAATTTTGGACCTTTTTACCATTAAAGAAAATAATTATGAGCAGTTTTTAATGGATCAAGTGGATTACGCTCGAAAATTAGAAACTCTAAAACATAAGCTTTTAGAATAAGCCAAAAATTACGTTTACACATCCGATGTGTAAGACAACTTACTTATTCTCTTTGGCTCTTTTGATTGCGGTGTGGTGGGCTTGCCACTCCAGAGTGTCATCGAGAGGTTCTAATTTTACGTCATTGTAATCCTTTTTCAGGCCAAGATAGATTAAATAATCCGCAAAATGGGGATTTTTGGGTAAAAGTGATCCGTGTAAATAACAGCCAAAAACTTTCTGTTCAAACGCTCCCTCTCCTTTATCGTCTCCGTTGTTTCCAAACCCGCTTATCACTTTTCCTAAAGGTTTAATACCGCTTAGAAAGGTTTGGCCCGAGTGATTTTCAAATCCGACCAAAGTTTGTTTAATCTCGTAACCATCCAAAGACGAATAAACATTTTTAATATTTTCAAAAAGCTGGTCGTTTAGGTTTACAACGATATTGCCGATCATCCTTTGTTTTGAGCCTACGGTTTGAACGTTTAAAAGTCCAACTCCGGGGAGTTTTTTACCGTCGATTGGTAAATAATAGTGACCCAAAAGCTGGTAGCCTCCGCAAATTGACAATACTGCCGATCCTTTTTTAACCGCTTCCTTGAGTTTTTCTCCGTTAACTTTTGCCAAATCTTTGGAAACGTTAATTTGCTGCTGGTCCTGACCGCCGCCGAAGAAAAAAAGATTATAAATTTTGGTGTCGATTTTGTTCCCGATTGAGACTTGATCGACTTCAACGTCTATCCCCCGCTGCTTTAAACGATTGACAAGTGTAATAACATTCCCGTCGTCTCCGTAAGTATTCATCAAATCGGCGTAAAGGTGGCAAATTTTAAATTTCATCTTTTAATCTTTTGAAAAATGTTGGACTATTCCCTTTTTTGTCAGATAATCCCTGATTTCCAGCATTGCTGTATAAGTCGGAAGAACAAATAAAATTTCACCTTCTTTGGTACTTTTTACTGCCTCTTCGAAGGTTTGAATAAAATTTTCGCTAACTAAGTTTGGATTTTTAACGTTGGCGTATTTTAACCTTAGAGCCATATCAAGTGCGCGGATACCTGAAACGAAAAGATTATTAAAACTTCCCTTGAGTTTTTCAAAATCTACGTCCCAAAGCCAGGAAACGTCTTTACCGTCAGCAATTTTGTCGTTTATGGCAATCAGTAGATTATTATTTTTTCCGCTTTCAAAAATGGTTCTAATTACTTCATTAAATCCGGTCGGATTTTTGATTAAGAACATCCAGATACTTTTGTTATTGACGAAGAGTTGTTCTACTCTGCCAAACACTGCTTTAAATTTTTCCAATCCGGCTTTTGTTGTATTTGTGTCAATATTTATCGAGTTTGCCAAAGCTGCGGCAGCCAGGCCGTTGTAGACGTTATATAGACCCGGAAGTTTTAGGTTAATTCTTTGTTTTTTGTCATAAATTGAGAGTTTGAAGTTGGAACCCCCTATTCCAAGAAGGTTGATTCCCGTTGCGGATATTTGGGGTTCGGGACGTTTATTTTTACAATTCGGACATTTAAATTTTCCAAGATGTGAAATATACACGATTTCCCAGTCCAGCGGGTTTGCACAAAATCCGCAATATTTGGTATCCGCAAATTTAAAAAGTTCCTTTTCCCCGACTTGGGGATCCTCCAGTCCAAAGTAAAAAACTTTGGAAATTAATCTGTGACCCAAATGGGCAATTGCCGGATCATCGGCGTTTAAAATAACAGTGCTTTCCCTGTCAAGTTCCAAAAGCGCATCCTGCCAGATTCTTTTAATTTTATCTACTTCTCCGAAGCGGTCCAGTTGGTCACGGAATAAATTGGTCAAAAGTACAAATTTAGGCCCCGTTTGTTTTATGGCGTTCGGTAAAACTGCTTCGTCTGTCTCAAAAATCGCAAAGTCTGCTTCAAATTTGCCGCTTAAACTTGCATTCTCAAGTAGAACCGAAGCTATTCCTCTTGTTAAATTAGAACCAGTACGGTTGTGAATTGTTTTAAAACCTGCAGTTTCCAAAATAGTTGAAACCATCCTTGACGTTGTCGTTTTGCCGTTGGTACCCGAAATTAAAATCACTCCTTTTTTAAAATTTCGGCAAAGTTTGGAGATTAAATTCGGATCAACTTTTAGAGCATACAAGCCGGGCGCAGCACTCCCTCCGCCGAGTTTGCGGAACAAAATATATTTTCTAATCAACCTGGAGATTAGGATTGCAAAAGACAATTGAAGTTGAGGCATGAGGTTATTTTAACAAAATGTGTAATGATATATTAGCAAAAAATAACCCACAAAAAATCCCGAAGTATGCTTAGGGTCATACTTCGGGATCTAGTTAGGCATTATACTTAACTTATAGTAAAAAGTCAAATGGTTAGACGAACTTTAGTTATAACCAAGCGCGACGTAATTATAGGGATATTATTCTAACACGTCCATAAAGTATTGAACACCTTTAGCCCAGGGTCCTCCCTTTTCAACCGAAGGAGGGGCGTATTTTGGCATGATTTGCTCGGGTGTAACTAACCCTTTGTCGTAATAACCTTCTTTGAGTGTTTTGGCGACTCTTTCGATGGCGTGCTCCCAGGAACTAAATTCGGTAGCTCCGTTTTCAAATCCCCAAGCGTTATATGAATCGCTGGGAATAACTTTGCCCCCTGATGATTCCTGCATCGAAATTGCCGTAATTAGCCGGAAATCGATTTGGTATTTATCGGACATCTCAACGATAAAATCAGAATAAAGTGCAAGAGGCGAATTAATATCCTCTAAAAATTGTTTCAGAATCTCGCCTCTGGCGTCAGCAGAATAGACTTGAGCCGACTGGGCTCCGACCTGTCCAGGGACTGCAGTATAGAGTTTATACGGTAAAACGGAATTTATCGATATTCCTTTTACTTTTGAAACATTTGGATTGGTATCGAATGTCTGATTTGATGCGAGCAGGGCTATAATTAAGGTCAACGGAGCGATAAAGAGCCAGGCAAAAATGAGCGAGGCTTTTTTCATAGTCAGCTATTAGTATAACGTAGGATTAAACCAAATTGTCAAATTAGAACGAGTTTTTCACCGAATCTACCCATTCGTTATTACCGTTTTGTTTGCTATAAAGCCAAAAACTTGATCCCCAAAGAGTTATTTGGTCAATTCCGGCATTTTTTGCAAGTTGAACATTTGTTTCAATATCGCGGGGATTAAAGTTGAATAAAGCTCTGCCTTGTAATTTTTTATTATCCGTAAAATACGGTTCCGATTGCAGTTCGGTTATTATTGTTTTCAATTCTCTTTTATCTGCTTGGGTTTTTAGTTTTTGTAAATTCGGAGAAAGCGGTCCTAAATTGTAAACCGGTATGTTGATAAAATCCGGCCAGGGAACGGAAATTAATTTGCCAAAAAGTTTGAAGTAAACTAAAACCGGCGGCCTAGTCTTTGTATGGACATTTATTCCAAGATAATCTCCTTTTTTAAGCAAACCCATCACTTTTTGAGAATCATTATTCCAGGGAGGAGTTGCGGGATGATTTAACAAAACCGGACGGTTTTTTTGATCTTCCCTTCTGACTATCTCTATTTCCTTTTGAATTAAATCCGTTGAGATTTTTAGTCCGTTTTGGCTGGTCCAGAGAGGTTCATTTTCAATTTGCCAGGCTTTAATGTTGTCATTTTTGGATAAGTCTTTAACTACTTTGGGTAGAATCTGTAAGAACTCCTCAGAAACAGGATCTCCGATGGTAATCGTACTTCCTTTTATAATTGAGTCGGCATATTTTTGCGGATAAAAGAATTCAGGATAACCCGGAGCCTTTAAACCTAGGGTAATTATTACTTCCAAATTATGTACTTTGGCGGTTTCTATTTGTTCGTTTAGAGTTTCCAGCTTAAGGTTTTGATGCTCGTCGACCATTTCGTTCCAGAAAAACGGCAGTGTTACCCACTCAAAATCAAAATCGGACAAGAGCACGTCTAAGGATTGTTTTTGATCCAATTCCCAATATTGTGCGTTGCGGTAGGAGTAAAAAACGCCTAATCTTGCTTCCGAAGGGGTTGAACCCGGTTTTGGTTTGGGCCAAAAAATAAACATCAAAATTAATATAATTAGTATTGAGAGTATGGTAAAAACCGATCGTTTCACCTTAAAGTTAATTATACCAACCCGGGACGAGTTTTCTTGGTAATCAAATTTTAATTGAAGCTAACTTGAACATATGATAAAATCACAAGCGCGCCCTGGTGCTGGAATTGGCAGACAGGCTAGCCTCAGAAGTTAGTGCCCGCAAGGGCGTGGGAGTTCAACTCTCCCCCAGGGCACCCCGTCCTGCTTTGCAGGACTCGGTGTAAACACCGAGGTTGCCGAGGTGGTGAAATTGGTATACACGCAGCCTTGAGGTGGCTGTGCCCGAAAGGGTGTGCAGGTTCAACTCCTGTCCTCGGCACAAAAGACATAGTTGGGTTCGTAGCTCAGTTGGTAGACCTGCCCGCCGCACTTAAGAATGGACGGTTAGCTCAGTTGGTAGAGCGTCGCATTTACACTGCGAAGGTCATAGGTTCAAGTCCTATACCGTCCACAGTATTTAGGCAGGCGGGGGGCGTCTCGTTTACACCGAGAAGGTCAGAGGTTCGAGTCCTCTCGAACCCACAAAATTTAGTGAGCTTGATAACAACAAAGAAAGTCAAACCTGCCTGCCGGTCGTACGACTCGTTAGAGCAGGCAATGGTTCAAGTCCTTTACCGCCCGCTAATGTTGTAGAATAAATTATTATGGATCAGGGTACCGAAGTACTATCCCCAAATAAAAATATAGAATTAATGGAGTCCGGCAGGACAATTTCAGTAACCGAGGCGAACATGCCCTGGTTGAAACCGGGTGAAAATAAGGAAGTGAATTTATTAACAGCAGTTAAAAAGGGCCAAAGTGTTGACGCAGGCATTTTCTTTTTAGGGGAATTAGTCGGCAAGCGATTGACTACTTCGAAGATGGAGAAGGATACCCGATTAATAAAGGTTACGGACAAAATGTTCCAGGCCCACATTCCCGCAATGGTTGAAAATCAATCAATTCCGGTCAAAAGAATAATGAATCCGCGGTCGGATATTCCGATTTACTATTTTCAAAGCAGTGATTATACCGTTTACTTTCAAAGACACAAAAGTCTTGAAGGGTTGCCCGTTTTTGTTAAAATCGCCGCCTGCGGCCGAAATGAACAAAGGCAGGTTTTATCGCAAATTACGAACGAATCCAAAGAATTTACCAAAAGCGCTCTAAGATGAAAATTGAAGCAGCAGACGTCAGACAAGTAGGGTCCGCGATTGATGACCAGATTCCCACGGCGGATTTTGAGATCGAAACCGTAGACGGTGCTATTTATTCCGTTACGGCAACAACTCAAGAAGGGCTTGATAAAATACGCCAATTGAATCAATCATTGGATCCCGACGAAAAATTTAGCGAAGATTTGATCATAGTCGATGATCCCGAGGATCAGAACGAAGTTTTACAGGCAATA
>DATCJB010000069.1:0-14393 GCA_036507455.1 Patescibacteria group bacterium | reverse complement strand
GATTTCGAAGCTGAAATTCAAAGGTTCAGTGTCGCGACGCTTGGAAGAAAACAAAGAAGGGCGCTGGAAAAACTTCAATGTAAAGTAAATGACCCGTCTAAAAACGTTCCAGCCTCCCTTCCTGAAGCTGCATCATAAGCTCAAATTTGAATCTTTGGTTCCATCAGGGTAAAATCTCGCCAGCATATTTAACTTCTAAACAAGAGGAGTATATTTTTGAAAAAAATCGGCTTAGTCGGCTGTGGCGAATGGGGTCAATACATACTTAGAGACCTAATTTACTTAGGCTGTAAAGTCACCGTCGTAGCGACAAGCAAACTTAGTCTAAAAAGGGCCCGATTATACCAAGCCTCAAAGATTGTCCATAACTTAAATCAACTACCAAGACAAGATGGTCTAATCGTTGCCGTTCCAACGCTAAAACACAAAGAAGTGCTCGTCAAGCTGATTAAAAAAATGCCTCTAGTCCCAATATTTTGTGAAAAGCCTTTAACCTGCGACTCAAAAAGTGCTTTTCGTTTGGCTAATTTGGCCAAAAACAGGCTTTTTGTAATGGATAAATGGAGATATCATCAAGGAATTATAAAAATGGCCGAAATCGCAAAATCAAAAAGATACGGACAACTCAAAGCTATCAAAACTTATCGGCTAGGTTGGGGCAATAGACACAAAGATGTTGATACTATTTGGATTCTTTTACCCCACGAACTGGCAATCATCAAAGAAATTCTAAGCTACCTTCCGACTCCCAAATCTGCAATTGCTGAAAAAATCGGCAACCTGGCCGTTGGGCTTAACGTATTTTTCAACAGCAAATTTGCAATAACTGTTGAAATCTCAAGCAGAAGCCCTTCTTATAAAAGAGAGGTCCAACTTCATTTTGAAAAAGCCTTAGTGACCTTAGATGATCCACTAAGCAACGAGCTTAAAGTTTACGACACAAGAAATATAAACGCTGCAAAAATAAACAAACCAAAAAAGATATCATTCAATAACAAAATGCCTCTTTTAGAGGAGATAAAAGCGTTCTTAAATTACCTCGATGGACAATCCACTCCCAAAACCAGTGCTTTCGAGGGAGCACAATCAGTCAAGATGATTGAAGAAATTAGAAAATTGGCAAATTTAAAAAATTATGCGGCTTTTAAATAAAATTTAAAAAAATATGCGGCTTTTAAATAAAATTTAAAAAAATATGCGGCTTTTAAATAAAATTTAAAAAATAACAGGATGAAAGTAAAAGCAACCGTAATCATTCCAACCTATAACCACGGCCGAACGATTAAATATTCACTCGAAAGCGCACTTAAGCAATCAATTAGAGAACTGGAAGTTTTTATTATCGGAGATGGAGTTAATCGAAAAACTGCCGCATTTATCAACCAACTGGCAAGAAAGGACAAAAGGGTAACTTTTTTTAACTTCCCAAAAGGGCCAGGCCACGGCGAAACTTACCGCCATCAGGTCATAAAGAAAGCCACCGGGAAAATTATTTGCTACCTTTCAGATGACGACCTCTGGTTTAAAAATCACGTTCAGTTAATGTTTAATCTTTTAAATAAGGCCAATTTGGGCCATACGCTCCCTACCAGAGTTAATCCTAACGGCGAAATAATAACCGTCGAAGTTAATCTAAGAAATAAAGTTTATCAAAATTACCTAAAAAACAAGCGGAATTACTTTCCATTAAGTAGTGTCGGACATACGACTGAACTTTACCTGACATTACCCTTTGGATGGAGGACGGCTCCACTCAACACGTTTAGCGATGTTCATATGTGGAGGCAATTTTTTGATCATCCTAAGTGCAAACCGGCAAACCTTAATCAAACAACCACTCTTCATTTTCCAGATTATGAAAGGAGAGATTGGCCTCTTCAAAAAAGGCTACAGGAGCTAAATTTTTGGTCCAAAAAACTAACTGATTTCAAAAAATTCACCAAATTTTACATTCCGATCTTAAGTTTTAAATCAGATCAGGGTGCAAGGTTTAAAATACATAACTACATCAAACCAACCGGTCTAGAGAACCTTTTTCCAAAATTATTACGCTTCCTTCCAAAAAGACCGATGCTGCGAATTTTTAACATTAGTTTCCTAAATTTAGCCTTTAGGCGGCTTTCCAAACTGGTATTAAAGGCATAATCTTTGCCATTTTCGGCAACCTTTTATCTCTTGAAGATAAAATCGGCTTTGCCGCCGGCCATTTGATCCCCAGGTCAGAATCCAAATAACTAAATTTAATTTCGTCCTTTGGATTATAATAATAGTCCACTCCGTAAACGTAGATTGAATTCTCATAAAAATAAAAACCATGGGCAATCCCAGGAGGAATTATCAAAACTTGCAGCTTTTTTGAGTCAATTTCTACCATCGAGACCTTGCCTTCAGAAGGTGAATTTTTCCTCAAATCTTTTAAACCGTAGACTCCCCTGCCGCTTATTAAAATTACATAATCTGTATGATTTAGGTGAACTCTCATTCCTCTTAAGGTGTTTGACTTTGAAAAAACAACATTCCATTGAATCGGCAAAAAATTTCGTTGCCAGTTCGTTCTAAAAGCTTCAGAAAAGAAACCCCGACTATCGTGTTTCTTTTTTAAGTTCAAAAGCTCTACCCCAAAAAGCGAATTATTTTTCATGACTTTTAACGATTGATTCTATAACAAAAAGCTTCTACAAAGCAATCCAAGAGGCCCTTTAAAATCACATCTTGTAATTGGGATTACTAATCGCTTTCTTCAAATATGGTGAGCCTAGATTTGAATATAGATTAATAAAATACTAAAATAGGCTCATCATTGTTTCCACTTAGCTTTTCAAGCATAAGCCGGAAGACATTACGAATGCCAGCGTAGCTCAAAGGAAGAGCAATGCTTTCGTAAAGCAGAGGTTGTGAGTTCGATTCTCACCGCTGGCTCAAATGGATAGCTTGAACGAAAAAGACAAGCCTGTCTTATCCAATAGCGCGCAAGAAGTGCGCAAAGAAGCTGCTGGCAGCTCGCAAGAGCCCTTAAGCGATGATCAGACAAACAAACCAACAAATACTATGACTGCAAAAGGAAAAAGATCCGGAAGGCTTTTAAAACGGGAGGAACAGGAAGTTTACCGAAGGCTAATAATAGTTTTGGCCGGTATCATTTTTATCATATTTTTCACGATTTTTTTCGGCGTTCAAATACTGGTTAAATTCGCTGAATTTTTAGACTTATTCAGGGGCGATAGGCCTCCGGAAACAGCATCTGATATTACTCCGCCATTCATTCCGCGCATAGATACCCCATTCACGGCTACCAATACTGCCAAGTTTAAATTATCCGGGTTTGCAGAAGCCGGATCAAAAGTTGAAATTTACCAAAACGGTCAGGTTGTCAAAGATGTTTTGGCCGACAATAACGGTACATTCGAAGTTGAAGAGTTCATATTAAAAGACGGAGAAAACAAAATAGAAGCAAAATCAACCGACATAGCCGGCAATGCCTCTCAAATCTCTACTGCCGGCTTTATTACTTATGACAACAGCAAACCTATTTTGCAGATCGATCAACCGGCCGATCATGAAACATTTTTTGGATCCAAACGCGACATTAAAGTCACCGGAAAGGCTGAAGAAGGATCAACCGTTACTATCAACGGGTTTTGGGCGATAGTAAATCCCGGCGGAAACTTTACTTACAATTTAGTTCTTGGGGAAGGTGAAAATGTTATTAATGTCGAGGCTGTCGACGCGGCAGGAAATAAAGTAAGACAAACCCGTGTTGTCTATTACATCAAGTAATTTTACCCATCCGAAATTTTGCTATCTGCTGAAGCAATAAGCACAGCCGCAATTACCCAAAACTCAACGGCTAAATCATTTTTAAAATAAGGTACGTCCACCAAACCGTGGATCAAAATGTAAATTAAGGCAAGAAATATTCCTCTGGAAAGCGGTAAATTTTTTCCGCTCCGAAGAGCTATTTGGCTAAGCTTAATAAAAATCCAGCTGAACGTAATTAATCCTAAAAGCCCAAGTTCTGTGTAGAAGTTTAAAAAGATATTGTGGGGATATTGCAAAGCTTCGTCATATTGAGGCAAATGGTAATGCCAAAAATAAATAGGCTTAAACCCGGAAAGTCCCGCTCCTAAAAGAGGTCGGTCAAATAAAAGGTCAAGTGTTCCCTGCCAAACGTATAACCTGATTTGTATTGTGTTTCCTGAAGAATAAACGTAATCATTAACTTTCGGCGTCAAATCGAATATAAAAACTGAACTCAAAAATAAAAGTGTTCCGACCAAAATAGGAATGGCTATCCATTTAACAAATTTTCCTAATTTAAACTTTGTTATCAAAATCACGCCTGCAAAAAAACTAACGGCAAAAATTGCAATCATTGACCCTTGGGATTTTGAAAAAATGATAGCCAAAATTATTAATAATCCGCAAATCAAATAAACAATTTTTTCAATTAATTTAGACTTGTCAAACAGAAGTTTGGCGAGAACAATCGAAAAAATCGGTCCCAAATATAAACCTAAGGAGTTAGCCGAATTATAAACACCGGTAGCCCTTTTTAGGGCGAATTCGAACGGAGCGAAAACTAACTTCCCGGTAAACACCTGAAACACTACCAAAAATGATAGCCAAATTGCCGATAAAACCAGTGCATAAAGGACAAATTTAGTCGTCTTTAGCCTTCTGCAAACATCCAAAGTCACAAAAAAGAATAGGACGGGTTCTATAAAATAAGCTTTAAAAATTCCCAAACCGCTATTAACATCAGGTGCGACAAAGACGCTTATCAATGCGCAAAATAAAAGCAAAACTGTCGGGATTAAAATTTGGGACTTAAGCAATATCTGTTCTTTTTTATACACTTTGCTCAACAGCCAAATAAAACCGGTCCCTAAAATAAATACTTCAAGTAATGTTGTCGGAATTGAAAAGAGCGAACCTCTTACAACATACAAAGGCAAAAGCGTAATCGTTATAAAAATTAAATCCCTCAAAATCAGATTTATCATGCCACCCAAAATCCGTTTAAAAATAATGTTAATAGAATTGCCTGCAAGGCTATGAATACCATCAATAAAAACCTGTCGAGCATCTCGTTTTTTCCCAAAATTGCAAAATAAACAAAAACAGGAAATGCAACCAAAACAAACCTAGACATGCTCGCAATACTTCCGCTTACAAGCGGAACAAGAATGACCAGTAGCGCGTAAATTAAATAAGACAAGCGTATTTTCCCCAAAGAAAATATTAAACCAATAAAAGCGATCAAAAATGCTGTTAAATCCAGCAATTGGTTTGAATAAATTGAAACCCCGAGATTTTTAAGAGACGCGACCTGATAAAGATTATCAAATATTACTTTTATAGGAAAAGAATTTACACCCCGTTGCCAAAAAGTCTGCGCTTTTATAAAAATAAACGGATCGCCGTAAGTACTCTTAAGAAAATATAAAAACACAAGTAAAAACAAAATCGGCAGTAAAAATAAGATAAGATCAATTTTTACTTTCTTGAATTTAAAATTTCTTTGATAAAAATACTCAAAAGTAATTCCGGCCAGGATCAATATTCCAATAGGCCTTGTCAGCACAGCAAATCCCGCCAAAATATTTGAATATAAATAATTTTTTTGTCTTGCGAAGTAGAAGCTTGCGATCGTCAAAAACAAAAATAAACTTTCAGAATACAGGGCAACCAGGAAAAAACTGGTAGGAAAAACCAAAAAGTAAGTTATTGTTTTAATTGCAGTCTGTTGGGAAAAATCAAGTCTGACGAGTTTGTAAAAGAAATATATTGCCAAAAATAAACTTAAATTGGAAATTACCAGACCGGAAATTAGAGGACTTGTAAATATTGAAAAAAGTTTAATCAGTATGGGATAAAGAGGGAAAAAAGCATATTGAAACCAAATTTGATAGCCATCTTTCGCAATTGCAAGATAATGTCCCCCATCCCAATTTGCCCAGGAGGACATATAATTAAAAATAGTTCCGGGAGCAATTAAATCCCCGGCAATCAGCTTCGGAAAAAATGTAATCGAAAAAAAACTAATCAAAAAGATAAATGCTCTGTAAATTACGAAAAAACCGAAGGAAATTTTTAAGGGGTTACTTTTTTGCATGTGAGGCAATATTTGCAAAACCAATTGTAATCCAAACCACGGCAATTATCCAAGGATAGTACAGCGCATTAATAAATTGGCTGCCAACCAAAAGCGTAGCAAGAGAGATAAGTGAAATTTTTGCAAATACGTTTTTTTTAAATTGATTTTTTAAAAATTTAACAATTCTAACCCAAAAAACTATAAAAAACAAAAACCCAAAAATTCCTGTTGTTGCAAGCGTCGTTAAAAAACTTGAATCAGACCCTGCACCGGAGTGTCCTCCAAGGGGTTCATCTACGTCAAAAAAACCATACTTCGCCTGGGCAAAACGGTAGTTGTTAAATCCAATCCCAAAGGTCGGGTTATCTTTAAAAATTGTCAAAGCATTTTCCCACGACTCGATCCTTGCCATTGCCGTAACGTCGACATTTGCTGCGCCCAGTAATCTTTCTTGGATTTTCGGAATAGTAAAAGTTGAAATAATAAAAAGAACCAAAATTCCCAGTGCAAATCTTTTTGAAAAAAATAATCCAAAAATCAAAATACCGGTCAGAAGAGACAGATAGGCACTTCTTGAAAAAGTTAAAATAATAGCCGTAAATATTATTAAAATGAGCGGTAAATTATAACTTTTTTTATTTTGACCGGTTACCAGTAAATTCACCAATATTAAATTAAGAAAAATTCCGCTAAAATTCGGATCAAAAAAGGTAGAAGCTAGACGTTTTATGTGAGGATCATAGCCGTAAACAGTCAAAAACGTTAAATCAGGAAAAATTACAAGCTGAACAAATCCCAAAAGGGCAACCAAAACTCCCACCAAAATAATTAAGTTATTAAAAAACTTTAAATCATCTTTTTTTAACAAATTTACAATTATAAGATATACAAAACCGTAAGTTACCCACCTCAACCAAAAAAGTGCCCCAATCAAAACCTGGCCGGTTTCAAAAATACCCAAAGAATAAACTAAAGAAATAAAAGCGGATAAATTAAAAAATAACAAAGGAAAAAACCCAACCGGAAACAACAATTTTCTTCTTTCAAAAAGAACAAGAAAAGAAAAAACTAAAATCATAAGGAAAAGTATTACGTCGTTTAAATAGATGGCTCCGGATATTGCCGGTAAACTAATCTTGGTAAGCTGGCCGGCAAAAAGTAGAAAAATAAACAAAATTAAAAGAAGCCTGACTAATTTTTCCAAAATATTTAAATTTGCCATTTTCCGATTTTCAAACTTTTATCTTCGAAAAGTTTATCAAATTCGCCGATTTTTATCTTTCTTGATTTTAAGATCCTACTCCTATCCTTAAGAAGTGAAGGCAAGTTAAATAACACTGACCCCGCTACCATTAAAGCCTCAAGTCCTAAACCGGTTTTTACAAAATAGAAAAACGTGTGCAACCATACAAGAGGTATCTTTAACCATCGTCTTCTGGAAAATAAAATTTCACCCGGTAAATTTTTAATGGTTAGATAAATTGTGTGACGAAACCTGAAATACTCAATTCTTTTGCCGATTTTTTTAGCAGATCTGCCGCCTTTATGATATACAATTGCCCGAGGGTCAAAAATTACTTTATATCCTGCAAGTTGTGCACGCAGAGCCAGATCAACATCCTCAAAATAAAAAAAGAATTTTTCATCAAATAAACCTAATTTTTCCAATACATCTTTTTTAAACAATGACGCTCCGCCGCTTGCCCCAAAAACAAATTCTTTCTTAAAATATTTTTTAGGTTCTTCCCCCACACCTCTTGGATGTGCTTGGCCAACGACATTAATTTTGTCTCCGGCATTTTCTACTTTTTTGGTTTTCGGATCTATCATAATCGGCGTTGATGCATAACAATCTTTGTGTTTTTTTAACGACAATAACAAATAATAAAGCCAATTTTTATCAACGATTGCATCGTTATTTAATAGAGCAACGTATTTATTTTGAAGTTTAATAACGGCAAAATTAACGGCTTTTGCAAAGCCATAATTTTTTTCTAAGGCGATAATTTTAACCCGGGGGAATTTTTCCAGCAGAAGCCGAACCGAACCGTCTGTTGATCCGTTGTCAACTACGATCGTATCAAAATTTTTAAATTTTTGTTTTTGTAAAGATTGTAAAGTTTTAGGCAGAAGTTTTTCACCATTCCAGTTTGGAATTACAACGCTTACATCAAATTTTTCCCTCATCTAATTTTAAAACTTTAAGCCAAATTAATAAGGAAAATATAACAAACGAAATAGCTTCCGATATTACGGTAATTATGCTGGCTGCCAGTATTCCATAGCGGGGTATGAAAATCAAATTCAAAACAATATTTAATAAAACAGTAAATACCGATAAAACAACAACGGTTTTCAGATATTTTTCAGTTGCAAATAAAAGGTGAGCTCCTGGAACGTGCAGAAACATAAATATTACGGCAACAGATAAAATTTTTAAAACGGCAATAGACGGCTGATACATATTCCCATACAAGGTTGTAATTATAACTTCGGCAAAAACCAATAAAAATAAAAAAACCGGGATAGAAACTACTCCGAGCGTTAACATTGATCTAAGATAAAGTTTTTTAAGTTCAAAAACGGACCCTTTGTGTAGTCTGGACATAACCGGAAACAAAACCATCATAACCGAAGCAGGAATAAAGTGAACTGATTCCAAAAACCGATAAGATGCACCGTAATAACCGGTGATCTCATTGCCTTTTAGAACTGTCAATAGAATGGTATCGATTTTGAAATAAAGTAAACCTAAAATCGTTAAGATCCCATAAGGCAATGATTGTTTAAAAGTTTTTTGCCAAAAATTAAAGTCATACAAAAACTTAATTTTAAACTTGTTTTTGATCGAACAAAACAATAAAAATGAAAACAAAATAATGTGTGCTATTAAAAAGGTAATCGCAATTCCGATTACCCCGCTTTTAAAAACAATTATCGAAATAGTACCAAGAATCGTAACTGCTAAGCTTAAAAAAACGGTGCTGATTGCAACGGATTTAAATTTTTCTAAAGCCGACAAACTTGCCAATAGAGTCGCGGCAAGGGTATTTGGAATGATCGTTAAAATAAAAATCATAGAAGCCGACCTTCTTAACACGTCCGAATCTATCAAAAACATCAAATACCCGATAAATATTGCTGAAATAACCGACCAAAATAAAGAAAGACTGATAATATTGCCCAAAAATATATCCATTTGTCTTTTATCTTTAGCAACTTCACGGGTTAGGAGACGGTTATAACCAAAGTCCGTCAAGGTTGAAACGAGTCCAAATGCGGTCAAACCAAAAACGTGGATTCCAAAATTGGAAGGTCCTAAGGACCTTGCCAAAAATATAGTGTAAAAAAGCGCGATAATTTTAACAATTATATTGGCACTAATTACCCAGGAAATATTGGAAACGAGGTAATGTTTTCTAAACCCGAGAAGTTTTTCAATCACAGAGAGAAGTTTAGCAGAAAATTAAAAGTGCTACCAACGATCGGATTTAATTCTTTGACCGGGAACAAAAATTAGTGCAACGCACCTGG
This sequence comes from Patescibacteria group bacterium, assembly GCA_036507455.1. Classification (GTDB taxonomy): domain Bacteria; phylum Patescibacteriota; class Microgenomatia; order Curtissbacterales; family DATCJB01; genus DATCJB01. Next base: position 4,762 of record DATCJB010000069.1, on the reverse strand, counting down.
ACTCGAACCAGGGACCTCTCCGACCCGCCTGCCATAGCATTGTGGGCATTGCAGGACTTGAACCTGCGACCTCCTCGATGTGAACGAGGCGCTCTACCACTGAGCTAAATGCCCTTGCGGCCGGGCAGGTGTGAACTGATACCTGCGCCCTCACCAGTCGTATGACCGGCAGGCAGGCCACGTATGACGTGGCAGGCAGGTCTAAACCGACTGAGCCTATGCGTGAGTGTACAAATTATATCTTAATTACCTATTCCAACTCAAAAATTCATTCCTCATTGACGAAAGTTTGGCTTCAAATTAAACTAAGAATTGAACATGCGTAATATTTTAAAGCCTTTATTTGTCTTTCTGGCTGATATTGTTGAAACAATCATAATTTCGGTTGCCATATTTTTTATCGTTTATATCTTTTTAATTCAGCCTCACCGCGTCCAGGGAGATTCGATGCTTCCTAATTTTATCAACGGTGAATTAATTCTAACCGACAAAATATCTTATCGTTTTAAAGAACCTAAAAGAGCAGAGGTAATAGTTTTTAGAGCACCGACTGACCCGAACAGGGATTTTATCAAAAGAATAATCGGTCTTCCCGGAGAAACTTTAATGGTCGAAAAAGGTAAAGTTTACATAAACGGGGAAGAACTAAAACAGTCGTTCTTACCAAATGAAGTTTACACAAATCCGGGAAGATTCTTGCCTGAAGGCAAGGAAGTTAAATTAGACGCCGGTCAATATGTTGCAATGGGAGATAATCGAAATCACTCATCAGATTCGAGGGAATGGGGAACGATTACGAAATCTGACATTATCGGAAGGGCTTGGTTGATTTACTGGCCTCTGGAGCGATTTTCTTTAATTGGGTCAATTCATTTCTGAAATGGCTTTACCGAGTTTTTTAACAGTTTCAGTTGTTCGGTCCATTTCAGCCGCTAAAATGATTGATATTCTTGCCTGAACCCTCGATTGAGTTATTTTTACTTTAGCCTTATTAACATAATTATTAAACTTATCCTGAATTCTGTTTTCAATCTCTTCAAGTTCGTCGTTGTGGATTCTGGTTTGGGTCTTTTTAGCCTGGGATTTCATCGCTATATTGTAATGCGATTTCATTTTCCTGGCTAAATCTTCAGCACCTCTAACCGAAAGTCCTTTTTTGAGCACTTCTCTGTAAGCTTCAACTATCAATTGAGGATCATCCAGCGCGGCAATTGCTCTTGCGTGTCCTTCGGTTGTTGCTCCTGATATTAAAGCGTCCTTTAAAACATCAGGGAGCGCCATCATCCTTAGAGTATTTGAAATATAAGCAGGACTTTTTCCTACTCTTTTGGCAATATCCTGATTGCCTAAATTAAATTCATCCATTAATCTTTGGTAAGCCTGAGCCCGCTCAATCGGATTCAAGTCTACTCTCTGAACGTTCTCGACTATAGCCATCTCAAGCATGCCTTTTGGTGATGTTTCTTTGACGATTACGGGGACTATTTTCAAACCGGCCGCTTTTGAAGCTCTCCACCTTCGCTCTCCCGCTATAATTTGATACCCTGCCGGAGTTTTTGCAACTACCAAAGGTTCTAAAATGCCGTGTTCTCTGATGGAATCGACCAATTCAACAATTGATTCGGGAGTTATCAGGCCGCGCGGTTGGAGAGGATTGGGCTCAAGCAAATCGATATCAAGTTCTGATATTTGCTCATCGGCCATATTGTGCTTAAGTCTTAAAAGAATTACGACTTTTTAAACCGGTAATTCTTTACCCTACGGTAATAAGACTTCTACCTTGTTTTTTAATGAATTTAACAATGCCGGAAGTTTTGGCAAATATAGTGTGATCTCTGCCCATGAGTGTTCCGTTTCCGGGGTAAAATTTAGTGCCCCTTTGGCGAATAATAATATTGCCTTCTGCTGCACTTTGACCGCCAAAAAGTTTAACGCCTAAACGCTTACCTGCACTGTCACGGTTTTTTCTGGTTGTTCCTCCACCCTTTTTATGTGCCAAGGTAGTTCTCCTTTCTTAGCCTAGTAAAACAAAATTTTCACAGGCTGTCAATAACAATTTTCACTTATTTTTACTTCCAGCTCGAGTTTTCTTAGTCTGTTTACCCGCTGTTGAGGCCAAACCTTCTGTTTTCATCGGATCTATTTTCACTTGAGTCAGGTTTATTCTTTGACCGTGTACTTTTCTGTATCGCGACTTTGCTTTAAATTTTGCAACTCTTATCTTATTAGTTTTAATTCCAATCACAGAACCCGAGATTGATAAATCCAAATATGGTTTGCCAACCTTGATATTTCCCCCATCCCCCACTAAAAGAACCTTATCAAATTTGATCTTGCCTTCTATATTCGGCTTTTCAATATTGATAACTTCTCCGGGTCGGACTAAATATTGTTTTCCGTTTGATTCAATTATTGCAAAATCCATTGTTTTTTTATAAATATATATTTGCTTGGCTTATATAATTTCTAAGTCCACGGCTACAAATTCTACCTTAATATAGGCTCAGGTGTCAATTCTTGCGGTGTTTGGTAATGGAAACTACCAGTCCTAAACTAAACAAAGTAGAAATTAAAGAGCTGCCTCCGTATGAGATTAAAGGTAAAGTAATGCCCGTTACGGGAATGATTCCGATGTTCATTCCAATGTTGATAACAAATTGAAATAAAATAAAGGCAAATACACCAACAATTACCAAAGCCCCAAATTGATCGGAAACCTCTCCTGCTAAAGAAAAACCTCTCCAGATAAATATTAAAAAAAGACAAATTAAAATTAGTGCTCCCACAAATCCCAATTCCTCCGCGAGTGAAGCAAATATAAAATCCGTTGAAAATTCGGGTAAAAATAATAAGTGCGATTGAGTTCCCAAGCCCAAACCTCTACCGAATAATTGTCCCGATCCGACCGCAATCGTTGATTGCAAAACGTTATAGCCTGCTCCCAATGGATCATTTACGCTTAAAAATGTTAAAAGTCTTTGTTTTTGATAGTCTTCCAAAAGTGAATAAATAACAGGCATTGTACCAATTGCCAAAGCTCCCATTCCGGCAAGGTAACTTAATCTAACTCCTGATGCAAAAAACATAGATGCCCAAATTGCCAAAAGTACCAAACTGTTTCCTAAATCGGGCTGTTGAAAAATAAACAAAACAGGCACAATGACTATGGCCAGACTTAAAAGAATATTTTTTAAATTATTTATCTGGAATGTCGAAAAAAATGAAGCCAGGGTTAAAATCACAAAAGGCTTGGCAAGTTCAGACGGCTGAAGTGCAAAAATCCCTAAATCTATCCATCTAACGGCCCCGCGAATTGGAGTGCCGACAAAGATAGTAAGAATTAAAAGCAAAATTACAAAAACATACATCAAGAAATTTGCTTTATAAAAAAATCTGAAATCTGTTTGAACTGTTAGCAGAAAAATCAAGGATCCGATTATTGCAAAGATCAATTGCCCGACGGCTAAATTTACGGCTCCCGAATAAATAACCAAAATACCAAAAGCTAACAGTCCATAAGTCAAAAAAATAGTAACATTGTCATATCCTTTTAAAAATTTCATCGAAAGTTTGAAGCTTAATTTCGCTTAACAGTCAGAGTTTCACCCTTTTCAATCGAAGTTGACAAAGTTTGTCTTAAAATTTCTTTTTCAAATTCTTTTGGCCAGGACGGGGCAATTAATTGAACCTTTTCAGACAATTCACAACCTGCTTCTTTTCTATGCTGCTGGATTTGGCGTATAAGTTCTCTGGCTTCACCTTCACTTTTTAACTTATCGGTTAATTTTGTATCAAGCACTAATTTTGAATCTTTTTTGAAAACAACTTCCTTAACGTTGACTTCAAACGATATCACTTTTTCAACATCTTTTGAAAGTTGTTTGCCGGAATAAGTTAGTTTGGCAAGTGGTTGACGAACTTTTATTTGAGATTCTTTTCTTTGAGAATGAGCAAGCTCTACGATATTCCTTGCCAAGATCATCTCTTCTTCCAAATTTTGATCAATTAATTTTTGATTTGGTGTGGGAAAATCACTCAAGTGAACAGATTCTTCTGCAGTTAAATTTTGATAAATTTCTTCCGCAATAAACGGCGTGAATGATGCAAGAATTCTTGATAAATTTTCAAGAACCGAATACAAGGTTTGATACGCAGCATTCTTGTCATTATCATCAATTGCAGAATAACCAAAACGATCCCGGCTTCTTCGGAGATACCAGGTAGATAAATCACCAATAATGAAATTTTCTATTTCTAAAGACGCGCTTTGCGCATCAAATTCTGACAATGACTTTGTCACATTTCTAATCAGACCATTTAATTTGGACAGAATCCATTTATCAAGTACGTTGCTGCTTGTTACTTGTCGCGTTTTACTTGTTGTTTCCCATCCATCAATATTGGCGTAGGTTACAAAAAAAGAATAAACGTTCCACAAGATCAAATAAAATCTCCTTCTTGTCTCGTCGGCTTTGCGGTAACCGAATAACATGTTGGAGGAAGGATTTTGGATTGCATACATCCAGCGCATAACATCAACCCCGATTTTGTCAGCTCCTTCGTTAAATTCAATCGCGTTGCCTTTTGATTTATGCATTTCCTCGCCATTTTCATCCAGAAGCGTCGCAAATCCCAAAACAGTTTTAAACGGGTTAGTATCTTTTAAAACCGTTGACATAGCAATCAGAGAATAAAACCAATTTTTAAATTGGCCGGGAAAAGACTCGGTAATAAAATCGGCCGGAAACCAATCTTTGGACAT
>DATCJB010000068.1:0-25983 GCA_036507455.1 Patescibacteria group bacterium | reverse complement strand
ATAAAGAGGCCTCAATCTCATCAAAACCGCTCCGGCCGGTACGACAATTTGAGCTCTTTCTTTATATGTCTCACTGCCGATTACAAAAGATCCTTCAGTTGCCAGCGAGAACCCTGAAGTCGTTGTTCCGCAAGTACCGGGATCAAAACCTGATTTGCTTTGCTGATATGAGCCGGAGAGATAAACAAATGTAATTTCCAATGACGCACAATTAGGATTTGCTGATTCTCCTGCATCAGATGTTTTAGCCCAATATACCGAAATTTGGTCGCCGTCTAAACCGCCGCCGGAGAGATTAATTTGTGCAATATCGTCTTGAGAAACAACACGGCTTGGAGCATAAGATTGAGCTCCGCCTTGAGCAGTTACCAAAACAGAGTACGCCGCGTCTGTTCCAACAGAAGAAGAAATACCTCCGCTTCCGGCCAGAGTTGCCAAGTCCTGCCTTAGAACCTCCTCAACTCCTGCTTCTGCCGCTCCAAAGGCTTTTTGAGATTCCTCCGTTTGAGTTGAAATTCTAACGTCAGTCAAAGATCTTGAAGCAATCGAAAGCCCGACCGTCAAAGCGACAACCATTACCAATAAAAGAACCACTAAAGCCTGGCCAGGGTTTTTATTAGGGGTATGGGTGGACCAATTTTGGATTCTTTTTTTATTCACAGTCTATCTTAATCTAGTCTAATTGCAAAGAAACTATTATGTCAAGAATTTTTATATTATATCTATTATCTATAACCCGAAACTAATGTCAATACGTTCTTAAAGAAACCGTTGTTGAAATCGTAACACTCGCCTGAAAATCCCTTCTTGAAGGAGCCTTAACAGCTTGCTGTGCAACAATTGCGATACTCACCACTTTAGGAGAAATCACGGAAGGAGTCGTAACGGCAAACGAACAGCTTGAAATATCAACACCTGAAAGCGGATCGATGTTTGTCACGTCGTTTGCAGTAAGTCCGTCTCCCAAAGTTATTTTACCGTTAGTTGTTGCTGTTGGTACAACGCAGGAAAAGATTCTCGTTCCTTCAGGCACGCTCAGTGTTAAACTTGATCCGTCCGTGGTAGCATTTGTTGAATTTCTGATATATCTCTCCATTAAATCGATAGCAAGCTGGGAATTTTGTTTGACCTCACTTGTTACATTGGCTTTATTTGAACCCTTAATAAGGTTAGTAAATAAGTCGGTACCTACAACACCAATCACGCTAAATATAGCAATGACGACGAGAAGCTCTATGAGGGTAAAGCCGAAAGAGAATTGAGAATGCAGAATTGAGAATGCAGAATGATGTTTTTTAAATTCTAATTTCCTAATTCTTATTTCTGAATTCATAAAGTTTGCCAATCGGTAAGTATTGTTCTGGCTTTAGAGTTATGTTGTCCGGAGGGGTCCTGCCAGATAATTTCTACTTCAATGGCTCTATGAGTATTTTCCTGACCTGCGACTCCGGTTTGCAATAAATTAATCTTCCTTGAAAATTGAGAGAGCTCTCCGCTTAGCAGTTCCGGGCAGGTAGTAGTCACGAGTGCAGGTGTTGCAAGGTCAGCTCTGTAGCAAGTCCCCGAACCGGCCGTGTATGTTGCAAATTGTTGCCAACCAAGCTGGTCACGAACAGTCCTTACGCTTTCGATAGATTCCTCAGTTAATTTAGTTGCGATTGATTGGTTTTTGGCAACCTGGGTACTTCGTATTGATCTGACAATTACAATCGAGAGGGCAACGATAATAATTACTGCAACTCCCAGCGCAGCAACCATTTCAAGCAATGTCTGGCCACCATTTGTCGATAGTCGATAGTCGATAGTCGATAGTCGATTATTATGGTTTTGATTCATATACATTACCGGTTGTTGATATATTTACATTATATGTTTCACCGGAAACGGCACTCAAGTTTACAATTGCCAAAGCAACAGGAATTTCATTCGTTAAGTTTGCATCCTGATAAAACTTTGCACCCTGGGCGTTTGATTGGTAGAGAATATAAGTCGGAGTAAATGAAGTTGAAATAGTGGCGGTAATATCCGAAGAAAAATTATATGTAGCCGAGTTAAAATTTAAATTTCCTGATGAACATCGGCCAAAAATTGTGTAACTTCCACCCGCATTTTCAGGAACCGAAACAACCCATCCAAGCAAATATGATCCTGAATCGCAATTTTTTTCACCAGTTAGTGCCCTATTTTGGGCCAATCTTAAGTTTGATTTCAATTCAACGGCAGAGTTTTTTACACTTTGCCTTCTTGAATAACCTCTAAGGGAGGGAAGAGCAACGGCCGCTAAAACTGCAATTATGCCAATTACGACCAGAAGCTCAATTAGCGTAAAACCGACCATCGACGATCGACCATCGACGATCGACTTTTTAATATGGGGCAGTTTTAACATTTCTACTTCAATCTAACACCAATTTGAAATTAAAAAGCAAGGCTGTTTCATTCAATTACTTGCGTCCTTCCGTTTCCGACTTCGTACTTATGATCATCGATTCCTCCATCAAAGCCATTTTTCATTAAGTCCTTTTCCGACTCAAGTACCGTCTCAAACTTATATTTCCTGTTGTCGTGGCGGTATTTATAAACATAAATACCGGAATTTATCGGATCAATCCTAAGATTTGCAATATATTTTGACATATCAACTTTAATCCAGCCGGTCCCGTTAACGTTGGTAGGATTTGAAGACGAAACATTGCTTATTCTGGTTACGTTTGCTACGTCCGGAAAACTTGATTTATCCAGAAAATATTGTTCAGTAGCTAAAACAAAAATTGCCATATCAGACAATCTAACGCCATCCCGGGCTTTCCCGGCAATTTCTTCACTTTTTAAAAAATTAAAAACTAAGTAAACCGCACTTCCCAAAATTCCAACGGTCGCAAGAAATCCTAAAACCGAGAATCCTTTGTCAAAACCTGAACGTTTTTCATTTGATTCTTGTTTTACTCCAAGTTTGTCGAGGAGATGGTGGTCAATTACTCTATTATTCACTTTAAAACAGCAACATAAAAACTAAATAATTGATTGCCGAAAAATAAAGAAATAATCGCACCAAGTGCCAAAAAAGGTCCTAAAGGGATAGTTTGGCCAAACTTTTTTTTCTTTAAAATAATTAAAAAAACAGAAAGAACTGCACCGATAAAAAAAGTTAAAAATAATGCAACAATTGTTTTATTTAACCCGAGTAGAAAACCAATTAAAAAACCAAATTTTACGTCCCCAAATCCAATACCTTTACCTAAAGTTAAAATTATCAAAAAGAGAAAGAAGGAACTCGTCAAAATCGCGATTATGGCAAGCCATATAAAATCAGAGAGTGAATACCTAACTAAATTTTCAATAAATCCTGATTTAAGCAGGTATGATCCAAAATCATTATTTGTAAGCGTTATGTATTTTATTAAAATATTGGAAATTATTTGCAGGAATTTTAAGCTAACAATTACTAAAATGGCAGGGATTAAAACCGAGTCATAGATTAAACCCGTCAGATAGTCCAAATAAGCAATAATTAATATTGATGATATCCCGAGAAACCAAATTAGGATATCAAAAAAGAGATCAAAATTTATTGAGTAATTATGCAATCCTAATTGGGTGTAAGTTATCAAAACAAGAAGTACTCCAAATACCGTTTCCACCAGGGGATAACGAACACTGATAGGTTTTTTACAATTACGGCATTTTCCCGACAAAATTAAAAAGCTGACAATGGGTATTAAATCGTAAAATTTTATCCCTTGTTTGCAGTTGGGGCAAAAAGATCTTTTTTTAAAAGACTTTTCATTCAAACTCCGATAAATTACGACGTTAAAAAAACTCCCAAAAGTTACACCAAAAAGGAAACTTATGACCAAAAAGAAAATCAGCATTGAGTTTTGAGAGTTCCGATCTCATATCGATTTGGATCATCTCCGCCGTCACTTGACATTAAGTTTGTATCAGCTTCCAAAAAAGCATCAATTTCATAGTTTAGAGAAAAGGTCGCCGTATCTGCGCAGTATCTATAAAAGTGAGTTGCGTCATTTAACGGGTCAATCGGTAAAACTTTCGTTTGGTTTGTCAAAATCTGGGGAATCCAGCCGTTGCCGTTTGCGTCTGATGGGTCTGCAATCAATGAATCATTTGAAACATAAGTCCCTGTTGCGGGTAATGTTCTGAAGTTCTCGACGTAATATTCCTCGACCACTTTTGCCAAAGACGCCACGTCTGTTTTTCTCCTGGAATCTCTCGCTTTACCGATTTGATGATTAGGATTAATTGCCAGAATTACAACAGAAGCTATTACTCCAAGAACAGCAATCGAGATAAGCAGTTCCAGCATCGTAAAACCTTTATTGAATTGAAAATTGAGAAGAAGAGTTTTGCTTCGCAAAAGTGAGAATTGAGAATTTTTCATTAAAATCTTATTGATAGATCAGTACCAACCTCGTATCTGGCTAAATTATTTGTCGGAGCACCAATGGCATTCAACAAACCGCCGTCTGATTGCATTAGGTTATTCGGATTAGTTTCCAAAAACGCGTCCAATTTAAAACTTGCCCCATTTGTTTTATAACGGTATGGATAGGGGGCAGTCGAACTTTTTAAATACAACGGATCGGTTGGAATTGTTTCAAGAGACACAAAATTTACGCCCAGCCAATTATCTTCGGAAGAACTCGGGCTGTCGTTGCCTCCGATCCTATATTCGCCATTTTGTAAATTTGGAGGCAATTTATTATTTGCCAGCTGATAATCCAAAATTGCCTTTTCCAGCATCTTCAGGTCCTCAATTCGCTGTTTATCTCTTTCTAATGCTTCAAATTGACCGATCGGATTATAAAAACTTTGAATTAATAAAAAAATAGAAATAACAACTAAAACCGAAACAACAATAAATACTCTTAATTTGGATATTTCTTTATTATACGGATCCGTTTGGACGTAAAAAAATGTTTTTATTAAACTATCAAATATATTTCCCAAACCCAATGCCATAACAGACAGACCTAAAAAGTTAAGTCCATATTAAGCATATAGCTTCATTCTTCAGACTGTCAATCAACTTTTCAGGTTATTTGATTAAAAATGACCTATATATTCACGTAAAAGAGAACTTTTATTGGTTTTTAGAAGTTTAGATTGGTATTTTTTGCTGAAAAAAGAACTTCAAGTCCCAGATGGGAGTACTTTTTTTGATTTATTTTAAACCCGTTTATTTTCATCAGCTCTTCAAGTTGTTTGGGTTTCATACAATTAATGTGAGCACCTTCCCAAACTTTACCTTTTGTTTTGGTCCAAAAAAACCAAATGAAATTAAAAAGCCAGTTATCCGTGTCTTGTGCGATGATTAGTTTCCCGTCACTTTTTAAAACTCTTTTAATTTCCGCAAGTACATTCCCGATATCCGGCATATGTTCCAAAGCCTCGACACAAATTACCGCATCGAAAAAGTTGTTTTTAAAAGGTAACTTAGCTGCATCAGCCACCAAAAAATTAACTCTTGAGTTTCTGGATTTCGCAAAATTGATCACTTTTTCATATAAATCGATACCGTAAATATTTGTCCTGGGAAGAAAATCGGCAATCTTGATAGTTAAATTTCCGTCAGCGCAACCTATATCCAAAACATTGCCCCTAATGCCCTTAATAAAAGGCTTTAGGGACTTCCATTTCCAACCGTGCCAGATTATCTGAAATATGTTCGTTTTGGTTCCTCTTTCATAATAATCAACCGGAACCTGGCTCAAAATTTTAGAGTTCATGATTCTTTTTCAGAGTAAAAATAAACTGATAAGCAAGAAGGGTTTTAAAATAATTTGTAAAAAGAAATAATAACCGGTAAATCTGATAAAAAATTCCGCTTTCTGAAAAACTGTGATGAATAATCGGTAATGGAATAGGCGTTACATATTCTAAATTAACTGATAATTGTGTCTTATTAAATAGCTTTTTTGCTGTTTCGAGTGTAAAAAATCTGAGGTGAGTTTTATCCAGAATTCCTAAATTTGCATAATTAAATTTTCCCAACAATAACGACAACCTGATCGTTATGTTTGCAATATTAGGCAAAGATACAATAAAAAAACCGTCGTCTTTTAAATATTTTGAAAGACCTTTTAAGATTGTCTCGGGATTTTTTAAATGTTCCAAAACGTCTGCTAAAACTATGATATCGAATTTTTCATCAAGTTTTGGCAAACCTTCATCCAAATCACAAATAAAAATCTTTTGATAGTAGGGTAAAGCTTGCCCGGCGGCATCCTTATCATTATCCAAGCCTGTCATTTTAACCTTTTTACCCTGAAGTCTCTTAGCTAAAAAACCTCCGGAGCACCCAACGTCGCAAACAACAAGATTATCCTTATAATTCTCAAGAATCAATTGAACAACCCTACTTTGAGAACTATATTTGTCTGGCTTTTCTATATATTTCATGACCGTTCAAAAACTTTCTTTTAATAAGCGGTATCTGCAATAGTCTGTAATTTATAACCGCAAAAAGACAATTTATTCCATACTTAATTACATTAACGTGAGATTTTTCATCACCATAATGAGTCGGAATCGGCACTTCGACAATTTTATAATTTTTTGAAACAAGCTGGATAATTATTTCGGTATCAAAGTGAAAATCATTCGACAATTTTTCAAAAGGTATTTTTTTGAGAACATTGCAATTATATGCCCGGTAGCCGGAGTGAAATTCACTGAAGTTTGTTCGCAAGATTAGATTTTCCAAAAATGTTAAGATTTTGTTTCCTAAAAATTTATATATCGGCATTCCTCCTTCCAGGGGATTGCCGAGCATTCTTGACCCGAAAACCATCGCTATTTCCGGATTTCTCTTGAAAGGTTTGATAATTTCCGGCAATTTTTCGGGGGCGTATTGTGCATCTGCGTGTAACATAACAACAACATCATAACCCTTGTTTATCGCGTACTTATAACCTTTTTTTTGATTACCGCCGTACCCGAGATTAACCTTGTTTCGGTAGATGTTTAATTTTTTAATCTTATTTAAATACTTGTATCCGATCGCCGCCAGGTATGTATTATCCGTTGATGCATCATCAAAAACATAGATATCAAAGGCCTCCTTTTTTATTTGATTTGGAATCCTTTCATAAGCAGAAACAAAAGTTTTAACTGCTTCGTAAGCTATGATAAATACTGCGAATTTTAACTGCTTAGCCATTATTGCCGATATTATATAATAATCTCAAAATTTAACAGATGAGCAGAATTAAACATTACTTACCCCTAATATTTATAGTTGTATTCACGATATTTTTTTTCCACGGACTTTTTTCCCCTTTATCAATATTTTCAACTCCGGGGGATATAGCTTATTTTAATTACCCTCTGAAAGACTTACTGGCAAACTCACTAAAAAATTTTGACCTGCCGCTTTGGAATAGTCTTTTAGGAAACGGGATTCCCGTCTTTTCAGAGAGCCAAATCGGAACTTTATATCTGCCGAATTTAATATTGTTTTATCTATTTGAAACACCTCTGGCTTTCAATCTTAGTTATTTATTCATTTTCATAACCAGCACTTGCGGAATTTATCTGTTTTGTCAAAGTTGGGGATTATCAAAAACCAGTTCTCTTTTTGCGGCTTTGGCTTTTGGGTATTCGGGATTTTTTATCGCAAGAATAATACACTTTCACTTTATCCAGGTTGTGAGTTTTCTTCCGTGGTTATTCCTTTTAGTTGAAAAATCAATTCAAACAAGAAAAACCGTTTATTTACTGCTTCTGTCACTGCTTCTTTCTCAATTGATTTTTATCGGTTTTCCGCAGGCAATTCTTTATTCACTGCTTGCTCTTGGTGCTTATTTTCTCTTTCGTTTGTTGCCCTTGGCTCACCATAAGACACAACTGATTAAACCGATTGTGTTTTTTAGTTTCGCAATACTGTTGGGCGTAATTTTATCCGGCATCCAATTGGTACCTCTCTTGGAGTTATTGGAGGCATCGAGCCGTTCTACTGGACTGCCAACACTAACTCTTTTTGCCAGATCGGCATCTCCTGAAACCTTTACTATGTTCTTTTATCCGTTTATTTTCGGCAACCCTTCGCTGTCCACTTTTAAAAATGAAAGCTCACTCGGATTCTTTTGGGAAAATATTGCCTATAGCGGCTTTTTAACACCGTTTTTGGCTGCGACGGCATTTTTAAGTTTCAAGAAAGAAAAAAACAAGAAAATAATTTTATTTTTTATAGTTTTGACCCTAATTTCTTTACTTCTTGCTACCGGAAAATACGGGCCTGCCTATATTGCTTACTTATTCCCGCCTCTTAGTTATTTTAGAATACCCGCCAGATTCTTATTTTTAACAAGTTTTGCCATTTCAATCTTAGCCGCATTTTCTATCACTCACTTTCAAAGAAAATGCAAAATATTTGCAAAAATCATAGCTCCACTGCTAATAATCATAATTTGCGGCGACATCATATTTAACTGGTACACATATAATCCAAAAACCAAAGCCGAAAATTATTTACAAAAACCCGAATCTGTTGTTTATTTAGAAAATAATAATCCACAAAATTTGAGGGTCACCAGTCTTTGGCCGTATCTGTTAAATCCGGGTAAAGGGGGAACGTATAAGCAGTATAGTAAATCACTCATTGAGGGATTTTATACCCTATCTCCTAATTTAAATTTAATATTTAATGTTGGGACCAACGATTATTACGGAAGTATTTTTACCAGAAGGTTTTCCCTATATAGTGATCTCTACTTTGCAAATATTAAAGAAATAAATGAAACGGATGCTGAAATTAACCGTGTTGCCTTAAATTTATTAAAGCTTGAAAATGTTGGGTTTGTAATCAGCTATTTTAAAATAAATAATGATCAACTTATTCCGGTTTCTAAGTCAAATTACCAAGAGGAAGAATTAAATTATACGATTTACAAAATAAAAGATCCTCTGCCAAGAATTAGAGTCGTAAAAAATTTAACAAAAGTAGAAAACACGAGTCAGCTAATTACTAAGTTAATAGACGATCAAATCGATTTTTCAAAAACAGCAATCGTTGAAAAAGATTTCCCATCCCTAAACAATCCGTTTACAACTTACAAAATTAGTAATCTTACCGACTCCCAGGAAGAATTAAAGTTTCAAGTTAATTTAGACGGTGATGGATATTTACTGGTATCTGACACTTTTTATCCGGGGTGGAAAGCCTACGTAAACAATTACGAGTCAGAGATTTACCCTGCGAATGCCAAACACAGAATGATTTTCGTTCCTGAAGGTGAAAATCAGGTTAAGTTCAAATATCAGCCTGATTCTTTGAAGTTTGGGGCAATAATATCGGTTGTAGGAATATTAATATTTATTTTTGCGTATGTATTAAATTTAAAAAAGAAATATTTTAGAACTCTTCTAGATTAGGTAATCCCTGAATCTTTTCTCTTAACTCTCGGGCTTTCTCAGAAGATTCTTTAGCTTTATTTTCATCTTTTAAACAATCATTATAAATTAATGCCGCGCGATCAAACGTTTGAAATTCCCAACTTCGCAATTCGTGAGCATATTTTAATTGATCAATCGCTTCCAAACACTGATTGTTTAAAGCCAAAGCAACCGCATAATTGAATCTTAAGTCATACCAGTCAGGATTTAACTTTAAACCTTTTACCAAAACATCTATCGCTAATTTATTTTCGTCAACCAAAAGCAGAAAATTCCCGTAATTATTGTATGATCTGGCATATGCGCCTGTTAAATATTCGTACAAAATACTTTTGTATCCGCTAGTCACCGGAGGTGAGTATGAGGCAAATAATTTATTATTTGCCTCAATTGTTTGTTCCTTTGAAGGTACATTTTCTTTCCGGTAACCCCTATACAGCAAACCCTGCGGGACCCACTCAACTCTTTGATCGTTATATATCTTCATAAAGATATAAATAGGCGTAGTGTCCAAATTATCTGAAACGAAATTAATAAAACGGTTTTCTTCACTATCAGAATCTGAATATTTAAAATTCGGATAAAGATTTCTTATATGAGAATATGCCCAATCCCGATCTATTCCGGTTGTTAAAATTGTAATATCAGGTCTTAAATTTTCAACGTGATGGAAATACTGTCCGGAAAAAACTCCCGTGTCTTCACTTATGAATACAATCGAATTTGGTTCAACCGTTGCAAATAAATCTGAAATGAATTGCCGGGTATATGTTTCCCGTCTCTGGTCAGCTTTGGCAAAATTATTAACAAACAAAAAAAACGGAATAAAAATTAAAAATACCGGTAGTATTAAAAATAATATTTTTAATTTATTATCCTTACTTGAAAATTTTTCAAAATAAAATAAGATTGCGCTCACTCCGATACCGATAAATATTGCAAAGAAAACGTAAGAGCCAAGTAAAAATCTTTCAATAACACTTATTAAAAAAGGATCTCCGAGAGGAAAATTTGCATAAACCTGAAAAATGACACCTAAGATCAAAAAACCTAATATTAAAAAATAAAATAATTTCTTTTCTTTGAAAAATGAGAAAATAATACCAATTATTCCAAGTAAAACTCCCCAAAAAGTGAAGTCTACCCAAATATATTTTAAATATAATAGGAAATGTCTGAATCTATCTGAATTTATTGAATTAGACAGCGAAACAGCGTTAAATGAACCATAATCCGCTCTGGTTACAATTTGAATAAAACTTTTCAGACTTTTTACGTTATCCCAGGATACCGGGGGATCAGACGAAGCAGTTATTGGAATATAAACATAAAAACTTAAACCTAAAAAAAACAGTAAAATACTTCTAAAAATTAATTTCCTGTCAAATTTTACTTTTTTCCGGGTTAAAAAAAGTAAGAGAAAAATTGAGGGGAGTGTAAATAAAATTGTCTGATGATTAGCAACTCCCAAACCTAATACTAAGAACATAAAATAAATCCATTTCGAAGCAGTTTTTTTAGTCTTTTGCAAATCAAAATAAAAATTAAGAGTAAAAAATATTAAAAGGGATATTAATAAATTATTTAGGGGAAAAACTTCAGCGGTCTCTGCATAAAACCAAAAAGTAAAAGAAAAGGCCAATGATAAAGAAGCAATAATTGAAGCTAAAACTCTACCCGTAATTTTATGAACTATCAAAAAAACCACTGCTACGGTCAAAGATTGACACAAAGCAGAAAATAAATTGACTTTCCAGGCAATTGACGGCCCGAAAGGTAATAAAGTAAAAAGATGAGCAATAAGGGTATAGAGCGGATAACCGGGAGGGTGGGGAACACCTAGGACATATGCAGCGGTAATTAAATCTCCGCCGTCTCCACCGCCTACAGTTGGACTGATCAAATAAACATAAATTCCGAAAGTCAGAAAAAATATTACCAGAGCAGTCAGAAGAATTGGCTTTCTAACCCGGAGAAATTTTCCAAACATCCGCATTCCAATTTAGCACAATGATTCTATAACCTAAAAGAAGCAAAAGCTCTTAAAATCTACAGAGCCTTTGCCTCAATTAGTTTCATCGTAACTTGGGTCCTTACGG
This sequence comes from Patescibacteria group bacterium, assembly GCA_036507455.1. Classification (GTDB taxonomy): domain Bacteria; phylum Patescibacteriota; class Microgenomatia; order Curtissbacterales; family DATCJB01; genus DATCJB01. The sequence continues at coordinate 14,470 of DATCJB010000068.1, read as the reverse complement.
TGCAGGAATCGTTGTAACTTCTCGTGCAGAACCCGATGTTGAGCTCCAAAGCCAGTAAGTTGCACCGGTTACATTTGGTGCCTCTAAACAAACATAAATACCTGCTTCCTGCGGCGTGGTTGTGTCGTTTCCTGTAATTGTGTATGCAGGATTACAACCGGCCGGATTAGTTGGAACTTGTTTCAAGTCTCCTGATGTGCTTAATTCCCCAAGCGCTGTCGGATACCTTGCGTTAGTTGTATAAAATGCCTGTGCACCCGTAGCTAGTTGACCGACGTCATTCTTTCTTCCCGAATCTCTGGCTTGTGCAAGTCTTCTTGCCGGATTAATTGCGATTAACACAACTGCTGCCAAAACTCCGACGATTGCAATAACGACTAAAAGTTCAATAAGCGTAAAACCAAAGGTTTTGCGTCTTATATCAGATCCCGTAAAACGGGAGGCTGATCTTAAAGTAAATCCGTAAAATTTGCGGGCAGTTTTTGTCACTTTTCTTCTCTCACCACCTTCCCTAAGATAATTTTCACTAAAGTCAAATAAATTTACCCTTCAATATTAAGTTAATAAGATACTTAGGCTCATTGTCAAGTATCCCTTCTGCATCCGTAATCCGTAATCCATAATCTAAAATCTATAATCTATAATCTAACTAAAACTGGCTTGTAAGCGAGTAAATTGGCAATATAACCGCAATAATCAGGAAAGCTACTCCAAATGCCAGTAAAATTAAAATCATCGGTTCAAGAGCGGTTGTTAAATTTTTAACCGCGTGTTCGGCTTCGGCCTCGAAATATACCGACACTTTGCCTAAAACTTCATCCAATTTACCCGTTTCTTCTCCTGTTTTTACCATCTGACCCAAAAGCGGAGGAAAGATGCTGGTTTGAGACAATGGAACCGCAAGGGGTAAACCCCGTTCAACTGAACTTGCCGCATTAGCGATTGCTTCCCGATAGACGACATTATCTACCGCTCCCGCTACTACTTTTAGTGCTTCTAAAATCGGAATTCCGGCTCCGATTAAAAGGCCGAAGGTTCTGGTAAATTCAGCCATTACAACATTCTGGCGTAATTTTCCAACCACAGGAATTTTTAGCCCGATTTGATCAAGTTTCCTTCTCCCCAAAGGACTGGCTTTTATTCTTCTTAATATGAAAGGCAGAGCAATAACCCCCGCAATTACTATCCACCAAAACCTAACAGCGAGTGCCGACATCGTCATCATAATTTGGGTAGGTAATGGTAATTCAGCGTCAAATTCCTTATAAAGCTCGGTTAGTTTGGGAATAACAAAAACCATCATAATAAACATAACTGCCCCCATTGCAAAAACGATTATGGCCGGATAAACCAGAGCTCCCTTGGTCTTGGACCGAAACTCTCTTTCTTTCTCTAAGTTATCCGCGAGTCGAAGCAGTACCTTATCCAAAACACCGGCGGTCTCACCGGCCTTAACAAGAGCGATATAAATTGGCGTAAAAACCTCCGGATGTTTCCCTAAAGAGGAGGCAAGAGACAAACCTCCTTCAACATCTTTCAAAACGCTGTCTAAAACATTTTTGAATTTATTGTTTCTAGTTTGTTTCTGCAAAATTGCCAAGGAATCGGGGAGAGACAGTCCTGCGGTTACCATCGTCGAAAATTGCCGTGTAAAATTTACCAGCTCGTTGTGACTAATTTTTTCGAAACGCTTAAACAGGCTTGAAACGCTATAACCTTCGCTCTTAACTTTGATCGAAACCGGAACCAAACCGTGCTGATGCAAAGAAATTGCAGCCTGTTTTTCATCAGGTGCTTCAATTACCCCGGTACGGTTTGCACTCTTTACATCTTTAGCTGTGTAAACAAAAGTCTTCATAGTACCATTCGCTTTTCGCAATTAGCTATTAGTGGTTTAAAAACGAATAGCAAATGGCCAATAGCGAATTACGCTTCATCGTCCTCTTACTAACCTAACAACTTCCTGTGGTTTTAGGGCGTAAGTAGTGGCAGTTTCCAGGGAAATTTTTCCGCTTTTGGCAAGTTCGGCAAGGGAAGTCTCTAAGGTTACCATACCAAGCTCGCCTGAAGTCTGAATAATGTTGTCAATTTGATGCGTCTTACCTTCCCTGATAACAGTTTTAACCGCCGAGTTAGCCAGCAAAATCTCAACAGCAGGATACCTTCCGCCTTCAATGGCCGGGACTAAGCGTTGGGAAATTACTCCGGCTATAGAGTTAGACAATTGCAGTCTGATTTGGTCTTGCTGGTGTTCAGGGAATACGTCAACAATACGATCGATCGTTTGTGCGGCAGAATTTGTGTGCAGAGTAGCAAAAACCAAGTGTCCGGTTTCGGCAATCGTAATTGCAGAAGCTATCGTTTCGTAATCCCTCATCTCTCCGATTAATACAACGTCCGGATCTTCACGCAGAGCACTTCTTAGTGCTATTTCCCAGGAATGGGTATCTAAATGCAGCTCTCTTTGGGAAATTATTGCTTTTCCGGTTGGATAGACGTATTCAATCGGATCTTCAATTGTTAATATGTGCACCGGCCTTAATTGATTAACCTCGTTGATTATCGCTGCAATGGTTGTTGATTTACCGTGACCTGTAGGACCGGTTACCAATATAAAACCCTGCTGCAAACCTGCGAATTGATGACAAACCTTCGGCATGTTTAATTCCTCAACATCCCTAACTTTAATCGGAATTAAACGGAGTGCACAGGCAAGGTAACCTTTTTGGTAATAAGCGTTTACCCTGAAACGGGCTATATCCCCCAAAGCAAAAGAGAAATCTATTTCTTTATTAACCAACAGTAATTCTTTCTGCTCGGCCGAAACTAACTCGAAAACTAACTTTTCCGCTTCTTCCTCATTTAAAACTTCAGAATTTGGGTAGGGAACTAACTTGCCGTCAATTCTTAAGTTTGGTTTGTTACCGACGACAAGATGCAAGTCAGAAGCGTTTTTCTTGATAACGGTTTCTAAATAATCTGAAATATTCATAAGTTAGTTTATAGATTTTAGATTTTGGGTTATAGATCGTATTTAATATTCTTAATAGTCGTCTATAATCTGTTATCTATAATCAAATTTATTCCTGAGCAACTCTGAGTACTTCTTCAATTGTAGTTATTCCTTCAACCGCTTTTAAATAACCGTCCTGTTTTAAGGTTACCATACCGTCAATTACTGATTGTTGCTCAACCTGTTGGCTGGTACCGTGCTCCATTACCAGTCTCCCAATTTTTTCGGATACGACTAATACTTCAAAAATCCCAATCCTGCCGGTATAGCCGGAACTGTTACATTCCTCACAGCCTTTCCCTCTGAATAACTGCAATTTTTTCAAACCGCTTTTATAAAGTTCGCCCAGTACTTTCTTAATATCCTCTTCGACTTCCTTGACGGGTTCATAGGTTTCCTTGCAATTCTCACAAATTTTTCTCACTACACGCTGAGCGACGATAGAAGTTACTGTTGATGCAATTAAGAACGGTTCAGCGCCCATGTCCAGCAAACGGGGGAGAGCACCTGCAGAATTATTGGTGTGCAGGGTTGAAAAAACCAAGTGGCCGGTCAGGGATGCCTGAATAGCCAAGTCGGCTGTTTCAACGTCACGAATCTCTCCAACCATGATAATGTTTGGGTCCTGTCTTAAAAATGACCTTAAACCGGAAGCGAACGTCAATCCTGCAGCGGGGTTGATTTGAACCTGATTAATTCCACCCATCTGATACTCTACCGGATCTTCCAAAGTAACAATATTAACCCGAACTGAGTTAATTTTGGTCAATATCGAGTACAAAGTCGTCGTTTTACCTGATCCGGTCGGACCGGTAATTAAGATAATTCCGTGAGGCCTTAATATATTAGATTCGAGATTTTTCAAAGCCGTACCTCTAAGCCCCAAGTCGGCCATTGTCGGAACTCCGCCGGATTTTTTCAAAAGCCGCATAACAATTTTCTCGCCGTGTACGGTCGGCAGAGAAGAAACCCGCAGGTCTACCGATTCTGAACCGATAGTAAAGTTAAACCTACCGTCCTGAGGAACACGTTTCTCGTCAATTTTCATTCCTGATAAAATCTTAATCCTCGAAACGACGGCATCGTGAACTTTTTGAGGCAAAATCAATTTTTCGTGTAATATTCCGTCAAGTCTGTAACGGACTCTGGTTTTCCCTTCCAGGGCTTCGATATGAACATCTGAAGCTTTAGACTTGATTCCATATTCCAAAAGCTGGGAAACTATTTTGGCAACGGGTGCTTCCCGAATTACCTGGGCATCTAATTCTGCCTGTTTAACCGTTTCGTCAACGACCTGACCGGTTGAAGCACCGGCTTCTTTTAAAGCCGCTGTAACTTCAGTTGATAGGCTTTGGGCGTATTGTTCGGTTATTGCTCTTTGAATATCCGTGGAAATGCCGACGTGGGGTTTAATTTTAAGCCCGGTTTTTTGTTCGACAAACTCCAGAACCTGGACATCCTGGGGATCAACCATAGCAACCGACAGAGAACTTTCATCTTTCTCAAACGGGATCAAGTTGTAGCGTTTTGCAACCGCTTCGGGAACTAAAGTTAAGGCATCAGACGAAATTATTTTGTCAGCAACGGTTATAAAAGGGAGCCTTAAGTGCTGTGCTCTGGCTTTGCCGATTTCTTCTTCCGAAACGATTCCCTGGTCCATCAAAATTTTCTCAACCGGTTGACCAGTACTGTTTGCTTCAACTTTTACTGTAGAGAATTGATCGGAAGTTAGAAGTCCCTTTTCAAACAAGATGTCGTCAACCGATTTTGCGCTTTTTTGTGCTGTTGCCATTTGGACAGATAATAAATCAGGGTATTTAATTAAGCCCCTCTAATTAATCATATGGGGAGCTGATTTAGATTGTCAACCACGTTCGGTTTACACGAACGTGGTTAATGGTGATAGAATTATGACGAAAGGTGATCAGTGCGCAGTGATTAGTGAATAGTTTTTAAACAAAGCATTTTACTTCTCACTTGCTTACCCCGAGCTTGTCGATGGGTCACTTGTTATGATAATCCACCACGCCTACCTTATATATGGTGCTACAAAAGAAAAAAGAGAAGAACATATTTTCAAACTGGTTAATTCCCAGTTCAAGGTTAAATTCCAAAACAATCCTGATCTGGAAATTATTAACGGGGAAAAATCGATCGGAATTGACCAGATTCGCAATTTAAAAAATTTCCTAAGTCTTAAACCTTACCAGCAGAAAATTAAAATCGCAATTATTAATAATTCTCACAATTTAACCCAAGAAGCTCAAAATGCTCTTCTTAAAACTCTCGAGGAACCAATATCCTCACTTATCATTTTAGAAACCTCAAACCCAAACAGGCTATTGCCGACAATACAATCCAGATGCCTTCAAATATTTTTGGGAAATGAACTGGAAGTTACTAACCAAAAAAGAATCAAGGAGTTGCTGACGCTTGATACACCTGCAAGATTATCACTTTCCCAGGAATTAGCCCCGAATATTGACTCAGTTTTGTTTGATCTGTTCGCTTTCTGGCGTGACGTCATGCTTGCGAAAATTGAAGCGGGGAAAAGCCAACAAATTCCTAAATCCCAACTCAAAAATTTAAAATTTGAGGAAATAACGACTGCAATAGATTTAATCCAAAAAACTAAAAATAATCTTAATTACAATATTAATAAACAACTTGCCCTTGACGTTCTTTTTATCAGCCTTCCAAAACTTTCACAACCTGAAAAATAGGCATTTTAACCTTGTAGTTGAATCTATTCTGTGCTAAAATAAATTCGCCCTAATAGATAGGGTTTTTTGGTGCATAATGATAAACTTGCTATTTATCACTCCTTGCTAGAAAGGTATCCAAGTTAACACGATGGCAGACACAACATATTCAGCAAAACACATCCAAGTCCTGGAAGGACTTGAACCGGTTAGACGCCGGCCAGGTATGTATATCGGTTCAACCGACATATTCGGACTTCATCACCTTTTAACGGAGATTGTTGATAACTCAATCGATGAATCATTAGCGGGCTACGCTAAAAATGTTTGGATTGTAATTTGGGAAGATGAGAGAATAACCGTTACCGACGACGGCCGGGGAATTCCGGTGGAAAAACACCCGGTTGCCAAAAAATCAACGCTTGAAGTAGCAATGACGGTTCTGCACGCCGGCGGAAAATTCGGACAAGGCGCCTATAAAGTTTCCGGTGGTCTGCACGGTGTCGGAGCCAGCGCAGTTAACGCTCTTTCAGAATATAATCAAGTAATTGTCAAAAGAGATGGTAAAATATGGGGCCAGGAATACAAAAGAGGAAAACCGACAACCGAAGTAATTGAAGTAAAAGACGGCTCCAAAATTAAAATTGATTACCTTAAAAACGAACCGTTTTTAGACAATTTTTCCCAAAAAACAGGAACGACTACTACCTTTTTAGCTGACAAGTCAATTTTCTCAACGATCTCCGTTGATTTAAATCAAATCCTCAAGCAAATTAAAGAGAGAGCTTACTTAGTTGCCGGGCTATATTTCCATATTTTAGATAAAAGAAGCGGCAGGCAACTCCATTTTTACTTTGATGGAGGAGTCGAATCGCTGGTTCGCCACCTCAACAAAAACAAAAAGCCGGTTAATGATCCGCCGTTTTATTTCAAAAAAGACATTGACGGGGTTGGGGTGGAAACTGCCATACAATATAATGACGGGTTCGCCGAAACCGTCGAAAGCTTTGTTAATGTTATCAATACCCACGAAGGCGGAACCCACCTGGCCGGATTCAGAACTGCGCTTACAAGGTCCGTAAACGACTATGCGCGAAAGCAGGGATATTTAAAGGAGAATGAGGAAAATTTTACGGGTGATGATATGCGCGAAGGTTTAACTGCAGTTATTGCGGTTAAGATGAATTCCGAGAATCTGCAATTTGAAGGTCAAACGAAAGGCAAACTCGGAAATGCCGAAGTCCAGCCGATCGTAAATCAAATTTTAAGAGAAGGGTTGGACTTTTATTTCGGCGAGAATCCCGCAGAAGCCAGAAGAATAATTGAAAAAATATCCTTAGCATCCAAAGCCAGAATGGCGGCCAGAGCCGCAAAAGATGCGGTGCTTCGAAAAGGTGCGTTGGAAGGAGCTGCTTTACCGGGAAAACTAACCGATTGCCAGGAAAGAGATCCTGCTCAATCAGAACTTTATTTAGTCGAAGGTGAATCAGCAGGAGGAACGGCAAAGCAGGGCAGGGACCGAAAATTCCAGGCAATTTTGCCGCTTAGAGGAAAAATTTTAAATACTGAACGCGCAAGACTCGATAAAATTTTAGAATTTGAGGAAATTAAGATTTTAATAATCGCCCTGGGAACCGGAATAGGTGATACGTTCAACATCGATAAAATCAGATACCACAGAATATTTATCATGACCGACGCTGACGTTGACGGTGAACACATCCGCACTCTTTTGCTGACGTTTTTCTTCAGATATCTGCCTCAAGTTATCGAAAAAGGATACCTATATATAGCCCAGCCCCCGTTGTTTAAAATTCAATCCAGAAACGAAATTAACTATGCATATTCAGACTTGCAAATGAATGAGGAAGTCAAAAAACTTAACGGTAAACCCGTTAATGTTCAACGATATAAAGGTCTTGGGGAAATGAATGCGGAACAACTTTGGGACACAACAATGAATCCCCAAAACCGATTCATCAAACAGGTAAAAGTTGAAGACGCAGCCAAAGCAGACGAGGTATTTAACATGTTAATGGGCGAAGATGTGCCTCCAAGAAAAAGATTTATTCAAAGTAATGCGCAGCTCGCTAACCTTGATATTTAAAATTTAGCAGCGAGCGAAGTCCGCCAAAAATCGTAGCACGAGCCGTCTATGAATAAGAAAGCTTGTTTCCCGCAAGCTCAAAATAATAGTGAAAAGGCGAGTGCTAAGATTTGGTGGGCCCAACTTGCAAATCTCGATATTTAATATAAAAAATGATAATTTCAAAACAAAAGGCAAGTCCTAAAACACAGATAATTTTTAACCTATGGAATGAGGTACTGGAACAAAGAGGTAGTCCAACTCCGGATACTGACGACATTTTTGAATTCACATACGAATTTAAAATTGACAGAGAGAATGACCAAAAATCACTTCTTAAAGTTGATGAAATATCTGTTGACAGATTGACCCATATCATAGACGAGTTTTTTGGCGAGGATAAAGGGTTGTCGAATTTGTTTAAAAGCGAAGACAGGGAAAAGTGGCTATTAATTATTATCAATCCATCCGATCCTTATACACCGGATTTTGCCAGATTATCCCGCCAGCTTCGTGTTGTAAAAGACCGCCAGGTTTTAAAAGAAACGGAATTAAGAACGGAATATTTGGTAAAATGCTTAACAGTCGGAATCTCAAGTCTTGGTAAAGGATTTGAATTTACCAAATGGGAAACAGCCCGCCAGTTAAAAGAAATCCCCAAAGATAATGAATCCATTCAAAATTTACGTTCTTCCGACGTGGCAGATCGGACCGATCAGGTACAAAATTTAACAAGATCAACGCTAAGAAGAATTCAATCCCTGGCAAAACTTGCCCGCAGAGGCAACGTTATCGAATCGTAAGTCTCTAAAACCGCAAATGGATCCGACTCCTGAACAACACGAACCAACGGTCGAACAGGAAATAATCAAATCTCAATACGAAGTTTGGCATAAAATACTAGCAAAATACGCAAAAGAAGATTTAGGATTTAATTCCTTCAGATTTTATATTGACCGAAATAATGACCAAGCTTCCTTATTTAATTCTGATAGCGTTTATTTGTACGCCATAGACGAAGATTTCGTTGAATATTGTATGCCAGCAGATAAAGCCAGTGTTAAAGATGTTGTTACGCCAAATCCAGAAGAGAAATGGATGGCATTTGAAATTACACCCCAAAATCCTTATAAACCAGAAATTAGATTTGTAAAAACAGGCGGTAAACTTTCAGAAGAAACTGGTTATTATTTAACTCCTGCTATAAATATTTTCATATCAAATTTAGGGAATGCCATAGAATTTCAAGAATGGCGAGCTACATTTGTAGCCGGCGAATTTAAGACTGACTTTTTTGGGGGGTTTTTTGAAGGCTATACAGATGAGACTATCCCAGAAGCCAATGTAGACTTGGAAGGACAAATTTATTCAAAAGCCGTGCCACTTACTGGTCAATCAATTGAAAGACTCAGTTTCATTACTCAAATGGTTAAAACTGGTAATTTTACAGCAAAGGAAAATTAGCTATGGATCCGACGCCGAATAAGGAACCTAAGGATATTAGATTTGATATGCTACAATTATAATAATACATAGTATTATAATTACAACGAGTGGCTAAATTTAGCAGAATTTCAAAATTATCCAAATTAAAACGACAAGAGCTGATTATTACTTTTTGTAAAGCGTTAACTTCTTTAAAAAATGATCGGGAGGCAGCAAAATTACTTACAGATTTACTTTCTCCACAAGAGCTTGAAATGGTTGCTAAAAGACTAGAAATAGCCAGACTTTTAATAGAAGGTCAAAATTACGAAAGCATTAAAAGTCTTTTAAAAGTAAGCCCAGTAACAATCGCGAGAGTTAACACCTGGCTTAATATTTCAGGTGACGGATTTAAAATTGCAGTTTCAAGAACAACAGACAAAAAGAAAATTTACAAGCACACCGACGAAGAATTATATGATCCAAACAGTTGGTATAATTACAAAAGAAGGTATTCACTTTCGTTTTGGCCAGAACTTTTATTAGAAGAATTAATGAAACAAAGTGATAAAAAACAAAAGCAAAAATTAATTACAATACTACATAGTATTGAAAATAAGACAAGAGTTTTTAAAAAAGTTAGTAGTGAATTTAAGCAACAGTTGATCAAATAAAATGGACCCAGCTCCGGAACATCAAGAAAATACAATTGAACAAGAAATAATAAGGGGACAATTTGTATTTTGGTACGAAATGACTAAAAAAAGAGGAAAGTATGACTCTCTGAACGATTATCAAACATACAAATTCACTTACGATCGTCGAGGCGAAAGTGACTCACTGTTTACGTTTGATCGAGTGAGAATCTTAATTCTACCTAAACAAGAAAAACTTGAAGACTACGCAATAATCGACGTTCCAATTGCTCCCACTGAAGCGAATGAAAAATGGACTGAAATTCAAATTGACCCCAAAGACCCTTACCGGCCAAAATTTGCGTACTTTACGGACATCAATCACGTATTTTATTACACTGAACAAATCAACATTTATCTGTCCAGCCTTGGAAGAGCTTACCAGCAATCAGAATACACTGAAGTGCTTGGCATAAGAAACAAAATGGAAGCTGCACAATCGAAGTTAAAAATTTTTCCTCCCAACATCGAAGAAGCAGTCAAGCTTAATGAAGACCCTTCAGAAACATTAACAGAGAAAACTCAACCATTAAACGGACAAAATCTTGAAAGACTAAGATTTTTATTTGAACAAGCACGACTGGGAAACATATTTGAGTAAAAGGATTAAATGGACCCAACGCCTGAACAGCAACCCCAAGCACCAATCAGAGAAGTTAAAATAGGGGAGTGGTTTAGGCCGTTTGAAAATTATGATCAAATTCTTTATTTTATAAATTCCCCGACTCAAAGAGGAAAAAGTTTAAGGTTCAAAACAGAAAAAACAAAATGGGGAATTACCTTATATAATTACGAAGATGAATTTGCAGATAAAGATTTCGGTCTTGAAGGAGCGATCGCAATCATCGCTTCAAATGCTGATGAAAAAATATCTTCTTACCAGGATATTATTGATTACCAGAATAGAATGGAAACAAAACTGATGTTATTTGCCTCGGGATTGGCCATCGAAAGCGAAGCTGCCCTGCAAACCCACCGATTGGAAATTAGACTGCCGTCAGGCACAATTTTAACAGCCGAACTTAATGAAGATTATACTTTCCAACCATGGAAAGGTAACAAGGAAGAATATGATGATTTATTCATTCCTGATATCGCAAATATGATGGAAAGGGTAGAATTAAAAATAGATAAAATTTAAAAATATAGATTAACTACTTGAAATTTTTTTAAAATGAACGGACAAAATTCAGAAAGCGAACCCAAACAAATAACCGAAGCGACAGCAAAAAAGTTGGCAGAACTTTTATCACACACTTCAACACAAACAGCAATCAAATCCGCAGAATTTATCAAACGGCCCTTTTTTCACCTTAGAGAAAGCCAAATAATTGCCGGATTATTAGGAACCGTTGGGCTCATAACTTTTGCCTTAGGTATCGAACGTGTACTGGATACTATCCCAATTTTGGCGTCTCCTTTTGCCAAAATTATTGTCGGACTTTTAATTATGATAGCCTCGGGTCTTGCAATCAAAAAACTTTCCTAAAAATTATGGATACGAATTTAGAATCAGAAATTCCAAATAAATCTCCGATTGAGAAAGGCAAGGAGTTTACCTTTTTTGCCAATCCGGACTCGGTTGGTAAATCAACTATTATTGAAACGGCACCATTTAAAAAGGGAAAGAAAGTGGTGGGGGTTTTAACCGGAATTGCCAACTCCAACATAACGGGAGATAGGGAAATTTTCGGCGTTTCTTTTGAACTTGAGACCGAAATGGCGCCTTTTAAATACCCGAACACGTCCAAACAGGGAACACCGGGAGGGGAAGATTTGGTAATGACCGCAAAAGTTGGTAAAGAAATTTATCTAACTCAAGGTAGAAACGAAAAAGTTAACGGCAGGAGGGTTGCATATTTTGATAACTGGAAAAAAATCAAAAATATAAATAAGTTTGAAAATGAAATCAATGTGTTTATACACCGAATTGGTCAACCTCTAACCATTGATTCAAACACCCTAAAAAGGGTAAAATTTACTGTTGGTTCAATCTAAAACCTTATGGCTGATATCGGAAAAGTAGAACCCGTTGAAATAACAGAGGAAATGCAGAGGAGTTACCTCAACTACTCAATGAGCGTAATTGTAGCGCGTGCTTTGCCTGACGTTAAAGACGGTTTAAAACCGGTTCAAAGAAGAATAATTTATGCAATGTACAAATTGGGAATTACTTCCCATGCTTCTTTCACCAAATGTGCCAAAATCGTCGGAGAAGTTTTAGGTAAATATCACCCTCACGGCGACGGTCCGGTTTATGAAGCCTTGGTACGGTTGGCCCAGGATTTCAACATGCGCTATCCGCTGATCTGGGGGCAGGGTAATTTCGGTTCAATTGACGGAGACTCGCCGGCAGCGATGAGGTATACCGAGTGTAAATTAGCCACAATTTCGGACGAGCTTCTAAAAGACATCGAAAAAAATACGGTCGCCTGGGGAGATAATTTTGACGGTTCCCTAAAAGAACCGCTCCTTTTGCCTTCAATTTTGCCAAACCTGCTCTTAAACGGCGCATCGGGAATTGCGGTCGGAATGGCAACTAATATCCCTCCCCACAATATAACCGAAACAATTGACGCAATAATGTTCCTGATTGATAACCCGGACGCGAGTCTGGAAGATTTGATGGGCTTTATTAAAGGTCCCGATTTTCCAAGCGGCGGTCAAATTTTTGACATATCCGAAATTAAACAAGCTTATGCGACCGGCAAGGGAAAAATCATGATGAGGGCCAAAACAGACATTGAAGAAACTAAATCCGGAAAATTCCAAATTATTGTAACGGAACTTCCTTATCAGGTTAATAAAGCCTCGCTAATTATTAAAATTGCGGACCTAGTCAAAGACAAAAAAGTAGAAGGCATAAGCGATCTAAGAGACGAATCAGATAGGCGCGGGATGAGGATCGTTATCGAATTAAAACGGGACGCTAAACCGCAATCTCTTCTAAACAATTTATACAAACACACTAATCTGCAGCAATCATTTCCGGTAAATATGGTTGGCCTAATCGACGGCACTCCTCAAACTTTGACCTTAAAAATAATTCTTGATCAATACATTTTGCACCGCCAAACGGTAATTACTAAACGTTCACAGTTTGAACTTGATGAAGCCAGAAAAAGAGAACACGTTTTGTTAGGTTTAAAAATCGCCGTTGATAATATCGACGCTGTTATTGAAACCATTAAAAAGAGTAAAGATGCGGATACTGCAAAAGTTAACTTAATGCAAAAATTTAAGTTAACGGAAATACAATCGACGGCAATTTTGGACATGCAGCTTCGACGCCTTGCCGCTTTGGAAAGACAAAAAATTGAAGACGAACTTTCGCTTGTCAGGGAAACTATAACTTATTTGGAAGAATTGCTTGCCAATCATAAAAAAATATTACAGGTTGTCAAAAAAGAACTAGAAAGAGTTAAAGATAAATTCGGTGACGACCGTAAAACCAAAGTATTTAAACAAAAAATAGGCGAGTTTTCCGAAGAGGATTTGATACCTGACGAAGCCTGCATCGTAACACTAACCAAAGGCGGATATATTAAGCGTCAGGACTTAACGGCTTTCAGAACGCAAAACAGGGGCGGTAAAGGAGTGACCGGAATTACAACAAAAGAAGAAGACTTTGTTTTCCAATTATTTTCCTGCCGAACACACGATGATATTGTATTCTTTTCCGATAAGGGTAAAGTTTACAAATTAAAAGTTTATGATTTACCCGAAGGTTCAAGAATTGCAAGAGGCCAGGCTATTGTTAATTTAATTGATATTGCCCAGGATGAAAAAATACTCTCGGTCCTGCCAAGCAGAAAAAGCGACGCCACAAAATTTATTTTCATGGTTACCAAAAACGGAGTCGTCAAGAAAACCGAGATAAAAGCGTACGAATCAATAAGGCGGTCGGGAATTATTGCCATAAAGCTTGCGGGTGATGATCAATTAAGATGGGCAAAACCGTCAACGGGAAATGACGAAATTTTTCTTGTTTCACAAAACGGTTTGTCAATCAGATTTTCAGAAAAGGGTGTTCGGCCGATGGGCAGGGACACAATGGGAGTTAAAGGAATTAATTTGAAAAACGGGGACGAAATTATCGGAATGGACGTACTGGCACAAAATGATCTAAACGCCCATCTTTTGGTAATAATGGAAAAAGGTTTGGGTAAAAGAACAGCATTTAAGGAATGGCCGAAACAACTAAGAGGCGGAAGCGGAGTCAAAGCGGCCCAGGTTACGGACAGAACCGGAAAACTGGTTTCGGCAAGAGTCGTAACCGAAGAAGACGAGGCTCTTGTTTTAACAAGCCAAAGCGGACAATTAATTCGGCTGCCGTTAAAATCAGTTCCTAAATTAGGCAGGCCAACCCAAGGCGTAACCCTCATTAGACTAAAACCTGGCGATAAAGTCGCCGCAGCCGCAACTGTAAAAAGAACCCGCGAAGAAACCGGAACGATAGAACCCCCGGGAGTAGAGGATAAAAAAGTTCCAAAGAGAGAAACCAAAGAAGCAAAACCGGCTTCTGGTAAAGTAAAAGTTCAACCTAAAA
>DATCJB010000067.1:0-4694 GCA_036507455.1 Patescibacteria group bacterium | reverse complement strand
GCAAGGATAATAAGGGTGAAGAAAAATTTGCGGAGGTTGTGATTGAGTGAACAAAAATACCAAAATTGTCTTTTTCGGCACACCCAAAATAGGTGCCGTTGCTTTGGAAGCACTTGTCAAAGAAAGCTTTGAGATTCCGCTTGTTGTGACACGTGCCAGCAAGCCTATCGGACGTAAAAAAATCGTAACCCCTACCCCGGTTAAACAGGTTGCTCAAAAATACAAAATCCCTATTTCGATTCCTGCCAAACTCAAAGACAACCCGGAATTGATTTTAAAATTAAAAGACATTGATCCTGATTTAATTGTTGTTGCCGCTTACGGAAAAATTATTCCAAACGAAATATTGAATTTACCAAAATGTGGCGTAATTAATGTCCATCCGTCTCTGCTTCCAAAATACCGGGGAGCCGCACCAATCCATTTCCCTATTTTGCGTGGTGAAGAAAAAACGGGGGTAACGATAATAAAAATGAGCGAGGGACTAGACGAGGGAGATATCATCTCGCAATCCCAAATTCCAATTGAAAAAAACGATACTGCCGAATCGATGATTGATAAGCTTTCTGAACTTGCATCCAGACTTCTTGTTGCAACCATTCCGCCATACGTTAAGTGGCAAACTAATAAAAAATCTTCCAATAATTTTCAACTTTCAACTTTGAACTTTCAACTTTTTTTACCCCCAAAACCCCAGGACCACACAAAAGCCACTTACACCGCTATGTTGTCTAAAGAATCAGGCCGAATCGACCCCAAAAATCCCCCGAATCCAAAAACTTTTGACCTGATGATTAGGGCTTACTACCCGTGGCCTGGTGTGTGGACTGAATTAGAGATAAAGAGTCAAAGAAATAAAGAGTCAAAGAAAATGAGGATTAAATTTTTACCTAATGGCCTAAGAGCCCAAGAGCCTAATAACCCAATCATGATTCAGCCGGAAGGTAAAAAACAAATGAAGGTTACGGAATTTTTAAACGGTTATCCTCAATTTAAGCAGTTGATGGAACAACTGGGCTTGGCATAACCTCAACTTTAGCTTCAACGGGTCTTGAGTCCCTTTTAATTCTTTTAATGCATTTAGTGCAAAGCCAATAAGTTCTTTTTACGCCTTTGAGGGTTGTTTTAAACTTTTGCAAATTCGGCTTCCAGACCTTTTTAGTAGACGGCGCACGCATAGCCCAGCCGCCGCCGTGTTTATGGGCGCTGTTTTTTCCCAAAACTGTACCTTTTCCGCAATGTTCACATGCCAGCATATAGTTCATAGTTCGTAGTTCATAGTTCACGGTTCATAGACTACGAAACCTGTGTTAATATATCAGAGTGAGTAGATTCGTGCAACTTTACTACTTGCTACCAACTACGAACTACTCACTTATCACTAATATATGCTTTTTCAACTCTTATCCAATCCAACTCCGCTAACTTTTTTAATTTTTTTACTTTTTGCCGTCGGAGTAATTATCGCCATTACCGTCCACGAGTTCGCCCACGCCGCAAGCGCTGAAAAGTTGGGTGATCCAACAGCTAAGGTTCACAATAGGGTTTCATTAAACCCATTAAACCACCTGGACCCGATCGGAACACTTCTTATTTTTTTGGTCGGTTTCGGCTGGGGTAAGCCGACACCTTTTGATCCTTACAATCTAAAAAATCCCAAAAAGGATTCCGCGATCATATCTCTTGCGGGCCCCGCTTCAAATCTAATTTTGGCGGTTTTATTTACGATTCCCTTTTGGATCGGAGCGATATTGCAAAATTCTTTTTTAACCTCTTTTTCGGAACTTTTGTCGCCAATTGTTAGAATTAACATTATTTTGGCAATTTTCAATTTGATTCCTATTCATCCTTTGGACGGTTTTAAGATTTTGGGAGGATTTTTGCCGCGTGAATGGTACAACGACTGGATGGCAACTGAAAGATACGGAATAATTCTTTTAATTGCACTTCTTTTTATCCCAATCGCCGGCGGCAGTTCACTTTTATCCCAAATTATCGGACCGGTTGTCGGGCAGATATTAAATTTACTTTATTTAGGTCAAATTCCCTTCTAGTTTGCACTGATAATAAGTGGTATAATATAGTCGTCCTGTTGAGAATTCGAGAACTTTAAAATCTTTTTTCCTTCTGAATAATACTACCTAGGGATGACTGCTATGTACTCGATACACCTTGGTGATTGAGTCAAGGATCCCACCTGGATATTCCGGGAAAAGTGGTTAAAGTATCGACTCGACGGGATGAAATCATCTTAAAAACCAGCTTAAAGCTGGTTTTTTTGTGGTCAATTTGCTAAAATCTGAATCTGTTAAACTGAAAATAAGCAGCCGACGTAGCTCAGTGGCAGAGCAATCGTTTTAAGTTAAAATCTATAACCGGATTTTAACGTTCTAGATTTTGCCGGAGTAACTCAGTGGCAGAGTAGCTGTTTTAAGTCACAGTTAACTGTAAGCTGGTATGTGACGTTTTAGGTTTTGCCGACTTAGCTCAGCGGCAGAGCAGCTGTTTTGTAAACAGCAGGTCCTCGGTTCGAATCCGAGAGTCGGCTCTGCAAAACCTAAAATAAACAGCAAGTCGTGGGTTCGAATCCCGCCTCCGGCTCTGCAAAATCTAGAATAAACGATAGGCCGTGAGTTCGAATCTCACCGTCGGTTCTGTGGAGCTGGGATGCCGGAGTGGTCAATCGGAACGGTCTGTAAAACCGTCGCCCGTAAGGGCTCCGTAGGTTCGAATCCTACTCCCAGCACCTCACATACGTTCGGTGTAAACACCTGCTTGGTTGGTGTAAACACCTGCTTAGGTTGGTATAAATGTTACATCGCGGAGTAAAATGTGCCGGCGTGGCTCAGTGGTAGAGCGTTTCCTTGGTAAGGAAAAGGCCATGGGTTCAATTCCCATCGCCGGCTCCATAAAAAGCTGTAAAGGAGGATTAAATAATGGCATATAAAGGAAAATCAACATACGTTCGTTTGGCGTGTTCGGTTTGCAAATCGCAAAACTATACGACAACCAAAACAAGAGAGACTCAAGAAAAATTAGCTTTGAAGAAATTTTGTAAATTTTGCCGAAAAACCCAGCCGCACGTTGAACTAAAAATATCGACAAAGTAAAATTTGACTAAATCTACGGGCGTCGTTCAATGGCAGGACCTCGGTCTCCAAAACCGACGATGAGGGTTCGATTCCTTCCGCCCGTGCATGGGTTCGATTTCGAGCACAGCGAGAAATATCAGTGAACGAAGTGAGGCTGATATTCCCTCCACCCGTGCAAGTGGACTTAAATTATCCTTTACAATATAATTTATAAACATGTCTTTTTCTCCTGAAACAAGAGCCAATGATTTACTTCATGGCGAAATTGTAATTTCAAACCGAACTCCCACAAACAATCGCCTTGTCCAAATTGCTGAATGCACAATAACCGGACAGGCTCCTAAACCCCGCATAGACGCCAGAGAAGAAATTGAAAAACTGAAAGAAATATTTCACAAAGAAGATCTCGGCGCACTTGAAGGGCACATAAAAAATTTAGAAAGACAGGAAAGATTTCAACAAAGAAACGGAGAACACTCATTAAAAGTTTCCCAACTTTTACAAACAGTGACTGAAACTGGAAAAAATATATTTATAAATGGCCATCCAGGAGGCGCCAAGACAAAAGCAATTTTAATAACGGGAGCACTTGGGATTGGGGCCGGTGTATTTTTAAGACTAACCACGCACCACAGAAAATCTCTTAAAAGATAATCTAAAACTTTCCTGCCGCTTCGATGATTTTTTTGGGGCCGTCTAAAAATAGTCTTGGCAAATTGAGGGCTTTTTCCTGCGAATCTTCAAACCAGGATTTTCCGCTTTTGCCAACATCAAAAAGTTTGGCTAATTCTCCAATTGGGTCTTTAACTACAAAATTTCTGCCGACCCCTAAGTTAATAAACCTTTCCCGAATATTTTCTTCCCACTCTCCCCAGGGTTTTAAAAACAAAAGTGACGCACCGCTTGCTGCTCCTTCGTAAGCCATGTCTCCGGAAGGTTTGGTTATGATGCAATCGGCAAACGGAAATAAATATTCAATCAATAGTTCATTGGCGTCAACCAAACTCTCCGAATAAATGACTCTTAATTTGGCCGAGCCATTTTCAATATTGGAAACTTCAAGATTTGTTTTTTTGGCAAACTCAAAGTACATTTCGCGAAAGTCCTCGTGAGTTCCGGCGTATAAAATAAATTGAATCTCCGGTAACTTTTTGGCCAAAATTGCTTCGGATAATTTGTCTAAAAGCTTATTTATTTCCGCTTTATTAGTTCCCAGTCCACCGGTCGTTATCCCAATCCTCAAAGGTCTTTGTCCATCCCATTCGTCCTTAATTCTTCGGGCGTCAATTATCCTCGGGTCCACCGGAGGACCGGTTACAACCACCTGTTCACTTTTAACATCTTTATCTAATTCTTTGGCAATTTTTAAAAAGTCTTCTTTTGTTTTTTGATCAAAAACACAAAATTTTAAATTTTTACTGGGCATTATGTCTAAATACTGGGGTCTAACGTGAGGATCAGTCACGACCTGAACTACTTTTTTGCCTTCCTTTGCCAAAATATTTCCGGCTTCGTAGTGAAGAGATATAATCGGTTTTTTTGTTTTGCCGGTTAAATATAATAAAGGACTGGTGATAGCACCGGATATAGGCAATTTGCTGC
>DATCJB010000066.1:0-9023 GCA_036507455.1 Patescibacteria group bacterium | reverse complement strand
GGATCGCTTAAACTGGGTTAGATTATCAAATGCCCTGTCTGCTTATCAGGCGCAGGGGATTTGGCACAAGTTAGTTTTAGCCGAAATTTTAGGATTGATTATTTTTCTGATTGGGAATTTGGGAACCAGGGTTTTGGTTTTCGGACAAATATATAATTGGGTAAAAAATAAATTCAAGTTTGAACAATTTACGTTATTTATAACCGTCTTTTCGATTTTAGGAGTTTTATCATCCTTACTTTTTATTCAAAAAGGTACCAATTGGAACACGATTCAATTTTTCTATTATTTTTTAGTTGTTTCTTCAATCTTTTCGGCTATCTTTTTTGCACAGCTGGTTCGGAATTTAACCAAACCAGTAACTATATTTGCGGTTGTAATTTTTGTCCTGTTAACCGTTCCAACTACATATCAAACCCTAACAAACTATTTACCCCCAAGGCCTCCTTCGAGATTGCCGTTGGCTGAATTTGAAGCTTTACAGTATCTTAGGCAACAGCCTGACGGTTTTGTTCTTGCTCGTGTCTTTGATGAGAAATCCAAAAATCGGTTCTCCGAACCCGTACCGCTTCTTGCCTACGTTTCAAATGCGTACGTTTCGGCATTTTCCGGTAAGTCGGTTTTTATTGAAGATGAGGTAAATTTGGGTATATTAGGTGCGGATTTTGAAGAAAGGGTGGTTGGTGCTAAAGAGTTTTTTAGAACCAAAGACGAAACTTTTGCCGGGGATTTTTTGAGAAAAAATAATATCAAATATATTTACGTGGCTAAATATGAACATTTTGACCCGAACGAACAAAACTTGGGTATCGAAAAACTCTTCGAAAACAATGAGGCTAAGATTTATGAGGTTTTTTGATTTTGCAAATCCCTTAATCTATGTGCCAAATTAACTGATGAGTTTCGAATTGCCTGAGAAATTCGATCTACCCCTTCAATCGCTTGCATCTCTAATCGTGTTTTAGCTTCTCCAGTTAAGTTAAATCCATTGATAAGTAATCTAATTTCTTTTGGAGTAAGATCATCTTCATAAAATCTTTCATACACTATCCTTTGTTTTCCGGAGACGATTACCGAATGGCTATTTCTAACCGGGTTTTGTTTTAGGTTGGAAAGAGAACGATTAAATATTTCCTGCACGTCCTCCAGAAATGTTGAAGGATTTTGTTCGTACAGTTTAAAATTATTTTCGTATACTTGAGGCAGTGTAATTAATAAGTTGGTAAAATTAGAAAAATGAATTTTATCGTTAATATCGCTCGCCCAGGCACAATTTTGAATTAAATCTTCAAGTCTTGACAATTCTTCTTCCCAAGTCAATTCATATTCAGGAACTGAAATCTCACGCGGAAGGGTTGAAGTTTTAATAATTGAAACACCCAAACGATTTTCGAGATCTTCCTTCAAAGATTCGAATTCTGTCGGATCTACTTGAATTAAAACTTCCGGAGGCATATTCGGATTCTATTTCATTAATGACCTTAAAGTCAAACTCCTTGAAAACGACGAGGCGAAAGTTTATGAAGTCTTAAATACTTCCCAGATTTCCAATTTATGACCAAGGATATAATCAGTCATTAAAGCAGATCTGAAAAGAACGGTTTGCCCAAACGAGCCCAATAAAGCACTTTTATCAGCGAGGTTAGTCAATCTAGTTAAAAGACTCACTACGTAGAGTGGATTTTTAGTAGTCTCAACAAGATCATCGGCGTATTCCATGATAGCTTTCCATTCCTCGATAACTATCGAAGTGTTACCATTTATTTTTAATTTAGCCAGTTCCCCAAGGACGATTTGTACGTCCTCGTCGATTAACATGCCATTTTGAGGTTCTAGTTCTTGATTCATAAGAGCATTATACGGATTTCTTGAATGTCTTTCAACTTTTGCTAATTGAGGCTAAATTCTGGTAGCATTTAGGTATGATTTTCCCAAACCTTAAAGGTTCGGGATAAACTGCTCAAATTATGATTTCAGCTGTAGTTAATGTAAAAAACGGCCAGGAAGTGCTTGAGAGGTGCCTAAAGTCGCTTACGTGGGCAGATGAGATTGTTGTGGTCGATGACGGGTCAACGGACAATACGGTTAAAATTGCCAAAAAATACACCGATAAGATTTTCAAGCACAAAAGCGCGGGGTATGTTGAGCCTGCAAGAAATTTTGCAGTTTCCAAAGCATCTAACGAGTGGGTACTTGTGCTTGACGCCGATGAGGAAGTGCCGTTAACTCTGGCCGGTGAGTTAAAACGAATAGCAAATAGCAAATCGCAAATCGCTGACTATGTAAAAATTCCCAGGAAAAACATTATTTTTAACAAATGGATCGAACATTCCGGTTGGTGGCCTGATTTAAACGTTCGGTTTTTTAAAAAAGGCAAAGTTATCTGGAATGATAAAATTCATTCTGATCCGCAAGTTTCCGGCAAAGGTTTGGAACTTGATGCAAGGGAAGATTTGGCGATTATTCACTACAATTATCAAACTATCTCCCAATATTTAAACCGCTTAAATAAATACACCGATATTGAAGCAAAACAAAAAATCGCCGAAGGTGAAAAATTCAGCCTAACCAAAGTTTTGCGTGATACAAGCGGAGAATTTTTTAGAAGATATTTTGCCTGGGAAGGTTACAAGGACGGTTTACACGGTTTCATTCTTGCAATTTTGCAGGCATTTTCGTTTTTTGTCGCTGGTCTTAAAGTTTGGGAAACGGGTAAATTTACTCAAGTAACAGAGAAGGAAGTTATTGAATCGGTAAAAGTTGAGGTTAAACAATCGTTATCAGATCTAAAATATTGGTATTCCAAGACTAAGTTGTCTTCGGCTTGGCAAAGATTTAAATCTAAATTCTTGTGAAAATCGCAATCGTCGTTTTAAATTACAATTTAAAAGAGGCAACATTTGCTTGTTTAGGATCTTTGCAAAGTTTAAACAAAGGTGAAAACGAAATAGAAATAATTGTAATTGATAATAATTCCGAAGAAGATATATCCAAAGAAATCACACAAAAATTTCCTGAAGCGGTCTTTTTGCAGAGTTATGACAATTTCGGTTACTCCGGAGGTAATAATTTAGGAATAAGGAAAGCTTTAAACGATCAGGCTGACGCAGTCTTAGTTTTAAACCCGGATACCGAAGTTGATAAAGATTTAATAACGGAACTTGTTAAAGTTTTGGAAACTGATCAAAAAATTGGCATTGTAGCCCCGAAAATATATTTCTACCCAGGCTTTGAAACTCACAAAGACCGGTATAAAAAGGAAGATTTGGGAAAAATCATCTGGTATGCGGGTGGAAAATTTGACGCAAAGAATGTGCTTGGATCCCATACAGGAGTTGACGAAGCCGATAGGGGACAATTTGACAAAATTAGCCAGACCGATTTTGCCACCGGCGCTGCACTCTTAATTAAAAGGGATGTGTTTGAGAAGGCCGGATTTTTTGATGAAAAGTATTTTTTGTATCTTGAAGATTTGGATTTTAGTTTGAGAGTAAAAAAAAGAGGGTTTAAAATTCTTTTTGCACCAAGAGCAATTGTTTATCATAAAAATGCTCAAAGTACGGGTTTGGGATCTAGTAAACAGGACTACTTTATTACCAGAAATAGACTTTTATTTGGTCTAAAATATTCAACCGTAAGGACCAAATTTGCTTTAATGAGAGAGAGTCTAAAGTTTTTGCTGGGACCAAATTCCACAAAAAGAAAAGCCGTCATTGATTTTTATTTGGGCAAATTCGGAAAAGGAAGCTTGATCAAATGATTAGCATAGTGGTTTTAGCTAAAAATGAGCAAAATTTGTTGACTGCGTGTTTAGAATCTGTTGGTTGGGCAGACGAAATAATTGTGATCGACGATAACTCGACCGACAAGACAGTTGAAATTGCAAAGAAGTATACAAAAAACGTTTTTACGCACAAAAGGTCGTCTTTTTCAGAGTCAAGAAATTTCGGATTATCAAAAACGAAAGGAGAGTGGATCCTTTACATTGATGCTGATGAACGTGTAACTGCCAATTTAAAAGATGAGATTTTGTCAATTGTTAAAGGTCAAATGTCATATGCCGCATTTGCTATTTCGAGAAAGAATATCCTTCTTGGCAAATGGCAAAAACACCAAGGCTGGTGGCCGGATTATCAGATCAGATTATTTAAAAAAGACAACTTTAAAGGCTGGGTCGGGGATTTACACGAACAGCCAAATTACGAAGGGAAGTTAAAGCATTTAAAAAACCCTCTAATTCACTTAACTCACAGGGATGTTTTATCGATGATGCAAAAAACAATTGAGTGGGCACCTATTGAGGCAAAACTTAGGTTTGACGTTGGTCATCCTAAAATGAGCTGGTGGAGATTTTTGCGCATTATTAAAGTTGAAGCATTGAAACGTTTTTTTGGTGGTGCCGCAAAAGATGGCATCGAAGGTTGGATTGAACTTTATTATCAAACTTTTAGCCTGTTTATTTCGTACGTTAAACTTTGGGAATTACAAAGAGGTGAAAGTCTTGAAGAAACGTATGAAAAGATTGATAAAAACTTATTGGAATCAGGTTTTAAGGATGAGGTTAAATGAAAATCGGATTTTACAGTCCTTATTTAGATATGCTTGGTGGTGGTGAAAGATACATTGCTACCATTGCCCAGCTACTCTCTGGAGATCATCAGGTTTTTTTCTTTTGGGATAATCCGAAAATAATAGGCGATTTGTCAGGAAGATTCGGTCTCAACCTTACAAACGTAAGTACGTTTCACAACGTCTTTAAAAACAACTTCATCGAAAGAATAACAACATTACGAAGTTTTGATTATCTTTTTTATCTTTCGGATGGAAGCATTCCTTCCCCTCTTGCAAAAAAAACTATACTGCACTTCCAGGTTCCGTTTGTTGTAAAAGGAAGAACGATTGCTAATAAAATTAAGCTATCGAAAATTGATTCAATAATTTGCAATTCAATATTCACAAAAAAAATTATAGATCAAAGTTTTGGCATAAACAGCAAGGTCGTTTATCCCCCGGTTGATACCGAAGCTTTTAAACCGCTTACGAAAGAAAATTACATTTTATCAGTTGGTAGATTTTTTTCTCACTTACATTCTAAAAAGCAAGAAGTTCTCATTGACGCTTTTGGTGATTTAAAAATTAAGGGTTGGAAATTAGTTTTAGCCGGAGGCGTTGATGATAAGGATTATATTGAAAAATTAAAAAAAAGAGCAAAAGGCTTGAAAGTTGAATTTAAATTTAATGTTAGTCTTGAAGAGCTAAAAAAGCTTTACGGAAAGGCAAAAATTTATTGGCATGCCGCAGGATACGGAGAAGATTTGCAAACGCATCCCGAGAGAGCTGAACACTTTGGTATCTCGATTGCGGAAGCAATGTCGGCCGGTTGTGTACCCGTTGTTTTTAACGGCGGAGGAATGCCGGAAGTAGTTGAAGACAAAATTGACGGATTTTTGTTTTTGCATCTGGGCGATTTAGGGAAAATAACCCGGGATTTGATCGAAAACGAAGAATTGTTAAATAATTTTTCCAAAAGAGCTCAATTGAGGTCGGAAAATTTTTCTACTGCTAACTTTATCAATTCGATTAAGGTTTTCTTTAAATGATAAATAAATATTTATCTGTTGTCATACCCGCCTATAATGAGCAGGAAAATTTTCAGCGGGGTGTTTTAGATCAGGTTTTTGCTTATTTGATAAAAGCTCCTTTTACTTGGGAAGTGATTTTAGTTGATGACGGTTCGATTGATAAAACGAATGAATTATTAAATCACTTTTCAAAAGATAAAGACGGATTTATAATTTTAAAAATTAAACACGGCGGTAAATTAAAAGCCATAGAAGAAGGAGTAAAAGCGGTGAAAGGGGAAATAATTTTATTCAGTGATTTTGACCAGTCAACTCCGATTTCTGAATTTGAGAAATTTATTCAAGAATTTAAAACCGGAGCTGATATCGTTATCGGCTCAAGAACAGGCCCAAAATCGAAAAGAATAAATGATCCGTGGCTTAGATATTTTAGGAGTCGTGTTTTAAATTGGGTTATTAAAATTACACTCTTTAAAGGGATTGATGATACCCAGTGCGGTTTCAAAGCCTTTAAAAAAGACATTGCACAAAAACTATTCTTCGGGCTGAAAGCCACCAGACTTGCCAAACCCGTTGGCGGGTTTATGGGCCCGTTTGATATTGAATTGTTGTTTTTGGCTAAAAAATTTAAATATAATATAATTTCGGTTCCGATTAGCTGGGAGTATTTTCCTTCAAAGAGACTTTCGGTATTGAGTGAACCGCTAAGATTCTTATACGATATTTTTACTATCAGAAAATTTGATCTTTTAGGGAAATATAAACAATGATTCAAAAACTATTTAAAAACAGGTTTTTTTTGGCTCTTATTCCATTTTTGTTCATAACCCTTGCAACTGCTCCCGCGGTAAGCGCCATCGCACAAAAGGGGTACTTCCCGATGCACGACGATTTGCAGGCAATGCGTCAATTGCAAATGGACAAATGTTTTTCCGACGGTCAAATTCCCTGCCGATGGGTGCCGGACATGGGTTATGGATATGGTTATCCGCTATTCAACTATTACCCGCCTTTTCCGTACTACTTAGGTGAAGCGATTCATCTTTTGGGTTTTTCATTTTTGGATACCATAAAGGTTCTTTATATCCTGGTTTTTTTGACCAGCGGCTTTGCAATGTATCTTTTGGCAAAAGAGTTTTGGGGCAGACTTGGCGGGATTGTTAGCGCGGTCTTTTATGTTTGGGCGCCTTATCACGCAGTTGATGTTTACGTGCGCGGAGCCATGAATGAGGCCTGGGCGGTTGTTTTTTTTCCGGCCATACTTTGGTCACTTTATAAACTCATTGTTGAAAATCGTTGGATTTTTGTCGTTTGGTCGGCGTTGTTTATTGCTTTGGCAGCGCTTTCACACAACCCGACACTGATGGTTTTTATCCCCGGTGCCTTAATTTGGGTAATTTTTTGGGTTTTCAGAACGAAATCTTTAAAAAAGGTATTTCCGAAATTGGCAATAAGCGGAATTTGGGCATTGGGTCTGGCGGCATTTTTTACTATTCCGGTAATTTTGGAATTGAAATACGTTCACTTCGAAAGTCTTTTTATCGGTTATTTTAATTATTTGGCACATTTTTTGAATTTGGACCAGTTATTCATAAGCCGATATTGGGGATACGGTTCATCTTTCTTTGGAACTGAAGATACGATGTCATTTTCCGTCGGTCACCTGCACTGGATTGCGTCGTTGGCTTCGCTTATTGCGGCACTTAAATTTAGAAAGCAAAATCCGAAAATTTCGCTTGTTATTATTTTCTTTTTTGCCTGGACTTTAATTTATACGTTTCTGGCTCACCAAAGATCAGCTTTGATTTGGAAAATAATTCCCCAGCTTGCCAGTTTACAATTTCCCTGGAGGATGCTGGCGCTGACGATGTTGGGAACTTCTTTTTTGGCAGGATCTATGCTGCTACTACTTAATAGAACTAAACAGCATATTAGAATAATTTGTTTCGGGATGCTTATTTTGGCCGTTGTTATTTTTAATTACTCTTTTTTTACCTGGCGTGAATTTTATCCCGAAATGACTGACGAACAAAAATTTTCAGGGAGAGAGTGGGAATTGCAAAAAACTGCCGGAATTTTTGATTACCTACCTAACCAGATTCCGCTTCCTCCTGCAAATCCTCCGGACGGGGATGCCAAATTTATTGCCGGAGACGGTGAATTTACGGTTGAAAAAAAAGTGAGCAATATACAAATTTTTGAGGTAGACGTAAAGAGTGACTCGGCAACATTTCAAATAAATACCTTCTACTTTCCCGGATGGAAGGTTTTTGTTGACGGTCAGGAAATTTCGATCGATCCTTATCGGGATAAGGAGTATGGGATTATGATTGTCGATTTGCCAAAAGGCGAGCATAAGGTCGTGGCAGAATTTAATGAAACTCCAATTAGAAAAGCATCCAATGCGATTTCTGCATTTTCTTGGCTAATTTTGATTCTTGTGCTATTATTCCCCTTAAGAAAACTTCCTTCCACTCTCTTAAAAAAATGAGTGTCAGGATAAACCTGCCCTCTAAAAAATGATCATCACTCAAACTCCTCTTAGGATTAGTTTCGTCGGTGGCGGAACAGACATTGCCGAATTTTACCAAAATTACGGTGGCGCAGTAATTTCCACAGCCATTAATAAATATGTATATGTAATCGTTAAGGAAAGATTTGATGAGATGATCTACTTAAATTGGATGAAGAAGGAGATTGTCTCAAGAGTTGACGATATTGAGCATGAGTTAATCAGAGAAGCAATGAAAAAAACAGGAGTAATTAAGGGGGTTGAAATAACAACCTTATCAGACATTCCTGCAGAGGGTTCGGGACTTGGTTCATCTTCGAGCGTGACGGTAAGTTTACTTCAGGCCTTATATCAATATAAGGGTGAAATTGTTGACGCAGAACGTTTAGCATCCGAAGCTTGTCAGATTGAGATTGAGATCTTAAAAAAACCAATCGGCAAACAGGATCAATACATAGCAGCATATGGGGGTTTAAAACATTTTAGTTTTCATCAAAATGGACAGGTTACTGTTAGCCGTCCGAACATCAGTGATGAAGTTATAAATGAACTAAACCAAAAATTACTATTGTTTTTTACCGGCAAAACCAGAAAATCAAGTGAGGTTTTAACCGAACAGAAGAAAAAGATGATTGACAAGAGTGCCATTATGCAAAGGATGAGGGATCAAAGTTATGAAGTCTTAAGCGCACTTGAGAAGGGACACGTTGCCTTTTTGGGTAAAGCATTGGATGAAGGATGGCAATTAAAAAAGCAATTAGCTGGTGGAATATCAAGTCCTGAAATTGATTTGATGTACAAAAGGTCAAAGCGGGCAGGAGCGTTGGGTGGAAAAATTGCCGGAGCCGGCGGCGGAGGTTTTTTACTTTTGTACGTTCCTCTCGAAAAGCAAACTGCCGTCAGAGCAGCACTTAAAAATTACCGCGAAA
>DATCJB010000065.1:0-4198 GCA_036507455.1 Patescibacteria group bacterium | reverse complement strand
ATTTAGTTTCGATCGTACCAATCTTATCAAGTGAAAGATCAACCTTAACCATAACGCCTCGAGCCGAAACTAAAGCTCCCTCTTCAATTGCATCCATGGTGGAGACTTCGTGAATTTTAGGACCAAATAAAAGTTCCAAATTTTTATTGCGGCTATAAAAATCAGTCGCCGTCGCGCCAATTAGTATCGACTCGCCGTGACCTTGAAGAGCAAAAAGCTTAAGGGCGGCGATACGTTTTTTAGTTAAATACCTGTGAGCCTCGTCCAAAAAAACCAACTCGGCATTTACAAGATTTATCAAATTATCTCTCCAACTAAGATCTCCCTTATTAACTCTATTAACCAGCGCCATAAATGAATTAATGGTGATAATTACGATTGGCTTATCGAACTCTTTACTTTCAGCATAAACTAGGCCAATTTCGCGATTAGGATTTAACTTTTGTCTTTCTTCTTTTAATTGGAAAAGTCCGTCAACCAAAGGAGTTATGATCACCTCTTTTGTGGGATTAACTACTTCGCCAGTTTGGTTTAAAACCAAAGTTTTCCCGTATCCTGTTGGGTGTAAAATGTATCCTTTACGATTGCCACTTTTTAAAAATTTGGCAATTTCCCCAAAGGCCTCTCTTTGACCAATTCTAAAGTGATTTTGACTTGGGAGTTGTTCTTCTACGAAGCTTATTAAACTAGCAATACTCTGTTCAATTCGTGCCTCTTTGACAGATTTTGGAGAAACTTCAACTCTTTCAGCTGCCCTCTCAGTAATCATATTATATTATACTTGAAATTTTTTAAATTTTAAAGCCTTGTTTTTTAAGTCTTTCTCTGCCTTCTTTGATTTCTTCGGGTGTTAATGACTCTAAATACCTTTTTGCAAATTGAGGTATATCTTTATCCGTTTGCACCAAAAAAGGTTTTAGGGACGGTATTCTTCTTACCGTATGCAGTTCATTAATTACGTGCAGGATATCATACACGTCAACACCCGCGTCAAGTTTGTAAATTGCATCCCTCCACTTAATCGCGGCTTCAAAGTCGCGTCTGTTTGCAGCTTTTTGCATTTCATCAGTAAATTCCAAAATTATCTGGTTATACCACTCCTTAGGAGCTCTTTCTTTAAATGGAGGCAAATTTTTAGTATCGCTTGCCTCAAGGTGCATTTTGCGAATATAACCGGTTCTTTGCCATTCAAAAGCCTGATCTAAAATTTTTCGATACAAACCCTGGGCAGCTTCCTCTATTTTTAAATCATCGGTTGCTATTTTAATCGTTTGAACAAGTTCAAATGCTCCGGCTTCAATCATCTCCAGACTCCACCACGGTTTGGCTGATGCCCACCAAAACTGATCGGAAGCGATTGCCATATCAAGCATGTGGCGGGCTTTGTGCTCGTCGCTTAATTTGCCTGCGGTTTTGATTGCAAGATTTGTCAATTCCCATTGAAGCTTGTGAATAGGATTGTTCGGATCACTCCAAAGTAAAAAAGGCGTGTGTCTGGCGATTTTTTGCTCCTTATCAAGCCAGAAATCCTGCTCGGAATTCGACCAGGTCGCTTCCCTTGGTTCGACCTCGTCAACTTTTCGAAATTTCCCGTCCAAATCCGATACCCTTAAAGTTTCTATCCCTTCGGTTTTAATTAAACTTGCCAATACTTCAACCAATCCCGGCCTGTGATGACCGAAAGTCTCGGCGTCCATTACGGCAACCATATATTGGGCATCCTCTTCCGAAAGCCACTTTTTAAATTCTTCCCTGGACCGGACGTATCCCGATAAAATGACGTTCGAAACCCATTTATGCCTGAAATAAAGCATTAAATTGGACTTTTTTAGTTTATAAAGCCTGTCAAACTCGGGCATTTGGGGTCCAAACGAAACCATTGGCAAAGCCATCCATTTATATCCCAACTCTTCGATGATTTTCGCCACTTTGGGTGAATAAGCCAATTCCGGAGGAAAGAATCCGTCAAATTTTAGATCTTTTCCTAAAAATGTTTTTAAACCGTCCGAATTTAGGGTAATTTGGCGTTTAATTTCTTCAGCAGGTATCAGAGGTAAAATCGGGTGATATTTAGCACAGCCGGTTAACTCGATTTGTCCTCTTTCTAGCAATTGTTTCAAACCGTCTATTAAATCGTGATAGCCGTTTTTTTCAAAGAGTTCCAAAAGTCCGGCATTAACGTTAAATGTGGCATTTGCTTTGGGATTTTCCAAAAAAATTTTCAAAAGCGGCCTGTAGCTTTCGTTGACGATTCTTTCCAAAATATCAAATTGCTGGCTGGTTGGCTGGTAAAAATGAAGAAGTACAGAGAGAATCATTGTTTAACCTTTTTTGGTACGTTTATCCATTGCTCTTTGATAAAGAGCAGCGTATTCTTTGGCTGAATTTGTCCACGAAAAGTCTTCATTCATTGCATTCTTAATTAGCGTTGACCAAACCTTTGGATATTTATATGTTTCAATAGCCCTCACAACCGTCGCAAAAAGGGCGAGATGATCGTACTTTTCAAAAACAAACCCTGTTTTTCCGTCTTTGACCGTATCGGTTAAACCTCCGGTTGCCCGAACAACCGGAATGCAACCGTAGCGCATGGCTTCCATTTGCACCATACCGCAGGGTTCGAATTTAGAAGGAATCAAAATCATATCAGCCCCGGAAAAAATCAACCGCGGTAAATTATAATTGTAGCTAAGATTGAGTCCAAGCTGCTTGGGATATTTTTTTTGCATGTCGTTAAATGCTGCTAAAAACCTGTGATCTCCTCCTCCGTTGATTACAACCTGAACGTCAAAAAGATCTAAAATTGAAGGCAGTATTTCAATAATTAAATCGACTCCTTTTTGATCATCCATCCTTCCCGAAACAGCAATAATGCACTTATCATCTTTGGGTAAATTAAATTCCTCCTGCAGAACACTCTTGTTTTTTGCCCTATTTTTAAAATCTTCTTTTGAATAGTGGAATTTTACATTATCATCCGTTTTAGGGTTGAATTCGTCATAATCAATCCCGTTCAAAACTCCGTAAAGTTTTTCTTTGACTTCCCTAAGCAATGGATGCAGGCCCTCGCCATATTCTTCGGTTAAAATTTCTTTCGCATATGACGGAGAAACGGTATTTACAACATCGGAAAATAAAATTCCTCTCCTCATCGAATTTATTTTGTGGATGCGTTTATCAAACATTGAGGGTACCTCGCTACGTCCGTCATCGTATTCAAGATCGGAAACAAATCTGTGATCAAAATTCCCCTGAAAGTAAAGATTGTGGATCGTAAAAAGCGTTGCCATATCGGATAATTTGGCGCTTTTTTTATACCAGGTTTTGAGCATTTGAGGCACCAGTCCAGTGTGCCAGTCGTTTAAATGAATTAAATCCGGCTGCCATTCAATATTTCTTAAAAACTCCAAGGCTCCTCTTTGCAACAGAGCCCACCTGATCGGATCGTCGGAATAACCATATTGATTGGCCCGTTTTTCGTAATATTCGTGGTTTTCAAGGAAAAATACTTCCGGACCGTTTGCTAATTTGTGACGTTTAACATTGCAAATTAAATACTGACCGTCTCCTGCAGGAACCCTAAGACCTTTAATTACCATCTCAAACTTGAATGAATCCTGGTCAATTTTGCCGTACTTGGGAGAAAAAACTTTAATATCGTGTCCGAGTTTAGTCAAAGCAGTCGGTAAATAGTGGGCTACTCTTCCGATGCCTCCTACGGTCGAATAAGGTGATACTTCCGTACAAATAAAAAGGGCTTTAATTTTGCCCCCTTTTGTATTGTTATTATTCTTGATCTGTAAAACGACTTCCGGCATATGAGTGCTTTAAAACTTAATTCAATTTTGGATTTGGCTAAAGTATATATCAGCATTGCGCATGAGCGCAATCTGATATATATCAGATTCACAACAAACCCCTGAAGGTTATATATCATTTAAAGCTATTGAAATAACATAAAATTATTACCAATTTGACTACTGGATAATTTCATTGATAAAGTTAATTTAATGTCCTTCACTAATGTTCAGGATAAACCCTTCGATAATACTCAGGGTGAACCCATTGATAATACTCAGCGTGAACCCGACGTAAACGACACTTCCCCAAATAATCCATCAAGCGATGCAAATGTGCAAGCCGACCAGTCTGTTCCCGTTCAAAATGACGTTTCAGGCGCACAGACTCAAAATAACAC
>DATCJB010000064.1:0-2998 GCA_036507455.1 Patescibacteria group bacterium | reverse complement strand
CAGCCGAATTTGCACCTTTTGACCCTCACGCCTGGTTTACGGTTTATGCTCCATTTGACGATCCGCAAATTGTTTTGACAATATTGGTTGAAAAAGCCGGTGAAGGATCGTCCGTCGCCGGACCGGTTGCCCGCGAAATTTTGGATTGGTATTTTAGGTGAGACTAAGAAGTTGTAAGTTATGAATAAGGAAGTTTACATTTTAGGCGATCGGGCAAGAGAACACGCAATAGGTGCAAAAATTAGAAAAGACCGTGGTGAATTTATTAACTTACATTTTTTTCCGGGGACTGGTGGAACTTTAGATTTGGGAATTAACAATTCAACAACCAACTTCTCTAATTATCTAAAAGAGACTATCCAATTAATAAGGAGTGATCGCCTGGTTATTGTTGGGCCGGAAGTGTTATTGGAAAAAGGTGTTGTTAATAGTGTACAAGAGCTTAAGGTTCCAATTTTTGGGCCTACAAAAGATACAGCTAAATTGGAGTGGAGTAAAGGCTGGGCTCAAGGTTTTTTGGAGAAATATAATATTCCCCACGCTAAGGGACAAGTGTTTGGGCCGTGGGAGATGTCATATATGCTGGGATATATCACTGAATTAAATGGACAGTGCGTGATTAAAGCCGATGGTTTGGCGGGTGGTAAAGGCGTTTGGGTTTGCTCCAGTTATGATCAAGCTCTAGAAGCAATTGATGAACTTTTTAATGATCAAACAATTCCAGAGGATTCAAAAAGATACATAGTTGTTCAGGAAAAGTTAGAAGGTAAAGAAGTTTCGATTATGGCATTTTGTGATGGAAAAACAGCACTGCCAATGATCCCTTCGAGAGATAATAAAAGACTTCTTGATGATGATAAAGGACCGAATACGGGTGGGATGGGGGCATATGCCCCAGCGTGGAATATTGTAAATCAGTCGGAGTTAGAACAAATAAGAAAAAAAATCCTTCAACCAACTATTGATGCGATGAGAGAGCTAGGGAAACCATTTACTGGAGTTTTGTATCCAGCACTGTTTAAAACTAAGGAGGGGTTTAAGGTTATAGAATTTAACACTCGATTTGGTTCCCCCGAGATTGAAGCAGTATTACCGTTATTAAAAACCGATTTAATTGATATTGTTGAAGCTTGTATTGGAGGCGATTTGGGTAATGCTCAACTTTTATGGGATGAAAAATTTGCAGTTTGTGTTGTTTTAGCAACAAAAGAATATCCAAATTACTCTAACGTTATGGTTCCAATTAAGGGGTTGACTGAAATAATAAAAAATCCTGTCGATGATTTAGAAGTCTATCATTCTCAAACTTACAAAAGAGGGTATCAATATTACGCAAAGGGTGGTCGGATTTTAAGTGTTGTTGGAAAAGGGTCAACATTAAAGGTGGCAGTTGACAAGTCATATTCAGTAATTGAAAACCCCTTAGAATTCAAAAGGATGCAATATCGAAAAGACATCGCCAAAAAAGCTTTAGAAACTTAGGAATAGTAATTGTAACCCTATAACAGGGTTGCACCCTTGACGTGATGTTAGTGTTAACTTTACACTGATCTTGTGCCAGCTAAAAATTCAGTTAAGATCTACTTGGAGAATTCTTATTATCATATTTATAATCGAGGTGCCGGAAAAAGAAAAATTTTTTTTGACGAAGAAGATTATAAAGTTTTTGTTCATTACCTGAAAAAGTATTTGGATAAAAATTCTCCCTATTCATTTTTCGATAAAATTCGATTGTTGGCTTACTGTTTGATGCCGAATCATTTTCACTTTTTAATTTATCAGTCAGATAAAAAAGGAATCGTCAAATTAATGCGATCACTAAGTATAAGTTATGCGATGTACTTCAATAAGAAATACAAAAACTCCGGTACAATTTTTCAGGGAATATATAAAGCTGTTCTAATTGATTCTGATGAACAACTTATTCATCTCTCTCGCTATATTCATTTAAATCCGAAAGAATTGACATCTAATTGGCAAAAATATCTTTTTTCCAGTTATTCTTCTTATTTGGAGAGTACTCAATTAGAGTGGATTAACCCGAAGCCGGTGCTTGATTTCTTTAAAAGAGATAAAGAAAATTTTTCTTATAAATCTTTTGTTGAAAAGACAGATGTTGGTTTAAAAGAAAAACTTAAGGAGGTGGCGATAGACTAGCAATCCTATAACAGGGTTGCACCCTGAAAGGCTTATGAATTCCGATCAAATCGAATTAGCTTATTGGGTAACACTATCGCAAGTTGACGGGATCGGTCCGGCGAATTTTGCAAGGCTTTTAAAAATATATAAATCCGCCCAAAAAGTCTGGGAGGAAAAAAACTTAGAAAAGTTAAAGTTAGATGTTAAAACTTTGGAAAACTTTAAAAATCTTCGAAACCAAATCGATCCGGTTGAAAATCTTAAAAATTTAAAAAAACAGGAAATTAAAGTCGTTGGACTTTTTGAAGAAAATTATCCCGAAAATTTAAAACAAATTTTTGATCCGCCTCCGTTCATTTATTACCGTGGAAATTTAAAACCGGCTGATCGTTTATCTTTAGCGGTTGTCGGTTCAAGAAAAATGACCAGTTACGGCCGAAGCGTTACCGAAGAAATGGTTTACGGTGCGGTTCAGGCAGGACTAACGGTTGTTTCGGGAATGGCCAGGGGTGTCGATTCGGTTGCGCATACTAGCGCTATTGAAGCAGGAGGAAGAACGATTGCGTTTATGGGTTCGGGAATTAATCAAATTTACCCTCCGGATAATAAAAATTTGTATTACAAAATTATCCAGAAAGGTGCGGTTCTTTGCGAATACCCGCCCGAGTATCCGGCATTACCGGGAAATTTTCCCTCAAGGAATCGGTTAATTTCAGGATTTTCTCTTGGAGTTTTAATAACGGAAGCTGCCCGCGATTCCGGTTCTTTGATTACCGCAAACTCTGCGATAGAACAGGGCAGAGAAGTCTTTTGCGTTCCCGGGTCAATTTCCTCACCATTGTCTGAAGGTCCAAACGAA
>DATCJB010000063.1:0-6603 GCA_036507455.1 Patescibacteria group bacterium | reverse complement strand
AACCTACAACCCCGCACATACTGGCAGGCTGTCTAATTGATCCGCCGGTGTCACTTCCCAAAGCAAAGACGCAAAAATCAGCCGCAACAGCAGCAGCAGAACCTCCTGATGATCCTCCGGGGATCATTTCAAGATTAAGCGGGTTTCTTACCGGACCGTATGCGCTGTTTTCACTTGATCCCCCCATTGCAAATTCGTCGTGGTTTGTTTTGCCAAGTAAAACAAAGTTATTATCCTTTAACTTTGTAATTACGGTAGCATCGTAAGGCGGAATGAAATTTTCCAGAATTTTTGAAGAAGCGGTCGTTCTAACCCCTTCCGTTACAAAAACATCCTTAATGGCCGCAGGAATTCCGGTTAAGAGACTGGAGTTTTGTGTAATTAAATTTTGGGCTTTTTTTGAACTTGCGATTGCAATGTCTTCGGTTACGGTCAAAAAAGAATTTACCTTTTTATCAAATTTTTTAATCCGATCAAAATAGTATTTTGTGATTTCTTCAAAATTAGCCTTTTTCCCAAGAACTAAATTCTGCGCCTTTTTAATCGTTAAATTATCAATCATTTGAAAATACCGCTTTTGTTGTAAAATATTTATCTTTGGCTTTGGGAGCATTACCTAAGACCTTATCAATTTCCAAACTTGGTCTTGGAAGGTCCTGATCGGTAATTTGATCCAAATTTTTCCCATCCAGCTCTTCCTTATACTTTTGGGATATTTCTTGAATTTGATTTATAAATTCCAAAATATCCCCAATTTGACCTTCAAATTTTTGTTTTTCACTTTTGGTTAAATGCAAATTGGCAAGTTTGGCAATGTGATCAATATCTATTTTGGGTCGCTTATCGTTGATCGTAAATTGTTTATCGTTTGATTTCATTCTTTCTTTCCATCAACCATGAACTATCGACTACATGTTTCTTAAAGCCTTAACCCTCGATTCAATCGAAGGGTGGGTATTGAATAAACCTGCAAACCAACCAATTGTGCCTTTTTGCCCTTTTAAGGGATTAACGATATAAAGATGAGCCGTTGCTTTATTAGCTGCTTCTAAAGGTTCTTTGTCGTTTGAAATTTTTAAGAGTGCGTCAGCTAAACTGTCGGGGTTGCGGGTCAAAAGTACGCTGGTTGCGTCGGCTAAAAATTCCCGCTTTCTGGAAATCGCAAGCTGAATCAGAGTGGCGACAATCGGGGATAGAATAGCCAAAATTAAAGCAATAATCATAATAATTCCCGTGCTGCTGTTTCTGTCTCTGTCTCTTTGGGAATGCAAACCGATTCTTAGAAAAAAATCGGCGATTAGTGCCACTGTTCCGATTAAAATCGAAACAATCGTCATCAGCCTCGTATCAAAATTACCAACGTGGGATAACTCGTGAGCTGCCACTCCTTCAAGTTCAAGTTTCGATAATTTTTGTAAAATTCCGGCAGTAAATGCAATTGAAGCGTGCTTTGGATCGCGACCGGTAGCAAATGCGTTGGGAGCTGAATCTTCGATTATATAAACTTTCGGATTCGGGAGACCTCCGGCAATCGATAAGTTTTCGACAATATTAAAAAGTGTCGGATTGTCTTTTTTTTGGATTTGCCTGGCACCGGAAATCAACATCACCAATTTATCACTATTGTAATAACTAAAAAAGTTCATCAAACCCGCAAAGATTAAGGCAAAACCTGAAAATCCCAATGCGCTTGGGCCATCCATCCCCAAAGCCATACCAAAAATGTAAACCAAAGCCGTGATAAAAGCTCCAAAACCCAACATAATTATCCAGGTTTTTAAACGGTTAGATCCGATTTGAGTGTAAGCCGTCATTATGCGAGTAATTGTATCAAAGCCGGTTTGAAGCAACAAGATACACCTTCGCTATGATAAAATTACAAAAGTATTATGTTGGGCAAAACTGTTCTTGAAATAAAACCTGCACGTGATTCTGAAGAAACTCCCGAAGCAGCAGCACAATTATTTGCTTCCCTGGCAAATATATTGAGAAGTTCTTTTTTAGACAGACTTCGCGGTAAGGAAAAAACTGTAAGTTTTGAAATCGCGGGAATCAATCAAAGAATTAGATTTTTTGTCGTTGTTCCCAAAGAACTCAAAGGTTATTTGGAAAGTTTGATTTCCGCCCAATATCCCAAATCAAAAATTGAGGAGGTTCAGGACTACCTTCAAAGCTGGCCGACAGATTCAATTCTGGCAAGCGGTCAATTGAAATTGGGAAATTGGAATTATTTATCGATTCGGACTTATCAGGAATTTAAGGAAACCGATCCGTTAACGAGCGTTTTGGGTGTTTTTTCAAAACTCAAAGAAAATGAAAGACTTGCCATCCAGGTAATTGTCACCCCCGCCGGGGGAAGCTGGAGGCGTAAAGGCATCGCAATGTTATCCGCCGAAGAAAAGCTCTTTGACGTTAAAGGAGTTGAAGATAAACTTTCCCAGCCGGGACTTTCAGCTAAAATCAGACTGCTTGCGGGAAGCTCGGACGTATTGGGATCCAAAGCCATTTTGCAAAATCTAATTGGCTCATTCGGAGGATTTGCCTCCGGTGACGGTAACTTTTTTGTCTATAAACCCCCGCGTTCCTGGCAAAAGAAAAAATTTTTCAAAGCAATCTTTGCCCGGGAGGGCGGTTTTGCTTCAAGAAACCAAATATTAAACATTAACGAACTGGCTACAATTTGGCACCTTCCGGGAAATAATTTGCTTCTGGCTAACATAGCCTGGGGAAAGACTCACGTAGGCGAAGCTCCGGAAAATTTACCAACCGCACTTTCACCGGACAAAGATCAGATAAATTTTTTTGCCAAAACCGACTATAAAAACCAGACCGTCAACTTTGGAGTCAAACGTAATGACCGCCGAAGACACTTGTACGTCGTCGGAAAAACCGGAACCGGTAAATCGACCTTAATTGCCAATATGGCAATTGATGACATGCGCAAAAAAGAAGGATTTGCGGTAATTGACCCCCACGGCGATCTTAGTGAAACTTTACTTGATTTTATTCCATCATTTAGAGTCAATGATGTAGTTTATTTGGATCCTTCAAACACCGAAAGACCTTTTGTCCTAAACCCTTTGGAGGTCCACGACCCCGCCCAAAAAGAATTAGTGTCCTCGGCTATTGTTTCGGTCTTCCACAAATTATACGGCAATTCCTGGGGACCAAGACTGGAGTATATATTGCGTAACTGCGTTTTGACGCTACTTGAGATGAAAGACTCGACTTTTTTGGATATTTTAAGTTTACTTGCCGACTCAAACTATCGGCGAAGGGTTGTTGAAAAATTAGACGACGAAGTGTTGAAGAATTTTTGGACTTTGGAATTTGAAAAAATGCCCGATAAACTGCGCGCCGAGTCAATTTCACCGATCCAAAACAAAGTCGGACAATTTTTATCGACCAAAACCATAAGAAATATCGTCGGCCATCCAAAAAGCACGATAAACCTGCGCGAAATTTTAGATTCCGGAAAGATTTTATTGGTTAATTTATCACAAGGAAAGTTAGGAGAAGACAATTCAGCACTTTTGGGCTCGATGTTAATTACCCAAATTCAACTGGCCGCAATGGGGCGGATCAACGTCCCGGAAAATGACCGGAAAGATTTTTATCTTTACGTTGATGAATTTCAAAATTTTGCAACAACTTCGTTTATTAAAATTTTATCAGAAGCGCGTAAATACAGGCTCAATTTAGTCGTTGCCAACCAATACCTTGCCCAGGTTGACGAAGAAATTTTAAACGCAATTTTAGGCAACGTCGGAACGATTGTTTCGTTTGCAGTCGGTGCCGAAGACGCCAAAGTAATGTCCAGGGAATTTGGCGAAGTTTATTCGGAGGCAGATATGACTGCTTTGTCCAATTTTCAAATCGTTGCCAAAATGTCGATAGACAATTTGGCCACCCGCCCATTCATCGCTTATACTCTCCCTTTGCCAAAATCGGTAACTCAAAACAGACAAAAGGTCGTGAGAGTTTCTGCAGAAAGATACGGCAGAAAAATTGAAGTTCAGGAAGTTAAGCCGGATTTAACGGGTCCTGCCGGCAACTAGCATTTCTTCAGCAACATCAAGCACTTTTTGGAAAGATACTGTGGCATTAGTTAGTTTGTATATAGCACGACTATCTCTATCAATAATTCCGCTAAAAGCTGATCCTAACTCACTTACATAATTCCGAAAATAATCTGAAACTACCAGTTCATCGAGACGATTAAAATCAGCAAAGTTTTGCTTAAATTCTCCTAAATAAAATTTAGCCAATTGCAAAGATAACAAACTCTCGTCTACCAGGTACTTTGATGCTTCTGCTAAATTAATGGGGACACTGTCTTGATATCTACCAGTAATTAACCCTAGAAGTGAAAAGAGAGCTTCGTTGCTACCATCTGCCATTTCTAAAGCATAGACTTTAAATTCTCTCATCAGACCCTGCCACTTGGCTCTTTCTTGAAAATCTTCTCTCTCCCTCTTTACCATTTGATCTACTTTATACCACTCAAAAAAGTAATTTTCAACTCAAATTAACACAGAGACTGATAAAATTCTGTCAGTTTGGCCAACTTTTCATTTGTTTCCCGATAAAGATCTTCTTTAATTCTGCCTTTTCGCAAATATAAATCTAACATCTGAGACAAATTCGCTGCCGAGTGCAATTTGTAGCCTTTCTCTTCCAAAATCTGTTTTCCACCGTGTTGTCTATCCACAAAAACAAAAATATCTCTTACTTTTATTGCAAACTTTTCCAATAATTCCAAAACTTTTAATATTGACCCTCCACCCGACACGAGGTCATCAAACAAGATTGCCGTTCGACCCTCCAGCATTCTAACAAAACCATCTATTTGATTTTTGTCCGGTCTTGGGGTAATGTGAGGAATCTCCAATCGATCCGAAAGCGTCGAAACAAGCGGGGTAACGGCAGTCGGAACATCAGCCAGCATTTCAAACTTTAAAGGTTTAATCGTTTCCTGCATCAAATCAACAGAAAGTTTTTTTGTGTTAAATAAACTTCTTATTGACCTAATTTCCAAATAAACCGGCGATGGTGGAGCCTCCGGATGATCACGGTGAATATTGTGTTTAAAATCACCAAACTTAACTAAGTCGTTATTTAATAAATGAATAGCGAATCTTGCTTGAAGTTCTCCTAAACCTTCAGGGGTCGGGTTTTCAACTTTCAATTCAACCATTTAGATTAAGCTAGTCAAAGAGGAAACTAGAATTTGACTTTAACTTCTTTTTTCGATTCGGTGTCGGCTTCGAAGAATTCTTCGGTTTTAAAACCAAGCATACTTGCAAAAATTGAATTAGGGAAAACCTGAATTTTTGTGTTGAAGTCCAACACAACCGTGTTATAAAACTGCCTCGATGCAGCAACTTTAGTTTCCGTGTCGGAAAGCTCATCCTGAAGCTGTTTGAAATTTTCACTAGCCCTAAGTTGAGGGTAATTCTCAGCAATTGCAAACAAGCTTTTCAAAGCACCGGTGAGCATATTGTCAGCAGCGGCTTTTTGAGCCGGGCCGGTTGCACCAATCATTGCAGCCCGGGCATTAGTTACATTTTCAAAAACGCTCTTTTCGTGCTTGGCGTAACCTTTAACGCTTTCGACCAAATTTGGAATTAAATCTGCCCGACGTTTGAGTTGAACATCTATCCCGCTCCAGGCTTCTTTTACCCGAATTCGGGCACGAATCAAAGAATTGTAAAGGAATAACAAAAATAGTAAAACTGCTGCAATAACAACTACTAAAATAACGCCTGTACTCATCGCTAGTATCGTACCCCAATGTATTTCAAAAAGTCAACCGTTGATAACGTATTGATTATATCCGATTTTGTTGCCCATCCTCTTCTGGCAACTGCCACACCATAAAACATATTGTCCATTTGATCATTAGCGTGAGCATCAGTGTCAATAATCATTTTCACACCAATTTTCACGGCATCTTTAACCAAAGTGTCGGTTAAATCAAGCCTCGTAGGATATGCATTAATCTCCATAGTTTTTTTGTTTTTTTTGCAAAATTCAAATATTTTTTCCCAATCAGCTTCAATTCCTTCACGTTCTTTGAGTAACCTCGCCGTCGGGTGGGAAAGAATAATCGCTTTTGGATGTTCAAGCCCCCTTAAAATCCTTTTTGTCATAAGATCCTTTGATTGTCTGAAGCTGGAGTGAATTGAAACCAACGCTCCGTCAAGTTCATCAAGCACATCATTGGGTACAGAAAGTGTTCCTTCAGGCTGAATATCAATTTCGAGTAACTTTAATACTCTAAGCTTGTTTATGAGGAGTTTATTTACACGGTCAATCTCCTGATTTCTGTATTTGATTAGCTCAACCATCTGTTTTGGACTATGAGTTTGGAAAGCCGGATTGTGATCTGATATACCAATATATTCATACCCTAAATCTAAAGCTTTTTGGGCAATTTCTTTTATTGAATTTGCTCCCAAATCGTGGCTGGTTTGGATATCAAAGGAAGAGTGAAGATGCAAGTCACCCTTAATATCCTTTAATTCAACGAGTTTTGGTAAATTGTGTTTTTGCGCCGCTTCGATCTCCCCGTTATCTTCGCGTAATTCGGGAGGAATGAAC